>JAZSEU010000001.1:0-38928 GCA_045531855.1 Acutalibacteraceae bacterium
TTACTTATATTTTTTAGTAAGGGCTAATATCACGCCGAAGGGGAAGCAGAGGAGGGCAGTTATTATGCGGAGAAAACCTTTCTTACCTTTGCTATCGCTAAGGCATAAAAAGAGAATGATGAGCGAAATTAAAATAATGAAAAAAGCCATTTCATTTCCGTCCTTTTGTTTTAGTATGGTTTTATTATAAACCTAAGACCGTACGATAAAAAGGACTTTGCCCATAAAATAAAAAATCCCTATGCCGAAGCATAGGGATTTTGTGGTTTATAGATTATTCCTCAACCTTTTCTTTTGAAAGGATAATATTGATAACAATACCAAGAATAAGAGCGGTTGCGATTGAAGTGATGGAAATCTTGCCGAAGGTGAGAGATAAACCGCCGATACCTGCTATAAGAATTGCAGAAGCAACAAAGAGGTTTTTGTTCTGGTTTAAATCAACCTTCTGAACCATCTTAAGACCGCTTACAGCGATAAAGCCGTAAAGAGCCATACAAACGCCGCCCATTACGCAAGCGGGGATGGAGTTAACAAAAGCAACAAAGGGGTTTATAAGAGAAACTAATATAGCACCGATAGCTGCAGCGATAATTGTTACAACAGAAGCGTTTCTTGTGATAGCAACGCAGGCAACAGATTCACCGTAGGTTGTATTGGGGCATCCGCCGAAGATAGCACCAACTATAGAGCCAACACCGTCTCCAAGGAGAGTTCTGTGAAGACCGGGCTTTTCAAGAAGGTCTCTTCCGATGATAGAAGAAATATTCTTATGGTCTGCAATATGCTCAGCAAATACAACGAAAGCAACAGGGATATAAGCCATAGCTATTGTACCGATATATGTACCGTTGATTTCTCCAAGACCCTTCGCAGCGGTAAGGAATGTGAACTCAGGAAGAGCGAAGAAGGTTTTGAAGGTAACACCGTCTGCAACTAGATTTGTGAAGTGAGAGAAATTGATAATCATAAGCTCTTGATTATCGGTTGCAATACCGATAACAGTGAAGATAGCGGCAACTGCATAGCCTGCAAGGATACCGATGATAAAGGGAATGAGCTTAGCCATTTTTTTACCGTAGGTTGAGCAAACAGTTACAACGATAAGGGTTATAACGCCGATGAGAACGCAGATTAAGGGGTTAGCAACAGAAGCACCCTCTGCATTAGTAACGCCGCCCTTCTGAACATCGCCAACTGCGTTTCCTGCGAGGGAAAGACCGATGATGGCAACTGTGGGTCCGATAACAATGGGGGGCATAAGCTTATTTATCCAGTTAACGCCAACGAATTTAACGATAAGAGCGATAACAACATAAACAAGACCTGCAAAAATTGCACCGAAGATAAGGCCAACGTAGCCTAACTGCATTGAAACACCGCCCGCAAAGGCTGCTGCCATAGAGCCTAAGAAGGCGAAGGATGAGCCTAAGAAAACAGGGCTCTTAGCTTTAGTGAAAAGAACATAAACGAGTGTTCCGACACCTGCACCGAAGAGTGCTGCCGCAGGGCTCATGCCGTTTCCGATAATAACCGGAACAACGAGGGTTGCTGCCATAATGGCGAGGAGCTGCTGGATTGCGAAGACAATTATCTGTCCAAACTTAGGTCTGTCCTCAACATCGTAGATGAGATTCATTTTACTTCCTCCATTTTTTACCCCTTTGCGTATAACCGCAAAAGATATTATTTATATATCACAGCCTCAAGCTGAGTATACCGATATATTATATATATGTATATATAAGGGGGAAACGGAATATTATATATATGTGCACCATACCTATTAAATATATCATATAACTCGTAAAATGTAAAGCATTTTATGAGTTTTGGGTATACGATATTTTGTGGTGTATTATTTAAAAAACGCAATTCAACCACCACTTTTTGTGGAAAAAGGGGCTTTTCCGGGGTGTTTTTGCACCACTGGGTGCCAATTTTGTAGGACTGCACAAGTTAAATGTCATTAAATGGGAGAAAATCCCAAATATAAAAGGTTACAAAGCTGTAACCTTTTGTAATTTTATAAAATATTTGTGCAATTTAGACGAAAATAAGCGTTTTTCAAACTTTGACATAGTTTATTTTTGTGGTATAATACCAAAGGCTTGTGAAAAAGAGTACAAGCCGAACTCAAAAACTTTTCGTTTTTAAATAAAAAAGGAGTTATTGGATGATAGAAAAAATAAAGTATCATCTGTCAAGAATTTTCAATTCACGTCAGATGCGCGTAAGTTGTATGGCGGTTATGACTGCTCTCACCATCGCGGTAGTTACTTTACTTGGCAATTCCATTTACACCGTTAATATTTTCGATGGCGAAAACACTTACACAATACGTACATTAAGTAATAATGTAACAAACGTTCTTTCAAATGCTAACCTTAAATCTTCAAGCTATAGCATTGCAAGAACAAAGGTTGAGGGAAGAACAACCTCAATCGAGATTTTATACACCTATCCCGTCTTCATCACCCAGGGTGATAAAACAACCGAAATCAGCTTCACTGAGGGTACCGTTGGCGATGCTCTTGAAATCGCAGGTATCACTGTTGATGAATATGATTTCGTTGAGCCCTCGGTTAACACCGAGATTAAGAAAACAATTTATATCGATTATACCGATATAGATTTTGTTAACGGAAGCTACACTGAGGTTATTCCTTATTCAACTAAAACCGTTTATTCCTCAAATATTTTAAGGGGTGAGACCTCTTTAAAGGCTGGTACAAACGGTGTTAAGGAAGTTAGCTTTACCGAGAAGTTTGTAAACGGCGTTTCGGTTGAAAAAACCGTTACAGGCTCCAACGTTTTAAGCGAGCCGGTTAATGCAGTTAAAACCATCGGAACTAAGGATGTTGTTAAGGCTGTAAAAACCAGTGCGGATGTTAAATCTATATCAGTTCTTTCGCCCTCTTCGGCTATTGAGCTTGATGCTAACGGAAACCCCGTTAAATATAAGTCTAAGATGACAGTTCGTGCTACTGCCTATACCTATACAGGTAACAACTGTGCAACAGGTGTTGCTCCGAAGCCTGGATATATTGCCGTTAACCCCAAGGTTATTCCTTATGGTACAAAGCTTTATATCAAGTCCCCCAACGGCAGCATTATTTACGGTTATGCCGTTGCTGCTGATACAGGCGGATTTGTCAAGAGATTCCCGACAGGTATTGACCTGTTTATGTCATCAAAGAGTGCTTGCACAAACTTTGGTGTTCGCAATATGGAAGTTTATATTTTAGAGTAAAGTAACAAATTAAAGCCAAGGCGAAAGCCTTGGCTTTTTTTAGTGAAAAGTGAAGAGTGAAGAGTGAAGAGGTAAAAAACGAACCAAGCCATACGGCTTGGTTCGTTTTTTGGTGGAGCTTCAACACTCAAATCCGAGCCTTTTGGTCGAGTCGCTAATTTAAGATTAGCACACGACTTTATTGCGGATTGGGTGTCGAGCCACTCGACTGGTGGAGATGAGGAGAATCGAACTCCTGTCCGAAAATCTATTCATACCGGCGTCTCCGAGCGCAGACACATCTTTAAATTCCCTTGGTTTCCCGTCAAGTGTCGAACTTGAAACCTCGGTAGCCTTTAATTCATGACAGCGGTCAAGGCTTCCCGCTGTTCACGTTCACTACTTAAATGACACCCTTGCCGAGCCGTAGTACTCTCGGTTCGGATGAGCAGCCAAATTAGGCTGCTAAAGCAACTTTATTGTTGTTAGTTAATTTTTTATGCAGATTTTATAGCGGTTCTGCACCGCTGCTCGCTTCCAATACTTCAAAATCCCCGTCGAAACCTTTACATCCCCGAATATATAATTCGTAATTCGTAATTCGTAATGCGGAATTATTATTTATTTTGTTCTTTTAAGGCTCTGTCTATGGCTCTTGCAGCATCTCTTTTTGCGGCGGTTTCACGCTTATCGTGAAGTTTTTTACCCTTGCAAAGTCCCAACTGCACCTTAACAAGAGAACCTTTGAAATACATCGACAAGGGAACTAACGCCAAGCCCTCTTGCTTGACTGCCCCCAGAAGTCTCATAATCTCCCGCTTGTGCATAAGTAATTTCCTATTGCGGTCAGGCTGTTTGTTGAAAATATTACCGTGCTCATAAGGGCTTATATGCAGTTGCTTGATAATCATTTCGCCGCCGTCTACGCTACACCAAGCGTCTTTGAGATTAACACCGCCTTGCCTTATAGACTTAACCTCAGTGCCCGAAAGGGAAATTCCCGCTTCAAAGCTTTCAAGCACAAAATATTCGTGATAAGCCTTTTTGTTGGTTGTGATAGTTTTAGTGTTTTCCACGGAAAATTCCTCCTTTCGAAAATTGTTGAAATTTGTAAAACTCTTATAGAATGACAAACGCCTTAGACAGCATAGCTGCAAAGGCGTTTGGTTGAAGGTTAACCTTTATGTAAAAATTAGTCCTCTAAGATAGCATCAACGGGACAACCTGCTACGCAAGCACCACAGCTGCAGCATTTCTCAGCATCAATTACATATTGAGTATCTCCCTCAGAGATAGCATCACAGGGGCAACCTGCAGCACAAGCACCACAGCTAATGCAAGCATCAGAAATAGTATAAGCCATCAAAATACACCTCCATAGCTTTGTTAATAATGGAATAGGTTAAGCGAAACAATTCTGTTTCGCCACAAAATCTTTGATTTTGCGACAAATTTTTTATTAAAAATTTGTCCTATCCCATTGAAATGAGTGTTGTGCAAAATTAAATATTAAAATTTAATTTTGCTAAAGCCACTTGTAAAGTGGCTTGTCGAAACGCTTTTGAGCGTTCCGACTAACTACAATCATACTAATATTGTATCACAAATGCTCGAAAAAGCAAGAGGAAATTTTATATTAAGTATCGGCTTCCTCCTGAGAAGTTTCATTAACGGGCTTTTTATGATTTGAAACAAGTTTAACATCGTTTCTGTGAATCTTATAGGGGATAGAATCACTGTCAACCGGTTTAACGAAAAGGTTGCCTGTTATAAGATTGACATCAGTAACGGTTGCAAGACCTTCTTTAGTTTTAACGGTTGAGCCAACCCTTGGGGTTATAGAGTTTAAATGCTCATAGGCATCCTGCTCGTACTTAAGACAGCACATAAGTCTTCCGCAGCTGCCCGAAACCTTGGTTGGATTAAGGGAAAGTCCCTGCTCTTTTGCCATCTTAATAGAAACGGTCTGGAAATCGTTAAGGAAACGCTTGCAGCAATAGGGCTGACCGCATATTCCGATACCGCCGAGCATTTTAGCCTCATCACGAACACCGATTTGGCGAAGCTCAATTCTTGTATGGAAACGGGCTGCCAAATCCTTAACTAATTCACGGAAATCGACTCTGCCGTCTGAAGTGAAGAAGAAGATAATTCTTCCGCCATCGAAGGAATATTCAACGCTCACAAGCTTCATATCAAGCTTGTGCTCTTCAACCATTTCCTCGCAGATTTTAAAGGCATCGGCTTCCTTTGCCTTATTTTCCTCTAATTTTTTCATATCCTTTTCGGTTGCAATGCGGAGCACCTTGCGAAGCGGTTTAACGATTTGGTCATCCTCAACCGAGTGATTACCCTCGCTTACAGTACCCATTTCCTTACCGCTTTGCATTTCAACTATAACACGGTCTCCCTCTTTGGCTGAAACACCTGCAGAGGCGAAGAAATAGGCCTTGCCGCTGTCCTTAAATTTTACGGATATAACCTGTGTCATAAAGACCTCCAAAATTTTACCTTTTGCCCATAACCTCAGCCGCCTTATTACTCATAGCGGCGAAAAGCAATGGCAGGTTTATATTTGTAACAAGGCTTTTTTCAAAGTTTGTCAGTTCATCATAAAACCTTGAAAGTGCTGAAGCATTAAAGCCTTTGGGATTTGATTTTAAAATAGAAATAATCTCATTTTTTAGCTCTTTTATAAACTGTGAGGCAGCAAGCCTTGTTTTCTGAGCCTTAAGGGAGCTGTCAAGCATACCCCAGATATTTTTTTCGAGCATAAACTGCAGAAATCTCTTGGCCTCTGCCGAGGTTTCGCTGCTCTCTTTGCCCGCAAGTATTAAGAGAGCTCTGCCGATATTGTTTGCAGATAAATCGAGGGCTTCTTCAATCTCTGCTTTATCTTTTTGTACAGTGCCCACAAGATGTTCCAAAGCGAGATTTTTTTCAGGAGCACTAAGGGTAAGCGTAACGCACCTTGAAATAATGGTTTCCAAAAGGGAAGCCTTACTTTCGGCGATAAGAATAAACATAACCGAGCCGGGCGGCTCCTCCAAAACCTTAAGCAAAGCGTTCTGACTGTTTTCATTAAGAGTATCTGCAAAATCGATTATAAATACTCTGCGTTTTGCCTGATGAGGCTTAACATTTGTCTCACTTTTGAGAGCTCTTATCTGGTCAACCGCAATATTTTTTTTCTTTTCTTCAGGAGCGGTAACCGATATATCGGGATGGTTGCCCTCTTTCGCTAATCGGCAGGCGGAACATTTGCCGCAGGGGGAATCATCCTGTTCGCAAACCGCCGCTAAGGATAAAAACTCTGCAAGACTATGTCTGCCGGTACCCTTATCGCCCTCAATCAAGATGGCATGGGGCAGGCGTTGTTCTTTAACAAAGTTTAAAACCGACTGCTTTATCTTAGTGTTTCCAACAAGCGGGAAAATCATAAAACAAAACCAACCTTTTTCATAGCCTTGAAATAGGTTTTGCGTGCAACATACTCAGCCTTTTGAGCACCCTCTTTATAGAGTGCCTCAAGAGCCTTCTTATCCTTGATAATTTCATCATAACGAGCCTTGATGGGTGCTAAGGTATCGGCAACGGCTTCACCAACAGCTAATTTAAAATCGCCATAGCCCTTGCCCTCAAACTCTTTTTCAACCTCGGCTATAGTTTTATCTGTAACCGTAGAATAAATAGTTATGAGGTTTGAAATTCCAGGTTTATCTTCACCAAAACGAACAACTGCATCGGAATCGGTTACGGCACGCTTGAATTTTCTGATAATATCATCTTTACTGTCAAGTATAGCAACCCAGGCGTTAGCGTTATCATCCGACTTGGACATTTTCTTAGTTGGGTCCTGAAGCGACATAATCTTAGCTCCCGCCTTCGGAATATAAGGCTCGGGGATAGTGAAAACATCGCCATAGATATTGTTGAATCTTGTTGCTATATCACGGGCAATTTCGAGATGCTGCTTCTGGTCGGCACCAACGGGAACGAGGTCGGGCTTATAGAGAAGAATATCAGCCGCCATTAAAACGGGATATGAGAAAAGACCGACATTAACATTCTCGGGGTGCTTTAAGGATTTATCCTTGAACTGAGTCATTCTGGACATCTCACCAAACTGGGTATAGCAAGAAAGCAACCACGAAAGATTAGCATGCTCAGGCACGTGGGACTGAATGAAAACGGTGTTTTTCTCAGGGTCAATACCAAGTGCTAAAAGAAGAGCGTAGGTTGAATATATCTGCTGTCTCAAAGCGGCAGGCTCCTGACGGACGGTTATAGCATGCAAATCGGCAACTGCAAAGGTGCAGTCAAACTCATCCTGCATAGCGGTCCAGTTCTTAAGAGCACCGAGATAGTTGCCGAGGGTTAGCATACCGCTTGGCTGAATACAGCTTAAAACTTTTTTCTTGATATTTGTGTTCTCTTGGCACATAAATTTATACATTTCCTTTCGGACAGAAAATCATCACTCTTAATAATATCATAATAATATTATATTTACAAGTTTAATTATCTTCCTTTTTTTCACTTTCAATTTTAAAGCCGCCCTCAAAGCCTTGATTTACAGATGGAATGGAAATATCAGAGAGTTCATCAAGCAAGCTCGGCTTTTCCAAAGCACTTTCTAAAGTTCTTTCTTCGATTTCCTGTTCTCTCCATTCTTTGAGGAGCATATCGCCCTCGGGATAAGAGGGAATAGGCTTATGCTTCATATTCCAAATCAGGAAGACAAAGATATAAATCAGGAAAATAATAGCAGTTATTGCGGTGATTTCAAGGCCATCTGTAAGCCCTGGGGTGATATAGGTAAACCTTATACGGCTTTCGCCCTCGTCAACCTTAACTGCCATAAAGCCTGAGTTGACCTTTTCGATTTCTACCGGCTTTCCGTTAACCGTTGCACTCCAGCCCTTATCAAAGGGAACAGAGAAGAAAACAAGATTTTCTTTATCTCTTGTAACGGTTGCTAAGAAGCCTTTGTTATCAAATTTAAAGTAATCGGCAGAGGTTTTTCTTAGGGCCTCGCAGTCGGCTTTCATAGCCTCAGAAGAGAAATCAAAGCTATTGTGTGCCACTTCGATATCGGTCATTAAATGACTGTATTTTTTAATCTGCTCATCGGTTAAAAGTAGGGCTTTAAGCATCATATTTGCTTTGTTTTCACCCGAATAACCATCGCAAAACTCATAGCTCATATAGCTGTCATAGGAAAAACCGTAGGGGATAAAGTTCTCGTTTTCATAAACATAGTATCCGTTATCGGTTTTCTTATAGGTAAAGCCTGGCATTAAGGTTCCCTTTGTATCGGTATCAACAAAGCTGTCGGTCGTTTTATGATTAAGCAGATATTTAACCGAAAGCAAGGGGCGGATAGCCGAATATTCTATTTCGGGACGGCTTCCGACAACCCTTTCAACCCCGATGTAGTGATAGTACTCAAAAATGCTTGATGGAACTATCGAATGAAAAGCGTTTATGCCATCATACCCCAAATACATAGAGGTATTATCAACCCCGTCATAAACATCGATGCGGAATTCCTCTTCACCCTCGAGAGTTACTTCGCCCTCAATCAGAGAATCAATCATAATTTCCTTAACATCATAGGAATGACTTCTGCCGCAGGCAACAAAGAAATTGGCATAGACAACCGTTATAACGCAAATTATCGGTAAAGCCGCTTTATAAAAGGCCTTGCGGTTGTTTTTAAGAACCTTAAGGAGAAGCCCTAAAATTATAAGGCTGACTATCGAAATCAGACAGGTTATCCAGAAACGGAAGAAATACATTCCGTCATCCGACTGGGTGAAAAGACCGAAAATGAGCTTATCATCTGAGTTTTTCTGAGGGAAAAGACCGACAACCAAAGTAATGGCGACTGTAATTCCAAGCACCCATTTATAGCCGTAGGACCAGTTAATCTTGCTATCCTCAGTAAGACAAACCGAAGCCATACTCATAATAAGGATAGGCATATAGAACCATCTGGCATAATAGGCGGTGTTAAAGGCGTAAAACGCACTGTTGAGAATAGGAACCAACGCCATAAAAATGCAAATTCCAAGCAGTCTTTTCTGCCAACTTCCTTTTTTCTTGGCAAAAAGGGTAAAAACACCAACCATACTGAAAAGAGGAAGCCAACCGCCGAGGGAGGACCACTTAACATTAGCCGAGGGGAAGAACACCGGACGGGCAGGAATATCGGGCGGGAAGAAGAAACACTGCAGAATATTCGCATAAATCTGCTCCTTGCCGTACATAATGGCATTCCAACCAAGTAAGGTGCTTGAAATGCGGTAATTATCGGTTATGGCAAGTATTGCGGGGAGAAGTATGAATGCTGATAAAAGAAGTCCCAAAACTGCCTCAAAAACAATAACGAAAAATCTTGAAGGTTTGACGGTTACCGCTTTTGAGAAAACTCTTACAAGGAAATAAATAACCGTGAAAACAACCATTCCGAAGAAGAAAAAGTAATTCGAAACAGCACAAATGCAAACCATAAGTGCAAAGGAAAAACGGCGGTTTTCGGTTATTAAAAGCTCAAGGGATAAAAGCAAAAGAGGGAAGAAAATAATAGCTTCGTGGAAGTGGTTAAAAAAGATATTATAGATTGAAAAGCCCGAAAAGGCATAGAGAAGTCCGCCGAGTCTTGCAGCCTCGGGTGTTCTTGTGAAACGGCGGATATAAAGATAAGAAGTAAGAGCCGCACAGCCGAATTTAAGGATAAGCAATGGTCCCATAAGATAGGGAACAAGGCTGTTCGGGAAAGGAAGAGTAAGCCAAAAGAATGGGCTTCCAAGCAGATAAAAGCTATAAGAGCCGATAAAGTTAACGCCGAGGTCTGTTTGTGTGTTCCAGAAAATATTTCCGTTTCTTATAGCCTCATGGCACTGCTGATAAAAGGGGATTTGCTGAACATTAAAATCCCCATAGAATATAAAATATCCCTCGCCCAAAATTATATAGGGCAAGAAAAATAAAGCTGCCGTTAACAAGGCTATTAAAAAGGTTGAGAGCCCTTTTTCTTTTGTAGGGCGTAAGGTTTGCGACTTTAAATAAGAAAATTCCATTTTCTTCTCCAAAATAAAAAATATTTTTATTGATATTATATCAGTAAATGGTATAATATTCAATAAAGGATGTGAATTATTTTGCAAAATCATTTTTATGCTATGATGTCACGTATGAAAAATATTTACCGCTGGGGTCTTATGAGGAACACCAGAAGAGAAAACTTGAGCGAACATTCTCTTGAGGTGGCACAAATTGCCCATGCCCTTGCTATTATAAACAGAAACCGTTTAGGCGGAAGTGCAGAGCCTTCGTTTGTTGCGGCGGTTGCTATGTTTCACGATACTTCCGAGATTATAACAGGCGATATGCCAACCCCGATAAAATATTATAATGACGAGATTAAAGGTGCTTATAAGCAGATTGAGGCTGTTGCTGAAAAACAGCTTAGCGATATGCTTCCCGAGGACTTTAAGGATGAGTTCCAAAAGATTTACAACCCCGATGAATTAACCGCAAAACTTGTTAAAGCGGCTGATAAAATTTCGGCTCTTATTAAGTGCATAGAGGAACTTAATATGGGCAACCGTGAATTTTCAGTTGCTGAAAAATCAACAAGAAAAGCCATTGAAAATATGAAGCTTAAAGAGGCGGATATCTTCCTTGAGGAGTTCTTGCCGAGCTTTTCGCTTTCTATTGATGAACAAAAGTAAAGAAAGGCAGAAAAAGAAATGATTTATTCCCTTGCCGATTTAAAAATTGAATATTCGGGCATTTTCGGTGAGGTTGAAAAAATGAGTGCCGATTATAAAGCCTCAGGCGAGCCCGATTTTAAAATTGCCGTTTGCGAAAAGGATATTCAGGATGAAAGGGAAATTGCTGAGCAGAAGTTTCCTGACCGTTTCCTTGAAACCACAGCTTTTTATAGAAAATTAGCCGAGCTTTTGCCTCAAAGGCAGGCCGTTGTTCTTCATTCTGCCCTTTTTGATGTTGAGGGCGAAGGTGTTGCTTTTGCGGCACTAAGCGGAACGGGAAAAACAACCCATATGCTTTTATGGCAGAAGCTTTTGGGAGAAAAAATGACCATTGTTAACGGGGATAAGCCGATAGTTCGGTTTATAGATGGAAAATGTATCGGCTTTGGCACTCCCTTCAAGGGCAAAGAAAATTTCGGAAGCAATATAAAAACCGAGCTAAAAAACATTTGCTTTATCGAAAGAGCGAAAGAAAATTCCTGCGAGGAAATTTCGGCCGATGAGGCATTAAATAAAATTTTAACTCAGGTTTATATGCCAAGAAATACCGAGAGCCTTATTTTAACAATGGAGCTTATAAACAAGCTTCTCTCTTCCTGCAGACTTTGGAAGATTAAATGCAATATGGAGCCCTCTGCGGCAGAAACCGCATATAATGCTATTTTTGGAGGAAATAAAAATGAAGCTCAAATATAATTTCGTAACCAGCGTTGTTGCCGATAAAACGGTTGCCGTTGCTATAGGCGATGACCTCGGCAAAAAGAACGGAATCATCAAAATGAACGAAACGGGTGCATTTATCTTTAAAATGCTCAAAAACGATGTTACCAAAGAGGAAATTATCGATGCTTTGATGGCAGAATATGAAGCGGCAAGCAAGGAAGAGATAACTGCTGCAGTTGAAAGCTTCCTTAAAACTCTTAAGAAAAACGGAATTCTTGAAATATGAAAGAATATAGTTCGACTGCCGAAGCTTTAAAGGAAAACAAAGAAGTTGCAGTTACGGTTAACGGGATTAGTATGCTCCCGATGCTCAGAGGCGGCAAGGATATTGCGGTTATTGCACAGGTTGACAGAGAACTAAAGGTTAACGATGTTCCGCTTTATAGGGTTTCAGGCTTAGATAAATTTGTTCTTCATAGAATAATTGAAATAACCGACAAAGGATATATTATCAGAGGCGACAATGTTTATCACACCGAAAGGGTTAAAAAAGAGGACATTATCGGTGTTTTAAAAGGATTTTACAGGGACGGAAAGTATACCGACTGTGCAACCTCAAAAAGCTATAGGCTTTATGTTTTTATGACCCGTTTTTGCTATCCTTTAAGGTTTTTGTTTGTCAGAAAAATCCGCCCGTTTTTGAGCAAAATCAAAAGAAAAATATTAAAATCAAACCCCTGAACTTAACGGTTTAGGGGTTTATTATATATATTTAAAAATATTTATAAAATATCTTTATTTTTTTTGAACGCTGTGTTATAATGTATCTTGAATATTTATGTGAAAAGGAGAGATGGATGGTGCTTAAGAAAATTGTCGGTATTTTGCTTTCGGTTTTAATACTGTTTTCGTTGTGCGGCTGTGATTTATTCTCAGGGGATACCGCAGAGCTTTTGATGCCTCCCTCTCTTTCGGGTGATTTGGCTCCTATTGCTGTTGCAATTGATGAAAGTGCGGGCGGAAGCTATACCTTCAAATATCCCTCAAGGGGTGAGTTCCGTTCGGCTGTTGTTCAGCGTGATATAAATGCAGATGGCGTTTTTGAAGCCTTTGCGTTTTACAGTATGAATGACGGTGAGAATATCACAATGCATATCAATGCTATCGCTTTAGAGGATGGCAGATGGATTTCGGCTTCACAGCAGAAAATCGTTGCGGGCGGAGTTGATATGATAGAGTTCTGCGACCTTGATTCTGACGGTATTGAGGAAATACTGGTTGGTTGGGAAATATACGGAACGAGTGAAATGCAGTTAGCGGTTTACAGTATGGGAGAAGATTCCCTTAATCAGCGTATGCTTGAAAAATACACACATTTCTTGACCTGTGATTTAAATCAGAACGATAAAAAGGAAATATTCGTTGTTCAAACCTCTTCGGCGAAGATGGCGAACTCGGCATCTGTTTATGAGTTTTTGGAGGATTCAAGTCTGCAGGTTACTTCTTGCTTGCTTGATAGTACTGCTAAAACCTTTAATGAGCCAAAGCTTTCAACCCTTTCAACAGGAAAGCCTGCGATTTATATTGACGAAATCAAGGGTGTTGGAGCCATAACCGAAGTGATTTATATGGACAAGGGAATTCTAATTAACCCCTTGCTTTCGCCTGATACCGCAGAAACAACAGCAACCTTGCGTTCGGTAACCTTTATGACTCAGGATATAAACGAGGATGGCATTTTGGAAATTCCTGTTCAGGAGAATATCCCCTCGGTTACTCAGTCAGATGTTAACGAAAAACTTTATCTTACTGACTGGTGTTCCTTTAACGGCGAGAGTCTGATAAATCAGTTAACCGCTATGATAAATGTTGATGACGGTTTTTATTATAAAGTTCCATCCCGCTGGATAGGAAACATTGCGGTGCTTAAGGATACCAACAACCGCATAAGAGAGATTTACAGATATGATGCCAAAGAGTTGACGGTTGGAGAAAGTCTCATCTATTTCAAGGCAGTCAGCAAGGAAAAGTGGGACAAGGGTGAATATGAATCTGAGGGCTGCGAGGAAATTATGAATGATGGACAAACGGTATTTATATGCCGAATTTCCGCCGCCGCAAACAAGGATGGTGTAACCCTCGAAAATGTTAAATCAAATTTCAAGCTTTTTAAACAGGAGTGATATAAATGAAGCGAATTCTTATAGTTGAAGATGAGGCCGCTATCAGAGAGTTTGAGGCGATTAACCTGAAACGAGTTGGATATAATGTCTGTGAGGCAGGCTCGGGCGAGGAAGCACTCGATATTTATGATAATGATTTAGAGGGCTTTGATATAGCACTTCTTGATATTTCTATGCCCGGTATGGATGGCTTCACCCTTTGTAAAGAACTGAGGAAAAGAAGCGAAACCTTGGGCATTATTATGCTAACCGCCAGGACTCAGGAAATGGATAAAATAAGCGGACTTATGCTTGGTGCTGATGATTACATAACAAAGCCATTCAGCCCAACAGAATTGCTAGCAAGGGTTGATTCACTTTACCGCCGAGTTGAAATGCATTCAAGCAAAATTCAGGCGGTTGTAAGCGACGATATAACCCTTGGCGAGTTCACCCTTAACACCAGAAGAAGAACACTTCTGAAAAACGGAGTTAATATTGAACTCACTCAGGTTGAATTCCAGATGATAGAATATTTCTTCAATAACCCCGATATCGCTCTTGACAGAACCGATATTCTTAACAGAGTTTGGGGAAGTAACTATTACGGCGAGGAAAAAATCGTTGATGTTAATATGCGAAGACTTCGCAAAAAAATTGAGGATGACCCCTCAGACCCAAAACGCCTTATAACTGTTTGGGGAATGGGTTATAAATGGAACACCCATTAAATCTATTTCAAATTTAGGAAAGGAGAGGGCAAATGCAGTTAGAAATCAAATTCAAAAGTATCGCAGTTCGTTGGTTTTTTAATATCTTTTTAATAGTTGCCATATTTGCTACCACCGTGGCAGTTGCCTTCTCGGTGCTTTTTAGTTCAATTTATACCGAAAGAATTATATCTCTTGCAAACGATTATGCTTATGAGTTTTCGGCTCTTTCGGGAACAAACACTTTGACTTTTGAGGACAATGCAATTTCGATTGCAGGTAGCTTTAAATATAAGGATAAAATCGAGGTTCAGGTTATAGACCGTTTTGGAAAACCTGTTGTTTCAACAACGGGCTTTGAAACTGCAACCGATTCGATGCCCGATTATGAAAGGGCAAAAGTTTCGGGCAAAACCGAGGTGCAGAGAATAAAAACCTCCTCGGGTGAACCCATTATGGCGGGAAGCACAATGATATACGATGGGAACGGTAATGTTCTCGGGGCTTATAGGTGGCTTACCTCTATGCGTTCTGCCGACAAAATGATAGGTATGTTTGTTATTGTTATGATTGTATCGGCACTTGCGATTTTAGGCTTCTGTACCTTTTCGGGACTTTTCTTTATAAAATCGATAGTTCGCCCTGTTAGAGACGTAAGTAATATCGCAAGAAAGATTGCGATGGGCGATTTCGAATCGAGAATTGAAATCACAAAGAATGACGAAATCGGTGAGCTTTGTGATACCATCAACTATATGGCTGCAGAGCTGAGTCAAGCAGAAAATCTTAAAAACGATTTTATTTCCTCGGTTTCTCATGAATTGAGAACCCCCCTTACTGCTATCAGAGGTTGGGGAGAAACTGCAAAAATGTCTATTGGAACAGATGAAGAGCTTGTTAAGAGGGGACTTGATGTTGTTCTCTCTGAGGCAGACAGACTTTCGGGTCTCGTTGAAGAGCTACTTGATTTCTCAAGAATGCAGACCGGAAGACTCACCGTTGTAGCTCAACCCTTTAACATTTCCAAGCTCTTAGAGGAATCTGCCTCAATGTATGCCGAGCTTTCAAAGAAGCAGGGAATTGAGCTTATATTCACCCCAACCGCCGAGAATATTGAGGTTATGGGTGATATGAACCGTATTAAACAGGTGTTTATAAACGTTATCGATAATGCGGTTAAGTATACCGAGAGCGGCGGTCAGGTGCTTATAAGCCAGATAAAAGAAGAGGCATGCGTTAGAATTGAGGTTACCGATACGGGCGTTGGTATTCCCGCTCAGGACCTTGACAGAGTTAAGGAAAAATTCTATAAAGCAAACAAAACCGTTCGTGGCTCAGGCATAGGCCTTGCCGTTGCGGATGAAATTATAAAACAGCATAAAGGTCTTTTGTTTATTGAGAGTACCGAGGGGGTTGGAACAAAGGCAACTATAGTTTTGCCGATTTTCGAGTCCGAGGAAAAAACAGAAGAAATCAAGGAGATAGAAAATGAGTAAATATACCTCAATAGGTGGTCAGGCACTTATAGAGGGAATTCTGATGAGGAGTAGCGAGAAAACCGCTCTTGCAGTCAGAACACCCGAAAAGGAGATAGATATAAGCTATCTTGAGCAAAAAAGCTTAAAGGATAAATATAAAATTTTAGGACTACCTGTTATAAGGGGTGTCATAGGCTTCGCCGAATCAATGATTCAAGGCTATAAGGCGATGATGCTTTCTGCCGATAAATCGGGCTTTACCGATTTGGAGGAAGAGGGAGAAGAGAAAAAGGATAACAGTGCACTTCTTAATACCGTTATGATTATAGGAACGGTTTTGGGAGTGGCGTTAGCAGTTGTTCTTTTTATGTTCCTGCCGAGACTCTTTGTGGGAGGACTTGAATTTATTTTTAAAACCCAGTTTTCAAAGCTTACAAGGTCATTTATCGAACAGTTCTTAAAGCTTTCGGTTTTTGTGCTTTACGTATGGCTCGTATCCTTTATGCAGGATATTAAAAGGGTGTTTATGTATCATGGGGCAGAGCATAAAACTATTTTCTGCTATGAAAAGGGACTTGAGCTTAACATAGAAAACGTCAGAAAGCAGTCCCGCTTCCACCCAAGATGCGGAACCTCCTTTATGATACTTATGATTTTGGTAAGTGTTATTTTATCAACCGTTGTTCAAATCATTTTCCCCGAGGTTTACAGTGTTTATTGGCTTTGGGTTGTGATTAAGATTTTACTCATTCCGCTCACCTGCGGAGTGGGGTATGAGGTGCTTAAAATTTGCGGTAGATATGATAATATCGTAACCCGTATTATCTCAGCACCGGGTCTCTGGCTTCAGAGGATAACAACCAAAGAGCCTGAGGATAGTATGATAGAAATTGCCATTGCGGCACTCAAAGCATGCGAGCCGAGTGTTCCCGATGTTGACCGCAGTATAGATTCGGAAGGTAATAAGGATGACAATATTTGAAGCCTATAATTCGGTTAAGCAAAAATTACAGGCGGCAGGAATTGAAGACTATGTTTTTGAAGCTAAGCAGATTATAAAGCATATAACAGGGCTTTCTGCTACTCAAATTTTAACCCAGTATAATAATAAACTAAGCCTTTTCCAAGAAAACAATTTAACCGCTCTTTTAAGACAAAGGGAGATAAGATATCCCCTTCAGTATATTTTCGGGGAATGGGATTTTTATGGAAGACCTTTCTATGTGGGCCCTGGTGTTTTAGTGCCACGTGCTGATACTGAAACCTTAGTTGAGGCGGTTTTGGAAAACCTTAAGGAAAAAGAGGCTCCCGAAATTTTAGATTTATGTGCAGGGAGCGGTTGCATCGGAATAACCCTTGCAAAAGAAAAAGAAAATTCCAAGGTTTTAATGGTTGAAAAGTTCGATGAGGCTATTCGCTATACTAAGAGGAATATTGAACGAAATTCGGCCTTTAATGCTGAGGTTGGAAAAGGCGATATATTCGAGTCCGCTTTTTCGGACAGAAAGTATGATATCATAGTAAGTAATCCGCCTTATATACCACAAACTGAAATGGATGAAATCTCTCCCGAAACCAAATTTGAGCCTGAAACGGCTTTACTTGCAGAGGAAAACGGTATGCAGTTTTATAAGGCGATAACAGAAAACTATAAAAACAGTCTTAAAGAAAACGGCGTTATTGCTTTCGAGGTTGGAATTAACCAAAGTGAAAGGGTTGCCGAAATCCTTAAGACACACGGGTTTAAGAATGTAACTGTTAAAAAGGACTTGAACTCTATTGATAGAGTAGTTTTCGCAACAATTTAAATTATTGGAGGAATGGAAAATGGCAGGCAAGGTACAGAACGCAAAAACAGCAGTAAGACTTGTTGAGACAGAGGAAAAGCAAAAGGCTTTAAAAACTGCAATGGAGCAGATAGAAAAGAAGTTCGGCAAGGGTGCGGTTATGCGTCTTGGCGAAAATTCCGCTATGAATATTGAGCATATTAAGACGGGCTCATTAACTCTTGATATAGCTCTCGGTATCGGTGGTATTCCTAAAGGAAGAATTGTTGAGATTTACGGACCTGAGTCCTCGGGTAAAACAACCGTAGCGCTTCACTGTGTTGCAGAGGCTCAAAAGGCTGGAGGCACTGCCGCATTCATCGATGTTGAGCACGCACTCGATCCCGTTTATGCTGCGAACTTAGGTGTTGATATCGATAGTTTATTGGTTTCTCAGCCCGATTCGGGTGAACAGGCTCTTGAAATTGCAGAGGCCCTTGTTCGCTCGGGTGCGGTTGATATAATTGTTGTTGACTCGGTTGCTGCACTTGTTACCAGAGCCGAAATCGATGGTGAGATGGGGGATAGCCATGTTGGTCAGTTAGCCCGCCTTATGTCTCAGGCAATGAGAAAATTGGCAGGTGCACTTTCCAAAACAAACTGTGCTGCTATTTTTATCAACCAGTTAAGAGAAAAAATCGGCGTTATGTACGGCAATCCCGAAACAACACCTGGCGGTCGTGCACTTAAGTTCTATGCAAGTGTTCGTATCGATGTTCGCAAGGGAGAGCCTATTAAGGATGGAAGCGAGCTCATCGGAACCCATACAAGAGCAAAGATTGTTAAAAACAAGGTGGCTCCTCCGTTTAAGAGTGCTGAATTTGATATTATGTACGGAACAGGTATTTCCCATATTGGCGAAATTATCGATGTTGGTGCAGATTTGGGTATTCTTAAGAAATCGGGTGCTTGGTTCTACTACGGAGAAACAAGGCTCGGTCAGGGAAGAGATAATGTTAAGAAGCTCTTTGAGGATAATGCAGAGCTTTGCGAGGAAATCGAGAATAAGATTATGGAAGCGGCAACACAAAATGTCGCAGTTGGCGGAGCTTCTAAGGACGATGAAATCGAAATTATGCCCGAAGAGCCCGTTTCCAGACCCAGAAGAGAAATCGATATCGATATTGCAGTTGATGAATAATGCTTATTCTTGAAGTTAAAAAGGATAAAAAACACCTTTTTAAAGTGATTTTCCAAAACGGTGAGGAAATTCTTATAGATAAAACCGTTCTTGAGGAAAATGTGGTTTATGAGGGAATGGATTTGTCAGAGGAGGATGTCAGCAACCTTTTGGAAAGCTCGGATTATTATCGGGCAAGGTCGAGAGCCCTCTGGTATCTTGACAGGGCTGACCACACCGAAAAGGCTTTATATCAAAAGCTTTTAAGGGCAGGCTTTCCTAAAAAGGCATCTGCTAAAGTTTTAGCAAGGCTTGTTGAAATCGGTGCTGTTGATGACAGAAGATATGCCGAAAGATACGCCGAAAGGTGCGTTGAAGCGAATATCTCCAAAAGAGAAGCACTTCATAAAATGCTCGAAAAAGGTGTTCCTATAAACCTTGCAAAAGAGGTTTTAAATGATATAGAAACCGATGAATTATCCCAGATTAAAGCCTTGCTTGAGGGTAAATATGCCTATAAATTAAGCAGGGATGGCGGTGTTCAGAAGGTTTATGCTTCTCTTATCAGAAAAGGCTTTTCCTTTTCTGCCGTTAAGGAAGCATTAAAAGTTTATTCAGAAGAATTAGAAAACAGCGAGGAATATGATGTATAAGGTTTGTATGGTGTCGCTTGGGTGTCCTAAAAATCAGGTGGACGCTGAAATGATGCTAAGTCTTTTAAAGCAGGGTGGCTTTGAAATCTGCTCTGAGGAAGCAGAGGCAGATGCGATAATTATTAACACCTGCGGTTTTATTGAGGCCGCTAAGGCTGAGGCTATTGAAAATATTTTAGAGGCCTCTAAATATAAGAGCGAGGGAAACTTAAAGGCACTTATCGTAACTGGATGTCTTGCCGAAAGGTATAAGGATGATGTAACTGAGGAAATTCCCGAGGTTGATGTTTGCATAGGCCTTGGCTCTAACTCGAAAATCGCCGAAATAGTTAAAATGGCTATCGAGGGCGAAAAGCAGAATAGCTATGGCGAAAAGGAGCAACTCGACCTTAACGGAGAGAGAATTTTAGGCGGATATCCTTTCAGCACTTATCTTAAGATCGCCGATGGTTGCGATAACTGTTGCACCTACTGTGCAATTCCTAAAATCAGAGGCAGAATGAGAAGCCGAAAGATTGAGGATTGCGTTAAAGAGGCTAAAGCCTTAGCCGATAGAGGAGTTAAGGAGCTTATCGTTGTGGCTCAGGATACCACGGCCTACGGCGAGGATATCTATGGCAAGCCGATGTTATCAGAGCTTCTCAAAGAGCTATGTAAAATCGAGGGACTTCACTGGATAAGAACCCTTTATACCTATCCCGATAGAATTACCGATGAATTGCTTGAAACAATTAAGAGTGAAGAGAAGCTGGTTAAATATCTTGATATTCCGCTTCAGCATATTAACGGTGAAATCTTAAAAAGAATGAATCGCAAGGGGGATAAGGAAAGCCTTTCAGCCCTTATAGATAAAATAAGGGATAAAATTCCCGAAATCACCCTCAGAACAACCTTTATAACAGGCTTCCCCGGAGAAACTGACGAGCAGTTTGAGGAAATGGCAGAGTTTATAAAGGAAAAGAGATTTGATAGGCTCGGTTGCTTTACCTATTCGGCAGAAGAGGATACCATAGCTGCTGGTTTTGACTGTCAGATAGAAGAACAGATTAAGACCGATAGAATGGAAAACATTATGGAAATGCAGATGACCATAGCAGCCGAAAAAAATGAAGAAAAGCAAGATACTGTTACCGAGGTTTTAATTGAGGGCTGGGATGATTACATAAAGTGTTATTTTGGAAGAACACCCAGTGATGCACCAGAGGTTGACGGAAAAATATTCTTCCTTTCAACAAGACCGCTTAAAATTGGTGATTTTGTGAAGGTAAGAATAAACGACTGTATAGAATACGATTTGTTAGGAGAGTTAGAGGAATGAACACACCGAATAAATTAACAATAGCAAGAATGATAGCAACCCCCATTTTTATGGCGGTTATGCTAATTGAGGCAATTTCCTATAGATTTTTAATTGCCCTTATTTTGTTTTCTGCCGCTTCGCTTACCGATATGATAGATGGCAAAATGGCAAGAAAATATAATCTTGTAACCGATTTTGGCAAGTTTTTAGACCCCCTTGCCGATAAAATGCTCACAACCTCGGCTTATTTGGGCTTCGTATTCGTTTACGGAGGCACAAAATATGCTTGGGGTATGGTTGCAATTCTCTTTATCGTTTTGTTCAGAGAGTTTATGGTTTCTTCTCTCCGTTTAGTAACTGTGTCCTCTGGGGGCAAGGTTGTTGCCGCTAATATGTGGGGCAAGTGTAAAACCGTCAGTCAGATGGTTGGAATTATCTTAGCGTTAGCCTTATATTCGGTTATTTTCGATTTTGGCGTTAATAACGCTTTGTTTGTTACAGTAAGTGATATTATTATCAATGTACTTTTCTGGATTTCTGCCGTATTATGTACTATATCGGGCGGAATATATCTTATTGCTTGCAAGGATTATATAAATCCGTCCAAGTGATTTGGAGGTAATTGATTTGTTTGGGAGAATTATTGAGGATGTTAATGCGGTTAGGGACAGAGACCCTGCGGCACGCAGTTTCTTAGAGGTTTTATTGCTTTATCCCGGCGTTAAGGCTATAAGAATGCACCGCCGTGCGCATTTTTATTATAAACACGGGCTTATGTTTTTGGCACGCTATGTTTCGCAAAGGGCTGCCAGAAAAACGGGAATAGAAATTCACCCCGGTGCTACTATTGGCAGAAGACTTGTTATAGACCACGGAACAGGAGTTGTTATCGGTGAAACCACCGAAATCGGCGATGATGTTCTGATTTATCAAGGAGTAACCCTCGGTGGTACGGGAAAAGATACTGGTAAACGCCATCCAACCATTGGAAACAATGTTATGATTAGTGCGGGCGCAAAGGTTTTAGGTCCCTTTAAAATAGGGGATAATTCCCGAGTTGCCGCAGGTGCTGTGGTGCTTGAAGAGGTTCCGCCTAATTCAACCGTTGTCGGCGTACCGGCACGTGTTGTCCGTCAGGACGGCAAAAAGGTTAATTCCCAGAATCTCGACCAGATTCATATTCCCGACCCCGTTAAGCAAAAAATGGAGGGTCTTGAAGAGCGTATTATAGAGCTCGAAAAGATACTCAGCAATATTAAAGGAGACTAAAATGAAAATTTTCAATACCCTGACCAGAACAAAAGATGAATTCAAGCCCATAAACGAGGGCGAGGTTAAGATTTATGCCTGCGGACCTACAGTTTATAACTATATCCATATCGGAAATGCAAGACCCCTTTGCGTTTTCGATGTTCTTCGCCGTTATTTTGAGTGGAGAGGGCTTAAGGTTAATTTCGTTCAAAACTTCACAGATATTGATGATAAACTTATAAACAAGGCAAACGAAGAGGGAATAACTGTTCCTGAGGTTGCCGAAAGATTTATAAAGGAATTCTGGACCGATGCTAAGGGGCTTAATGTCCGAGAGGCAACAGTTCACCCTAAGGCCACCGAAAATATCGAGCAGATACAGGGTATTATTTCTTCTCTTATCGAAAAGGGCTATGCCTATGAGGCAGGCGGCGATGTTTATTACAGAGCCAAGAAATTCGATGAATACGGCAAGCTTTCTCATCAGCCGCTTGAGGATTTAGAGGCGGGTGCAAGAATAGAGACAGGCGATATCAAGGAAAACCCGATGGATTTCTGCCTTTGGAAAGGTGCAAAACCGGGCGAGCCTTTCTGGGAGTCGCCCTGGGGTAAGGGTAGACCTGGTTGGCATATTGAATGCTCGGCTATGGCAGGCAGATATCTTGGTAAAACCATAGATATCCATTGCGGCGGTCTCGACCTTATCTTCCCCCACCATGAAAACGAGATTGCACAGAGTGAGGCGGCACACGGCTGCGAGTTTGCACATTATTGGATGCATAACGGCTTTATCAATGTTGATAACCATAAGATGTCAAAATCCCTTGGCAATTTCTTCACAGTGCGCGATGTTGCCGAGAAGTATGGCTATGAGCCTATCCGATATCTTATGATTTCCTCTCAGTATAGAAGTCCGATAAATTATTCTGTTGATATTATCGAGCAGGCAAAAAATTCTATCGAAAGACTTTATACCTGCCGAAATAACATAGATTTTGCCCTTAAGAATGCCGAAGAGGGCGGAGAGGTTCCCGCATTTATCGAGGAACGCAAAAATGAATTTATCACCGCTATGGAGGATGACCTCAACACAGCCGATGCCTTGGCTGCTGTGTTTGTTTTAGTCCGTGATATCAATACAGTTATTGCAAACGGTGCAAAGAAGCTGGCATTAGAGTCCTGTGCTGATATGTTCGACCAGTTAACAGGCGTTTTGGGTCTTGTATACAATCGCAAAACAGAAGCGCTTGACAGCGAGATAGAGGCTTTAATCGAAGAGCGTACTGCCGCAAGAAAGGCTAAGGACTTTAAAACAGCAGACGCTATTCGTGATAAATTGAAAGAAATGGGTATTATCTTAGAGGATACCCCTCAGGGCGTTAAATGGACACGAAGTTAATCAAAAAAGAGCCCTTGGGCAAAGATTTTTTCGTTAATGTTACACCGCATCATACCTTTGGTACAGATGCGGTTGTACTGAGCAATTTTGCAAAGGCAAAACCAAAGGACAAGCTAATAGACCTTGGAACAGGCTGCGGAATAATTCCGCTTTTGATGTTAAGGGACGGTTTGCTTCAAAGTGCAGTGGGTGTTGATATAAGTCAAGAGGCTGCCCTTCTTGCAGAAAAAACCAAGAATGAATTAAATCTTGATAGGTTTACCGTTATAAATTCCGATTTAAAGGAATTAAAAGGTAAAGTTGAGTTTGGCTCTAATACCCTTGTAACCTGTAATCCGCCCTATAAGGCAAACGGTGCAGGGCTTAAAAATCCCGACAGCGTGGAAATGGTTGCAAGGCACGAGGTTGAGTGTACACTAAGGGATATAATCGAGGTTTCGGCACGTCTTTTGCAGACCTCGGGAAGACTTTGTATGTGCCACAGACCCGAAAGACTCGCAGAGCTTATGGCTTTGATGAGTGAATACAAGGTTGAGCCTAAGAGGCTTCGACTTGTTTGTCAGCGAAAAGGCGAGGAGCCATGGCTTGTTCTTGTGGAGGGTAGAAGATGCGGCAACAAAGGGCTTCGCATCGAGCCTACCCTTTATGTTGAAGAAAATGGCGATTTTTCGCCCGAGATGATTGAAATCTACGGAAGCTATAAGGAGGCCTATCTATAATGAGCGGAAAGCTGTTTGTTGTTGGAACGCCGATAGGAAACCTTGGAGATTTCAGTCCCCGAGCGGTTGAAACACTTAAAAATGCCGATTTCATTGCGGCAGAGGATACGAGGGTAACCTTAAAGCTTTTTAATCATTTTGAAATAAAAAAAGAAATGGTTTCTTATTATGAGCATAATAAAAAGGGAAGCGGAGAAGTTATACTTAAAAGAATTTTATCGGGGGAAATATGTGCTTTAGTTTCAGATGCGGGAATGCCTGCAATCTCTGACCCCGGTGAAGAGCTTGTTAAAAGGGCGAGAGAATATGGAATTGAAATAGAATCTGTTCCGGGACCAAGTGCTCTTATAACAGCTCTTAGTATTTCGGGTATGCCCTCTAAAAGATTTTGCTTTGAGGGTTTTTTGCCTGTTAACAAGGCAGAGCGGAAAGCAATTTTAAAAGAACTCGAAACAGAAAAAAGAACTATGATTTTTTATGAGGCTCCGCATAAGCTTTTATCAACTATTAAGGATATGTTTGCCGCTTTTGGAAATAGGGAAGTTTCCATAGTAAAGGAGCTTACCAAAATTCATGAAACGGTTTTAAATGCAACCTTAAAGGATATTTGTGAGTATTATAATGAGAATCAGCCCAAGGGTGAGTTCGTTATAATAGTTAGGGGAGCGGCGGAAGAAATAAAAGAGTATACCCTTGAAGATGCCATAAGAATTGCTCAAAATCTTATTGATGAGGGCAAGGCTTTATCGGCTGCGGCAAAAGAAGCGGCAGCTATGACAGGCATTAAAAAAGGAGATATTTATAAAGCAGTTATAAAAGAATAAAAAAATCTGGGAGTAGTTATGGAAAATAAAAACGAGAATGATTATAAGTTTGATATAATCACCGATGAAAAAGAAGAGTTTGAGGATATTGTTTCCGATTCGAGCAAGGCGGGGGATAATGATATAAGCTCAGTATCCCTTTCTTCATTTGGAAAGCATCATTATGCCAAAAAGCCCCACGGCTTTTTCGGAAAGCTTAAAGAGTGGTGGAAATCAAGAAAGACCTGGCAGAAGTCGGTTATGATAACAGCAGCTTCCTTTATTTTGGTTTTTGCTATCGTTTTCGGCGTTTTGAGAATAGTATTTGATTATAACTATAATAATATAACCGATAATCCCGATGATTTGGGATTCGAGAATGTTCTTGATAAGAACGTTGTTAATATCGCCCTTTTTGGTATTGATACAAGAAATACTAAATCTTTCAAGGGCAATTCGGATAGTATTATGATTTTAAGCCTTGATAAGAATGAGAAAAAGGTTAGAATCGTATCTATAATGAGGGATACCTTCGTTCCTATTGAAAACAACGGAAAAAGCGGTTACGGAAAGATTAACAGTGCCTATGCAAAGGGCGGTCCCGAGCTTGCTATTAAGACTATAAATAAAGTTTTCGGTCTTGATATTTCGGAATATGCAACTGTTAATTTCTTTGGTATGGTTGATATAATCGATGCCGTTGGCGGAATAGATGCAGAGCTTACCTCAAGGGAGGTTAAGAGCAGTGACGGAACACTCCACACCCTTAACGGTTGTATTGATGAAATCTGTGCAAGTATGGGTATAGACTCTTCAAAGCATCATATTTTCACAGCGGGCAAGCATCATCTCAACGGAATACAAGCGGTTGCTTATTCGAGAATAAGATATGTTCCTAACATCTGGGGAACTAATAACGATTATGGCAGAACAGACCGCCAGAGATATGTTATGGAGCAGCTCTTCAATAAGGCTATAACCCTTGATAAAACCCAGTATGTAAATCTTGCAAAATCTCTTATCCCATGCAGCGAAACCTCGCTTTCTTATGCTCAGATAATGAGTCTTGCAACCGATATTCTGCTTCATTCCCCAACCTTTGAGCAAGCAAGAATTCCTCAGCAGGAGTTTTTGATGTCCTCACCCTCGGGTTATGGCTCGGTTGTTTATTATGACCTTGATTTTGCTTCAAAGCTTATTCACGCATTTTTCTATGACGGAATAACCCCCGAGGAATATATAGAAACTAACGGAATTGAAAAGAATGACTGGTATAGAAATAAGCATGGATATTCCGATAACGGAACGACAACTATACCTCAGATAAGCGGAAATGCAAGCAGCACTCCATCAACTCCGTCAACTTCTTCGGAGCCTTCTTCAAGTGAGGAGACGCCTTCAACCTCAACTCCCAGTGAGGAAACACCGTCTTCCAATCCTTCCGAGCCTTCTTCGAGTGAAGAAGAGTCAGGCGGTGAAGGTGAGGGCGACACCGAAGAAACACCCTCAACCCCAAGCACATCAGAGCCCGCTACAGACGGCGGAAACGGTGAGGATAACGGAAGCACCCCGTCAACTCCGCCTGCGGATAACACACAGAGCGGATCTGAAGAATTACTTAGAAAGAGGTAAAATATGACCGTTACTAATGATATAAAATATGTTGGAGTTAATGACAGAAAAATCGACCTTTTTGAAGGTCAGTATATAGTTCCTAACGGAATGGCGTATAATTCTTATGTTATTCTTGATGAAAAAATCGCTGTTTTGGATTCTGTTGATGCTGCTTTCGGCGATGAATGGCTCCAAAAGATTAAAAAAGAAATCGGAGGCAGAACTCCCGATTATCTTATCGTTCAACATATGGAGCCCGACCATTCGGCTAATATAAATCTTTTTATGAAGGAATTTCCTGAGGCTGTTGTGGTTTCGGGTGTTAAGTCCTTTGCTATGATGAAGCAGTTCTTCGGCGAGGAGTATGAGAATAGAAGAATTATAGTTAAAGAGGGGGATAAGATTTCCCTCGGCAAGCATAAACTTAGCTTTATTGAGGCGGCTATGGTGCACTGGCCTGAGGTTATTGTTACCTATGACGAGCTTGATAAGGTGCTTTTCTCGGCTGATGCGTTTGGAAAATTCGGAACCACAGATACCGATGAGGACTGGGCATGCGAAGCAAGGCGTTATTATATAGGCATTGTTGGGAAATACGGTGTTCAGGTGCAGAAATTACTCAGCAAGGCAAAAGAGCTTGATATTGAGAAAATCTGTCCTCTTCACGGTCCTGTTTTAGAGGAAAATCTCGGTTATTATCTTAATCTTTATGATATATGGTCCTCCTATTCGGTTGAGAGCGAGGGTATAGTTATTGCCTACACCTCGGTTTACGGCAATACAAAAAAAGCCGTTATGCTTTTGGCTGAGGAGTTAAAGCAAAACGGCTGTGAAAAAGTGGTTGTAAATGACCTTGCGAGATGCGATATGGCAGAGGCTGTTGAGGATGCTTTCCGATATGGAAAAATGGTGCTCGCAACCACAACCTATAATGGTGAAATTTTCCCCTTTATGAGAGAGTTTATAAACCATTTAATTGAGCGTGGCTATAAAAACCGCAAGGTTGGTATTGTTGAAAACGGTTCTTGGGGACCGATGGCAGCAAGGGTAATCACAAAAATGCTCGAAAACAGCAAAAATATTGAGTTTTGCGAAAATAAGGTTACAATTCGCTCGGCACTTAACGAGGAAAGCACCGCTCAAATTAAGGTATTAGCAAAGGAAATTTGTGAGGGATAAAATGTTATTCAAGTTATTCTGGACCTTTTTTAAAATAGGTCTTTTCACCTTTGGCGGCGGCTATGCAATGTTGGCTCAGATAAGGGAAAATGTTGTTGAGAAAAACGGATGGCTTACAGATGATGAGCTTACCGAAATTATAGCAATAGCCGAAGCAACTCCCGGACCTATCGCTATAAATATGGCAACCTTTGTTGGCTTTAAACAAAAGGGCTTCTGGGGCTCTGTTTTTGCAACTCTTGGAACAGTTTTACCCTCAATGATTATTATTTTCATAATCTCTCTTTTCTTGGATGAGTTTATGAAAAATAAATATGTAGCTTATGCTTTTGTCGGCATAAAGTGTGCCGTTGCGTTCCTTATATTAAAGGCAGGCTTCGGAATGCTTTCTAAGGTTGAGAAAAGGGCAGTCCCAATGGTAGTTTTCTTATGCGTTTTATTTTCTATGATAGCATTTGAACTATTCAGCATAAACTTCAGTTCTGTTTTCTTTATAATAGCAGGCGGAATAATAGGGATTATTTGTTACTCTTTATCCTTTATAAAGGGGGATAAGAGCAAATGATTTATATAACCTTGTTTTTAGAATTTTTCAAGGTTGGACTCTTCACCTTTGGCGGCGGTTATGCTATGATACCGCTGATTAAAGAAATTGTTTTAAAATACAATTGGCTTACCGAGCCCGAGTTTTATGATTTTATCGGTGTTTGCGAGTCTACACCGGGCCCCGTTGCTATAAATATGGCAACATATATCGGCTCTTTGAAGGGCGATTTATTCGGAAGTATAGTTGCAACGCTGGGTGTTGTTCTTCCTTCGTTTCTTATAATTCTTTTAATAGCTGCGATTATCAGAAACTTTACCGATAATAAATATTTTAAAGGCTTTATAAAGGGAACAAAGCCCGTGGTTTCTGCACTTATTATCTCAACGGGTATTATACTCTTTATAAAATCTTTAGGCTATGTTTCGCTCCAAAACTTTAGCTTTAACTTTATATCTGTTATAATTTTTGCTGTTTTAACTGCAGTTTATTTTGTTGTTAAAAAGCTTAAAGGCAAAAAGCTTTCTTCGATTCAGCTGATTTTAATATCGGCGTTTTTAGGAATTTTAATCTCTCTTATTGCCGAGAGAATATAAAAAAGAGAGGTTTTAAAACCTCTCTTTTAATTTTTAATCTATATTGTTTTGAATATATTCTGCAAGGTCGCCTATGGTTTTGATATTCTCGATTTCCTCATCGGGAATTTCAATATCAAATTCATCCTCAATTGCCATAAGAAGCTCAACAACATCTAAGCTATCTGCTCCAAGGTCTTTAGCAATATCTGTATCTAAAGTCATATCATTTTCGTCAGCATCAAGCTGCTCAGCTAAAAGAGTTTTAATTTTTTCGAATATCATATAAATCCTCCTGTGAACTTGTGTATATTCAAATAATATGAGTATTTTTCCGATTTGTCAATATATTTTTATGAATTTTTTAAAAGTTTATTCTAAACTCTAAAAATTCTTGCAAAATGGTATGTTATATCTTATAATAAATATAACTATGTAATATACGGAAGGTGGGTAGGAGTGTTTTGTAACACTCTTTGCTATGGCTAAAGAAAAGCTTGTTAAATCTATTACCTCTATGGAGGATGATTTCGCAAAATGGTATACCGATGTTTGCATTAAAGCAGAGCTTGTTGATTATGCATCGGTTAAGGGCTGTATGATTATAAGACCCTATGGATATGCGATTTGGGAGAATATACAGCGTGAGATGGATGCCCGTTTTAAAGCTACGGGACACGAGAATGTTTATATGCCTTTGTTTATCCCTGAGAGCTTGCTCCAAAAGGAGAAAGACCATGTTGAAGGCTTTGCTCCTGAGGTTGCTTGGGTAACACACGGCGGTGAAGAAAAGTTAGAGGAAAGAATGTGCGTTCGCCCAACCTCCGAGACCCTTTTCTGCGACCATTTTAAAAATATCGTTCATTCTTACCGTGATTTGCCGAAACTTTACAATCAGTGGTGTAACGTTGTTCGTTGGGAGAAGACAACACGTCCTTTCCTTCGTTCACGTGAGTTCTTGTGGCAGGAGGGTCATACTCTCCACGCAACCGCTGAAGAGGCTAAGGCTGAAACCATCCAGATGCTTAATGTTTATGCTTCCTTTGCGGAAGATATTCTTGCAATGCCCGTTGTTAAGGGAATAAAAACCGAAAAAGAGCGTTTTGCAGGTGCAGAGGCAACATATACTATCGAAGCCTTAATGCATGACGGCAAGGCTCTGCAGAGCGGAACCTCCCATTATTTCGGCGATGGCTTTGCAAAGGCTTTTGAAATTCAGTATACCGATAAAAACAATAACCCCGTTAATCCTTTCCAGACCTCTTGGGGAACAACAACTCGCCTTATCGGTGCAGTTATTATGACACACGGGGATGACAGCGGCTTGGTTCTTCCGCCCGCTATTGCACCTGTTCAGACTGTTATTGTTCCCATCGCAACTCATAAAGAGGGCGTTCTCACAAAGGCAAACGAGCTTTATGAAAGACTCAAAAATGTTTGCAGAATTAAGCTTGATGATAGTGAGCAGTCTCCCGGATGGAAGTTCGCAGAGTATGAAATGAAGGGTGTTCCGCTTCGTATTGAGCTTGGACCCCGTGATATTGAGAATAATTGCTGTGTTATTGTTCGCCGTGATAACGGTGAGAAAATAACCGTTTCCCTTGATGAGCTTGAAAGTAAAATCCCTGAGCTTTTAAAGGCTGTTCATAACGGTCTTTATGAAAAGGCACTTGAACGCAGAAAAGTTATGACCTATGATGCGAAAAATCTCGAAGAAATGAAAGATATCGCAGATAACAAGCCCGGATTTATTCGTGCGATGTGGTGTGGGGACAGGGCTTGTGAGGATAAGCTTAAGGAAGAGGTAGGAGTAACCTCCCGTTGTATTCCTTTTGAGCAGGAAGAGATTTCTGGCAAGTGCGTTTGCTGCGGCAAGGAAGCAAAGCATATGCTTTATTGGGGAAAGGCATACTAATTTAGAAGAGTTGGTAAAATTGGAAGATATTAAAGTTGTTATTGCTAAAAACATAACAGAGCTGAGAAAACAGTTCGGTCTTACCCAGATAGAGCTTGCAGAAAAGCTTAATTATTCCGATAAATCGGTTTCAAAGTGGGAAAGGGCAGAATCGGTTCCTGATGTTATAGTTCTGAAAGAAATAGCCGACCTTTTTGGCGTAACCCTTGATTACCTTGTTGAAGAAGAGCATAAGGGTTTTTCGGAAACCAAATCTGCAATAATCAGAAGAATCAGAAACCACGGCTTTATAACAGGAATAAGTATGGTACTGGTGTGGCTTATTGCGGCTATTATATTTTTCGCCCTCGATATTGCAACCGTTCCGAGAAGATGGTTGACCTTTGTTATAGCAGTTCCTATAACAATACTCGTGTGGTTAATATTTAACTCGATGTGGTTTAATAAACGCCGCAATTTCCTTATCATTTCATTCCTTATGTGGACGGTGTTGGCAACTGTATTTGTTTCCTTCCTTCCCTTTGGAATAAATATATGGAAGGTGTTTATTCTCGGAATCCCTGCCCAGTTTATTATACTTATGTGGTCAAGAATTAAGGTTAGGAAGAAATAAGAAAAAGCGTCAACCAAAAAGGTTGACGCTTTTTTGAAAAGGTAGTATAAAAAAGATGTTTTCGTCTAATTGTGCGCAGAGATTTGAACCCCTGTACAAATCTTTTTCACATTTTAACCTTGTTTATTACTCTGTTTTTGCTCTTTAATCAAAATTACATAGTCAACATATTCGCCATGCTTTAACTCAACCATTAAAACATTAGGGTCTTCCTTTGTCATATAAAGGCCACCCGCAATATTGTCAAAACCTGTTTGGTAAGTGCCTTCAAAGTCGTTGGCTTCTCCTAAATATTTATCAGGTGTGTAGGATTTGGCGGTTGTGCTACATTGCACATAATTTGCACCGCCATATTTAACCATTCCAATAACATCGCCTACAGTGCCTGATTGATTGTTTGTTTCGGGTTCTATATAATCTTGTTCGCCAATGATGGTTGAATCATCTAATTCAACTGATGGTGTTTTACTAAAAAAATCACCTTGCCATAAACCTATGCCTAAAATTGCCACTAGGCAAAAACAACAAATCGGAATTATTACTTTTTTCATAACTTTTCTCCTATTTCTTTGTAGAGTTTCGTGTTCTCCTATTCTACGGAGAACATCATTTGCCATTTCGGTATAGTTCTTCATAAACGAAGTCCTCCAATTCAAGTAGTGATTTAAGCGCTTTTCGAGCACGATACACAAGGGTTTCTATGCTGTGCACGCTTTTCTTCATTATAGCCGCCGTTTGCCTGTTGCTGAAATTTTCAAAATAAATAAGCCATAACACTTGCCTATATTCAGGTTTCAGTTTTCCTAGTGCGCGGTGAACTGTAATTTTTCTTTCTTCCCTAATGTATGATAATTCAAGATTTTGTTCATCATGAACAAGCTCTGGACAATCTTGGATAGAGATATTATTTTGTTTAGAATTTCGTCTTAAATAATCAATTGCCACATTTCGTCCGATTGTGTAAAGCCAGGTTTTGAAGGAGCCTTTTCCTTTATCTTTCGGTTTCTTTATACCGAGAAGCACAAAGGTGTCTTCGGCAAGTTCTTCGGCGGTATGTATGTCGCCGACAAAATTGTTAAGATAAAGAATAAGACCATCTTTGTAATCCCTTATGATTTCCACTAAGCCACTTTCATCACCATCTTCGCGGAAACGGCGGTAGCTACTTGCACCGTTGTCCATGTGCTCCTCCTTTCTGAAAGGAATTATTTTTCGTCCTTTCACTTATTACACGAAATTGAAGCAAAAAACCTCACAGTATTTTTTAAAATATTATACCATTATTATGTTTTAAACAAATTTAAAAGCAAGGCAGAGCCTTGCAAAATACTTCTTCACTATTTACCATTACTTATTACTTAATCGACAAGTTCAGAAAAAGAAGAGAGAAGAGTGAAAAAGTAAAATCGACAAGTCTCACGCGAAACTTGTCGATTTTGGCCCGCCCGAAGGGATTCGAACCCCTGCTCTTTAGAATCGGAATCTACTGCATTATCCAGCTATGCTACGGGCGGAAATATAAAATTTAAAATTATCGATGCCCGCAATATGCGAGCACCGATATTATTTTCAATTACTTTTCATATCCCTTAGGGTTGTTTGACTGCCAACGCCATGTATCTTCGCACATTTCTTCAATGCCGAACTCGGCTTCCCAACCGAGAACCTTCTTGGCTTTTTGGGCATTAGCATAAACTTCATCGGGGTCTCCGGGGCGGCGGGGGTCGATTACATAGGGAACATCGATTCCCGAAGATTTAACGAAAGCATCTCTAAGCTGTAAAACACTGGTACCATTTCCTGTTCCAAGGTTAAATGCCTCGCAACCATCATTTTGGAGTGCCCAGTCAACCGCTTTAACATGACCCTTTGCCAAGTCAACAACATGGATATAATCCCTGACGCCTGTTCCGTCAACAGTATTATAATCATTTCCAAAAACGTGAAGCTTTTCGAGTTTGCCAACTGCAACCTGACTGATATAGGGCATAAGGTTGTTGGGAATACCCTTGGGGTCTTCACCGATAAGACCGCTCTTATGAGCACCGATGGGGTTGAAGTAACGAAGAAGAGCTATGCACCAATCCTTATCAGCAATATAAAGGTCTCTAAGGATTTCTTCGATAAAATATTTTGTTCTGCCATAGGGGTTAATTGCACCTAAGGGCATACCCTCTGTAAGGGGCATTTCGGTTGCAACGCCATAAACAGTAGCCGAAGAAGAGAATACAATTTTCTTAACCGAAAATTCATTCATAACTTCAAGTAGGTTAATGGTGCTGATAAGGTTGTTATCATAATACATAATCGGCTCTCTGACAGATTCACCAACTGCCTTAAGACCTGCAAAATGGATAACCGCCTCAATTTTATTCTCGGTAAAGATTTTGCGAAGAGCCTCTTTATCTCTGACATCTTCTTTATAAAACTTAACAGGCTTGCCTGTTATCTTTTCAACTCTCTTTAGGGACTCCTCGCTGCTGTTATCAAGATTATCAATAACAATAACATCATAGCCCGCATTCTGCATTTCAATACAGGTGTGGCTTCCTATGTAGCCAGCACCGCCGGTAACCAAAATAGACATAAAAATACCTCCATAAATTGCTAATATAATTTTATAACATATAAAAGTGTTTGTCAAGGAAAGGGGCAACTAATTTAATAAATAAAAATTATTACTATTTACAAAATGGGGACAAGTTGTTATAATTATTCTACTAATGTTATGGAGAATTAAAATGGATTATTATGTAAGCCCCTCTTGCTTTACTTCGGTTTTCACTGTGCCCACTGCAGTTGCGGACAGGTATCTGAAGCTTGCTAAGGCAGAGCATATAAAGGTTATACTTTATATTATGCGGAATATGGCAGAGGATATTTCGGTTGAGGATATTGCGAAGTGCTGCGATATTGAAGAATATGATGTTAAGGAAGCGTTGCTTTATTGGGCAGACGCCGGTATCCTAATGCCTAAAGAGGCAAAAGAAACCAAAAAGGAAGAGAAAAAGAAAACCGTCAGCCGAAATGCAAAACCGAGCCGTGCAGATGCGGCAAGGAGAGGACTTGAGGATGAGAAAATCCGTTATTTACTATCTGCAACCCAGTTAAAGCTTGGCAGAAATTTAAAGTCAAACGAAACCGAAACATTAGTCTGGTTATATGATGATGAGGGACTTGATGTTTCGCTCATTCTCCTTATAATTCAATATGCTGTAGAACACAAAAAGGCAAATATCCGTTTTATTGAATCGGTTGCGGTTGATTGGGTCAACAAGGGAATTGATAACATAGCTGATGCTGATGAGGAGCTCAGAAGGATGGCTTTAGGGGAGCAGAGCTGGAGTGTGGTATCAGCTTGCTTCGGAATTGAGCGAAGAAAGCCCAGTGCAAAGGAAACTGACCTTTCTTTAAAATGGCTTGAGGAATGGAAGTTTTCAAAGGAAATGCTTATAGCGGCATATGAGGAATGCGTTAACAATAAGTCCAAATTCAGCATGGCTTACACGGCAAAAATTCTTGAAATCTGGCACGAAAAGGGATATAAAACTCCTGATGATATAGAAAGGGAAGTGAAAACCGATAATAAAGGCTCTTCCTATGACCTCGATTTATATGAAAGAATGCTTAATTCAAAGGATTAGTGATAAAAAATGATTACTAAGGAAATTACATATAAAAAGGCTTTCGAAAAAAAGGCTCTAATTCTTAAGGAAAAAACAAAAAAAAGAGAAATGCTTCTTTCTTCCGCATATGCTTCTGAGAAAAGACTTTCTCAGATTGACAGCGAAATAGCATCTGTTGGTGCATCTCTTGCTCTTATTGCTCTTTCGGGGGATAAAAAGAAGCTTGAAGAATTAAAGAAAAAAACCGAGCTTTTAAATAAGGAAAAGAATGTTATTCTCAAAAAATGCGGTATCGAGGATATAGCTTATGACTGTCCCGTTTGCCTTGATACAGGTTATGTTTCGGGCAAAATTTGCGACTGCATAAAAAGAGAAGCGGCTTTTGTTATGGCTGAGGAGCTATCAAAGGAGATGCCCCTTACAAGCTGCAGATTTGATAACTTTGATTTAAAATATTATTCCGATAAAAAGGATGAAAATGGCATTTCTCCCAAAAAGAGAATGACCTCAATTCTTAAATTCTGCAAGGAATATGTTTTATCCTTTAATCCCGAAACTTCCGATAACCTTTTGTTTATGGGAAACCCCGGTCTTGGTAAAACCCATTTAACCTTAGCTATCGTATCGGGAGTTATCGAAAAAGGCTTTATGCCGATTTATGGCTCTGCTGAAAATCTTTTTTCTTCTATAACTGCAGAAAAGTTTTCATCTGAGGGCAAGGGTACTTATGAGGCGGTTCTGAACTGCGACCTTTTAGTTATTGATGACCTCGGCACCGAAATGGCAACCGAGTTCACTAAGTCTGCTTTTTATAATATTGTTAACACAAGAATATTAACAAGAAAGCCGACTATTATAAACACTAATCTTTCTATGAAAGAAATTGAAATGAAATATTCTGCGAGAATTTCCTCAAGACTTATAGGGCATTATGAGGGAAATAAATTCTTAGGAAACGATATCAGACAGCAGAAACTATTAAATAAGTAATCCGAGAGGGAATTGATTTTGACAATTAAAAAATACGATGCAGGTGCTTACGATGTTGCCGTGATTGGCGGCGGCCATGCGGGCATAGAGGCGGCTTTAGCCTCTGCAAGACTTGGCTGTAAATCGGTTATGTTCACCGTAACGCTTGACTGGATAGGAAATATGCCCTGTAACCCTTCAATAGGCGGTACTGCAAAGGGACATTTAGTCAGAGAACTTGATGCTTTAGGCGGAGAAATGGGTAAGGCTGCCGATAAATATACCCTTCAAAGCCGAATGTTAAACCTTGGCAAAGGCCCCGCTGTTCATTCGCTTCGTGCTCAGGTTGACCGAAGGGCTTACAGTGGATATATGAAGCACGTAGTTGAGCTTCAAGAGGGACTTGATGTTAAGCAGTGCGAAATAGTTGATATATATAAGGAAGAGGAACTTTGGCATTGTGTTTCTTCCTTGGGAGCGGATTTCACCGCTAAAGCAGTTGTTATAGCAACAGGAACATTCTTAGGCGGAAGAATATATGTCGGGGAAGTGAACTATGCTGCAGGACCTGACGGAAGCTTCCCCGCAACCGAGCTTTCAGAGTCCCTTAAAAGACTTGGCGTTCCGCTAAGGCGTTTTAAAACGGGAACACCCGCAAGAGTTGCAAAGGATAGTATTGATTTTTCAACTCTTGAGGTGCAAGAGGGGGATGAACGGATAGTTCCGTTCAGCTTTTCAACCGAAACACCTCCCGAAAACAAGGTTGTTTGCCATATTGCATATACAAATGAAGAAACAAAACGTGTTATCCTTGAAAATATTAACCGCTCTCCTTTATATGCGGGCGAGATTGAGGGAGTAGGACCGAGATATTGCCCGAGTATTGAGGACAAAATGGTTCGCTTTGGCGATAAGAAAAGACATCAGTTTTTTATTGAGCCTTGCGGCGAGGAAACCGAAGAGATGTATCTTCAGGGATTATCCTCATCTTTGCCTGAAGAGGTGCAGATAGAGCTTTATAAAACTGTTGACTGCCTTAAAAATGTTAAGATAATGCGAAACGCTTATGCTATTGAGTATGACTGTGTTGATCCGTTGGCACTTAAAAGTACCCTTGAAATGAAGGATTTTGAAAATCTTTACGGTGCAGGTCAATTTAACGGCTCTTCGGGTTATGAAGAGGCGGCGGCTCAGGGACTTGTTGCGGGAATAAATGCAGCGAGAAAGGTTAAGGGACAGGAGCCCTTTATTTTATCAAGAGCCTCTTCATATATAGGAACCCTTATTGATGACCTTGTAACCAAGGGTTGTATGGACCCTTACCGTATGATGACCTCAAGAAGTGAATACCGTTTATTGCTTAGACAGGATAATGCCGATGAAAGACTTATGCCCAAAGGGTATGAGTTAGGTCTTATAAGCGAGGAGCAGTATCAGAAATTCCTTAAGGCCAAGGCAGAAAAAGAGGCGGAAATTGAAAGGGTTAAATCAACCTTTTTAGGTCCGAGCGAAGAGCTTAATGCCCTTTTAAGCGAAAAGGGAACGGCGGTTATGACAACCGGAATGAGACTTTCCGACCTTATAAAGCGTCCGCAACTTTCATATGATGATTTGGCTTCCTTTGATAAGCAAAGACCAAAGCTTGATTATAGCGTTAAGGAAAAGGTTGAAACCGAGATTAAATATGAGGGATATATTGCCCGCCAGCAAGCACAGGTTAATGAAATGCTAAGGCTTGAAAGCAAGCTAATTCCTGAGGATATAAACTATTCCGATATAAAGGGACTAAGGCTTGAAGCGATTGAAAAGCTTAATAAAATCAAGCCCTCGAATATTGCTCAGGCTTCGAGAATTTCGGGAGTTAGCCCTGCCGATATATCGGTTTTGCTGATTTTTCTCTCAAAATAACATTAACCGCCGAAAAGGCGGTTAATTTGTTAACTGAAAATTTACATATTTAAACAAAAAATGTAACAAAATAATCTTAAAATAAGGCGGTAAAGGAGGAGTAATATGAACGACTTCAATAATATGAATGAAAGCTTTTATACAAGAAAAAAGGAAGATATAATTCAGGATGAGGTATCTAACGCCTACTATAACCCTCCGACAAATTATTATCAGCCTCCAAAAAGAAAGAACAAAAAAGGACATAGCACAGCAGTTGTTATAATAGCTTCGCTTTTAGCAGCGGTTATCGGGGCGGTAAGCGGCTCGGCGGCAGTATTATTTTTGAATAAAGCTAATAATCCCGCTTCAGACCCCGCACTTCCGGGAACAAATGTTAATATAAATGTTGATAAAACAGCTCAGTCGGTTGTGGAGGCGGTAGCTGTTAAGGTAACGCCGAGCGTTGTTGGTATCAGAACAACAACCTCTGTTATGAATTTCTTCGGCGGAAGTCAGGAGGCTACGGGAAATGGCAGCGGAGTAGTCTATACGGCTGACGGATATATAATAACCAACTACCATGTAATTGCTGATGCTGTTGGAAGAACGGGCGGAAAAATCGATGTTTATACAGATTCAATAACCGAAAAATCATATCCTGCATCGGTTGTAGGTTATAATATTTCGGCAGACCTTGCTGTTCTTAAAATCGATGCCAAGAATTTAACTCCGATTCAATTTGCTTCTTCTGATGAGCTTAAGGTCGGTCAGTTTGTTATAACTGTCGGCAACCCCGGCGGACTTGAATTTATGGATAGCGTAACCTATGGTGTTATAAGCGGTCTTGACAGGGTTGTTTCTTCAAGCTCGGATATTGAACTTATTCAGACAGATGCTGCTATTAAC
>JAZSEU010000065.1:0-24682 GCA_045531855.1 Acutalibacteraceae bacterium
AGAAACGGTCTTAATGCAATTATAAAATTATGGCTTAAAGGCGGATGCAAGGAGTCGCCTGAAGAGATGGCAGAGGTATTAAAGCGGGAATACGGCGGAAGATAAAAAAACACGCTCGAAAGAGCGTGTTTTAGTTTAAGTACCTGCCATTTTCATAACAAGACTTGTTGGAAGAATTTTTGCAAGCAGTCGGTATAGCTTATAGAAAAATCTGTTGGTATAAACCGCTTTGCCCGTTTTAGATGCCTTAAGCGATTTTCTTGCCATAACCGAGGGGTTTACTCGGGGGAGGGTATCAAAGGTAAAGCTTGTTCCTTTTTCAATTCCCGCAAGGGATAAAAACTCGGTTTCCATAGGTCCGGGGCAAACGGCTAAGCAGTTAATTTTTCTCGGCTTCAATTCGCTCCTGAGTGCTCTTGAAAAGCTCATAACATATGCCTTTGTTGAGGAATAAACCGCCATTCTGGTGTTTGGAGCAAAGGAGGCTATCGAACAGGAATTTATAATCTCAGCACCCTTTGGCATAAAGGGAAGAGTGATAGAGGTCATAACTGTTAAGGCTTCGCAGTTAAGCTTTATCATACCCGAACAGTCACTTTCTTCCATCTTGTCAAAGTCTCCGAGTTTTCCGAAGCCCGCATTGTTAACAAGCATTAAAACCTCGCACTTTTCGCTTTCTAAAACCGATTTATATTCATTAAGGTTTTCTTCGTTTGTTATATCAAGAGGCAAAATTTTAACCTTTTTATTAAGCTTGGCTGCAAGCTCTTCTAACTTTTCTTTTCTTCGGGCAATAAGCCATATTTCTTCAATTTCGGGGCGACTTTTTGCTATTTCAATAGCATATTGCTCGCCAAGTCCGGATGAGGCACCTGTTACAATTGCAGTTTTCAATATAGGCACTTCCTTTCTATTTATATTATATATATAGAAATTGCAAAATCAAGTATTAAGTATTTTCATAAAAAATAAAACTTTTTGTTGACATAAATGGGGCTTTTGGGTTATAATCTATAATCGATAGGTTATGTCATTGTTTAATCGTGGCGTTACCGCCAATGCAATATAAGGAGGGTTCGTAAATGAAGAGAACATATCAGCCTAAGAAACTTCATCGCAAGAAGGAACACGGCTTTTTAAAGAGAATGGCAACTGCTAACGGCAGAAAGGTGCTTTCACGCCGCAGAGCCAAGGGAAGAAAACAGCTCACATATTAAAGCCACTATGCGTGGCTTTTCCTTTTATTAGGCGGAAATTATGAAAAGTGTAATAAAGATTAAGGAAAACCGCGATTTCAGAAGAGCTTATGCTAAGGGTAAGGCATTGGTTTGCCCTTATGCTGTGGTTTATGTTTTAAAAAACCGCTGTGATAATATAAGGCTCGGAATAACAACAGGCAAAAAAATTGGAAATGCGGTTAAGCGAAACCGCGCAAAGCGTGTAATAAGAGCGGCCTTTATGCCGCTTGTTCCCTTTATTAAAGAGGGATATGATTTTGTCATTGTGGCAAGAACCAGATTATTAACCGTTAAAAGTACGGCAGTATCAGACTCGATAAGAGGTCTGTTAGAGGCTGCCGAAATATGTGAAAAAAGATGAGCAAGCTTTTAATTAAGTTGATTTTGTTTTACAGGAAATGTATTTCACCCCTAAAAATTCCTTGCTGCCGTTTCACGCCCACTTGCTCGGCTTATGCTATAGAGGCTATCAGGGTGCACGGCAGTTTAAAGGGCTCGCTTCTTGCAGTCTGGCGTATTTTAAGATGCAATCCTTTTTGCAAGGGCGGTTATGACCCTGTGCCTGAGAAATGGCCGAAAAAATAGTTTTAAAAATCACCCGTTGACCTTTGGTCAGGAATGGACGGTGCAATAAATGGATAAATTGTTTGATATTATAAACAAACCATTAGGTTTGCTTTTGGAATTTATAGCAGGTCTTTTCGGCGGAAACTTTGCAGCTGCCGTATTTGTTTTTACCCTGCTTATCAATGTGGCTTTAATTCCGCTTAGCATTAAGAGCCAGAAATCTTCGGTTCAGCAAACAAGAATTAAACCAAAGCTTGATGAACTTAAAAAGCGTTATGGCGATGATAGGCAGAAGTATAGCGAGGCTATGCAGAAACTTTATCAGGATGAGGGCGTTTCTATGTCGGGCGGATGCCTGCCAATGATTTTGCGTCTCGTTTTAATGATGAGCATTTATTGGCTCATTATGTCTCCGCTTACCTATCTTATGCATATTGATTCTGCAACAATTAAAGCCGCAACCGAGGCTTTAGCTGATACTGCGAAAAATGCAAGAGGCAGCGAGCTTCTTATAATTGAAGCAGTTAAGGCAGGTAAAATTGAATCGCCTGAGATTTTGAATGCTTTAGGAAGTATTGATTTCAATTTCTTTGGAATCGACCTTACCGAGACACCCAAATTTTCATTCAATATATTTAAAGATGCTCAGCTTATCTGGATTATGCCTGTTTTGGCATTTGCTGCCCAGATGCTTTCAAGCGTTCTTTCAATGCAAATGCAGAAAAAGCTCAACCCCGAAGCTCCTTCAATGGGCGGAATGCTTTTAACAATGCCCCTTATTTCGTTATTCATCGGTTTCGGATTACCCGGCGGTGTTGCATTTTATTGGGCTTGTTCGTCCCTTATCGGCGGATTTATTCAGCTCGGTGTTCAGCAGTTTTACGGTCCGCACAAAATGCTTTCAAGAGAGCGTTCAAAGGAGCTTTCTAAGCAGTGCGATTTTGAAGCAGGTCAGATTAAGAAGATTGACGCTGCTATTGAGGATAAGTAACAAAAGGAGGATTTCCCTTGATTAAGGAAGCAATTGGCTTCGGTGCAACCGTTGAGGAAGCGAAGGAAAATGCCATCGCAAATCTCGGTGCATCCGATTTTGATGATATACAGTTTGAAGTTATAGCTATGCCCAAGAAAAAAGTTCTTGGTATGTTTGGCGGAAGTAAGGCAGAGGTTAAAGCTTTTATAGAGCTTTCCGATGAAAAGCCTAAGAAAGAAAAAAAGGAAAAGCCGGCTAAAAATAAGGCTAAACCCAAAAAGGAAGAAGCTCCCAAAAAGGAGATAAGAGAGGTTAACGATTACGGTGAGGCTGTTGATGCTTCTGAAATCGATGCCGAGTCTTGTGCCGGAAAAGCAGTAGCTTATATTAAAGAGGCTTTAAATAAGATGAACTGCGGTGAGGTTGGCATTAAGGTGGCTTCCCGTGAAAACGGTTCACTTATTCTTATTGACGGTGAGGATTTAAGCATTGTTATCGGCAGAAGGGGCGAAACTCTTGACGCTTTGCAGTATTTAGCTTGTCTTGCTGCTAACAATGGCGGCGGTCATTACAAGATTTCTCTTAACATCGGTAACTACCGTGAGAAGAGAGAGGAAACCTTAATAAATCTTGCAAACCGCATTTCTGCTCAGGTTTTAAAGACTGGTAAAAACCGTACCTTAGAGCCGATGAACCCATACGAAAGAAGAATTATTCATACTGCAGTTCAGACCATTGAGGGAGTTGTTTCAACCTCTTTTGGCGAGGGTACAGGCAGAAGAATTGTTATTTCCTTAGAGGGTGCAGAGGTTAAACCTCCGAGATTTAATGACAGGAGAAACTCCAGAGGCCGCTCAGGAAAATCTTCAAGCAAGGCAGTTCCTGCAGTTAAAAGAGAGCCTATGAAGGATAGCGATATTCCGCTTTACGGAAAAATAAATTAAACTTAAAACGGTTGGTTTTCCAACCGTTTTTTTATTTTATTTATAAATTGACAAATCTAATAGTTTTGGGTATAATATATATTGTGTTAAAATGATTATTAAGGTTAAAGTTCAGTCCATAAAAAATGTTGACGGGAGTGCCTTTTTTGGAAAAGTTTGTGATTAACGGCGGAAACGCCCTCAGAGGTGAGGTTCGCATAAGCGGTGCTAAGAATGCAGCGGTTGCTATTTTACCGGCTGTTTTATTAGCAGATGGACCTTGCGTTATCGAAAATCTTCCCAATATCTCCGATGTTGCGGCGATTTTAAAGGTTATGAAAACTCTGGGTGCTAATATTCGTCTTATAAATAAAACAACAGTTGAAATAGACCCGAGAAATGTTAATTCCTTTGTTGTTACAAAGGAAATGGCAGAGGGAATGAGAGCTTCGAGTTATTTCCTTGGTGCTTTGCTTGGCAGAATGAACAAGGCAAGAGTGGCTCCTCCCGGTGGCTGCAATTTCGGAGTCAGACCTATAGACCTTCATATAAAAGGTTTTGAAGCACTCGGTGCTAAGATGACAATTGAAAACGGTATGGTTGATGGCAAAGCCCCTGTTCTTCGGGGTGCTTCCATCTATCTTGATATGGTATCGGTTGGTGCAACCATAAACATTATGCTTGCTGCCGTTAAGGCTAAGGGCTTAACCGTTATCGAAAATGCCGCAAAAGAGCCCCATATAGTTGACCTTGCAAACTTCCTTAACTCGATGGGTGCTAATATTATGGGTGCGGGAACAAGTATGATTAAAATCCGTGGTGTTGAATCACTTGGCGGTACTAATTACAGCGTTATTCCTGACCAAATCGAAGCTGGCACTTATATGGCGGCAGCCGTTGGTACAGGCGGAGATATATTGGTTAACAATGTTACACCGAAACATCTTGAATCTATAATTGCAAAGCTTCGTGAAATCGGTGCAGAGATTACCGAGTATGATGAGGCAGTCAGGGTTACTATGAATTCAAGACCTAAAAAATGCAATGTTAAAACTATGCCGCATCCCGGTTTTCCAACCGATATGCAGCCCCAGATTGCAACGGTTTTAACCGTTTGTCAGGGGACAAGTATTGTAACCGAGGGTGTTTGGGATAACCGTTTCCGTTATATAGACCAGTTAACCCTTATGGGTGCTGATATTCAGGTTGAGGGAAGAATGGCGGTTATAACAGGTGTTGATACCCTTACTTCTGCTCCTGTTAAGGCGGTTGACCTCAGGGCAGGTGCTGCTATGATAATTGCAGGTCTTATGGCAAAGGGCAAGACTGAGGTTGAGGATATCCAGTATATTGACCGAGGATATGAAGATATTGTTGAAAAATTCACCGCTTTGGGTGCGGATATCAAACGTGTCCAGACTCCTGACAATGTGGTAATGTATAAAAACGCTTAAAGCTATGCGGTAGGTTTTACCTACCGCATTTTTAGGAGAGAGAATATGTCAAGAATTTGTCCGCTTTTCAGCGGCTCAACAGGGAACAGTACATATATAGGAACCAAAAACGGCGGTTTTCTTATCGATGCAGGTGCTTCTATGAGGGCGATTTGTGCCGCTATAGAAAATGCGGGCGGAAGTTATGAGGAAATCAAGGCGATTGCTGTAACCCATGAGCATATTGACCATATAAAAGGTCTTAGACCCTTTTTAAACAAAACAAAGGCTAAGCTTATAGCATCTAAGGAAACCCTCGAAACCCTTATAAAACAGGATAAGGTGCCCCAAAAAACTGAGGTTTTAGAAATAGAGGATAAGCTCGAAATTGATGGTATTGAATTTAAGAGATTTGCAACCAGTCATGACTGTTTGGGTTCGAGCGGATATTCCTTATTCTTGCCCGATGGAAAAAAGGTTACGGTTTGCACCGATTTGGGTGTTGTTACAGATGAAGTAAGAGCTGCGATAACAGGCTCTGACACTTTGCTTATAGAATCTAATCATGATATTGAAATGCTTAAAAAAGGACCGTATCCGCCAGTGCTTAAAATGAGAATTTTATCGGATAAGGGACATATTTCAAATGTTGCATGTGCGGCAGAGCTTAAAAACCTTTTAAAAAGCGGAACAACCCGTTTTATTTTAGGTCATTTAAGCCAGAACAATAATACTCCCCTTATTGCTAAAACTCAGGCAGAGGCTTCTCTTATTGATATGGGAGCTGAGAATGGCAGGGACTATCTTTTAAGCGTTGCAAAGCCTCAGGAAAACGGAGTTGTTGTGTTTTGATTAAGGTTACGGTTATAGCTCTTGGTAAACTCAAGGAAAAATATTTAACCGAGGCTGTTAATGAATATAAGAAAAGGCTTTCAAGGTATTGCAATTTTGAGATTGTTGAAATTGAGCCTGTAAAGCTTCCCGAAAAGCCCTCGCAGAGCGAGATAGATATCGCTCTTTCAAAAGAGGCTGAGCTTATCTTGAGGAAGATTTCGGCGGATAGCTTAGTAATCTCTCTTTGCGTTGAGGGAAAAGGACTTTCAAGCCCTGAATTTGCAGAAAAAATAAGGGAAAATTCAAATTTAGGAAAGAATTTAACCTTTGTTATCGGCTCTTCTTATGGGCTTAGCGAGAAAATAAAAAAGAGTTCTGATTTAAGGCTTTCGTTATCCGAAATGACCTTTCCGCATCAGCTTTTCAGGGTTATGCTATCAGAGCAGATTTACAGAGCCTTTAAGATTATCGAGGGCTCGGCATATCATAAATAAATTTAAAGGATGGGATTACCCATCCTTTAAATTATTAGTTTTGAAATAAGATTTATTATCAAACAACAGATTATACCTAAGGTTGTTGGTAAAACTATCGAAACAAACGCCCATTTAAAGCTGTTTGTTTCTTTTTTTATTGTTAAAACGGTTGTTGAACAGGGCCAATGGAAGAGGGAAAAAACTATCGTGCAAAGGGCGGTTGTTATATCCCAACCGTTTGAAACCAAGATATTTTTAAGCTCTAAAAGGGATGAATATTCGTTAAGACTGCCGCTTTTGAGATATGCCATTAAAATTATGGGAATAACTATTTCGTTTGCAGGGAAACCGAGGATAAAGGCTATCAGAATAACACCGTCAAGCCCGATAATTTTAGCAAAAGGGTCTAAAAAATCGGCACAAAGCATTAACACACTTGTATTTCCAACCCTCAGATTTGCCGCAAGCCAGATGATAATTCCGGCGGGTATTGCAACCGATAACGAACGCCCTAAAACGAAGAGGGTTCTGTCAAATACCGAGCGAACTAAAACCTCTAAAGCCTTAGGCTTTCTGTAAGGCGGCATTTCGAGTGTGTAGGAGGAGGGAGTACCTTTAAGCAAAGTTTTTGATAAAAGCTTCGTTGAAAGAAAGGTCGCTCCAACACTCAGAAGAATAAAGACGGTTAAAATTAGTGCTGAAAAAACAGTTTGAAACTGACCTTTAGTACTAACAAGAAATATTGAAATAAGGGTTATAATAGCAGGAAATCTGCCGTTACAGGGAACTAAACTGTTGGTTATAATAGCCAAGAGGCGTTCTCTTTTTGAATCGATAATTCTGCAGCCGATAACCCCCGCCGCATTGCAGCCGAACCCCATGCACATAGTGAGAGCCTGCTTTCCGCAGCTGTTACATTTTTTAAAGGGTTTATCGAGATTAAAGGCAACCCTTGGAAGATAGCCCGCATCCTCAAGCAGAGTGAAAAGAGGGAAGAAGATGGCCATAGGCGGCAGCATAACCGAAACTACCCATGCGGGCACTCGGTATACTCCCTCAATGAGAATTTTTCTTAAAATATCGGGAAAATCGGCTTTTATAAGTAAGTTATTTAAAATATCTTCAAAGGAAAATAGGATATCTGATAAAAAGACCGAAATATAGTTAGCACCTGTTATTGTAATCCAAAAAACAAGGCATAAAAGCAAAATCATAGCAAGGTATCCTGAAAAACGGCTTGTTAGAAGCTTATCTGTTTTGCGGTCTGCTTTGCTATAACCTTTGTTTGAAACAACAATTCCCCGACTGATTATTTCGGCATTTGAAACGATATTCGAGGCTATTATATCCTTAAGCTTTTCGGGGGTTATACTATTTTCTTCAAGAAAATTTTCAGCCTCTTTCAAAGCCTCTTTTATTTCTCCAATTTTTAAAATATCAAAGCCATAGAATCTTTCGATTTCCTTTAAAAGAGAGGTATCATTTTCAAGAAGTCTTAGAGAAAGCCATCTTTTATTTATTCTGCTATCAAGGTTTTTAGTAAGTATCGGCTCGATAATTGAAATGGCTTTTTCAATTATTTCGGGATATAATATGCGGTAAATATTTTTGTTCTTTTTATCGTTTTCAAGCTCTGAAATTAGATTTTTAAGACTTTTTTTATCCTTAGCAACCGTTCCAACAACCGAAACCCCAAGCCTTTCAGCCAGGCTTTCAAGGTCTATCTCAATGCCCTTTCTTTTTGCCTCGTCAAGTAAATTAACACAGATTATAATATCCTCTGTTATTTCAAGGGTTTGAAGGCATAAGGAAAGGCTTCTTTCAAGACAGGTTCCATCGCATACGATAACGGTTTTATCAGGCTCTCCAAAGCAGATGAAATTCCTTGCTATTTCCTCCTCAGGCGAATGAGCAAAGAGGGAATATGTACCTGGGATATCAACAAGAACAAAGGAATCTTTTTTTGTTTTTAAAAAACCCTGAGCGTTAGTAACAGTTTTGCCCGGCCAGTTGCCGGTATGCTGTTTTAGTCCCGTCAGGGCGTTGAAAAGAGTGCTTTTTCCAACGTTGGGGTTGCCTCCCAAGGCTATAATTTTATCATTTTCATTTCTCTTTTTAACGGCAAAGGCTTCTTCATAAACCGAAAGCCCTGTTGAAGAGTTAGTAAGCCCCATTTTCCTCACTCCTTACGAGTATATCGGCACAGTCTTCAGAGCGAATGGCAATAACCGCACCTCTTATCAAATAGGCTTTGGGGTCCTTTGAGGGACTTTGCAAAACACATTCAACCCGTGTGTTTTCAATAAGACCTATATCCATAAATCTTCTTCGCATACTGCCCTTTGTTTCGATTTTTTCTATAAAACAGCTCTCTCCAACCTTTATATCATTCAAGCTTTTCATAGCATTGCTCCTAAACTATTCTATTATTACTATATTATTCTGAAAAGTATAAAAGGTGAGGCATAAAGAGGCAAACAGAAGCATAGAATTTTACAAAAGAATGCGAAATTTTAGGAGGAAGACTTATGACTAATGCGAGCATATATAAGGATATCACCGAGAGGACGGGCGGGGATATCTATATTGGAATTGTGGGCCCTGTGAGAACGGGCAAATCAACCTTTATCAAGCAGTTTATGGATAAGCTCATTTTACCGAATATTTCGGGAGACTATATGAAAGAAAGGGCAAACGATGAGCTGCCGCAATCTTCATCGGGAAGAACGATTATGACAACCGAGCCCAAATTTATTCCCGAAAAGGCTGCGGAAATCAAGATTGATGATTCGGCTGTTATGAATGTAAGACTTATTGATTGCGTTGGCTATATAGTTCCGAGCGCTTTGGGTTACATAGAGGGCAACGAGCCGCGTATGGTTATGACTCCTTGGTATGAAGAGCCGATTCCCTTTAATATGGCGGCAGAAATAGGTACCCGCAAGGTTATAAATGAGCATTCAACTATTGGTCTTGTTGTTACAACTGACGGCAGTATAAGTGATATTCCAAGGGCAGAATATGCCGAGGCAGAGGAAAGGGTTATAGAAGAGCTGAGGGCGATAAATAAGCCATTTGTGGTGCTGCTTAACTGTATGTATCCGAAGTCGGAAGAGGCAATTTCCCTAGGGGTTGAGCTAAGCCGAAAGTATTCAGTTCCTGTTGTGCCTGTTAATTGCTTAGAGCTTGATGAAGAGGATATAAAGCAGATACTTACCCGTATTCTTTATGAGTTCCCGATTAAAGAAATAAGCCTTTGCTTCCCCCGTTGGATAAATTCCTTGCCGCTTTCTCATTGGCTACGCTCTGAGATTACCGAGGAAATTAAAAAGGCATCGCAGAATATCTGTCATATCAGGGATATCGGCAGCTTTGAAGAAAAATTCAAGGATAAAGAGAATGTTAAGAGGGCAACTGTTGAAAAGGTTGAGCTTGGAAGCGGTTGCTGCGAGGTTGAATTAAGCCTTGATAACTCTCTGTTTTATAAAATTCTTGCCGAAACAACCGGACTTCAGATTAACGATGAGCAAGAGCTTATGGAAAATATCAGCGAGCTTGCTTTAATGAAAAAGGAATATCAGAGGGTTAAGGGTGCACTTGAGGAGGTTGAGGCAACGGGATACGGTATCATAATGCCTGAAACCGAGGAGCTTCGCCTTGAAGAGCCTGAAATAGTAAAGCAAGGCGGAAGATACGGAGTAAGGCTTAGAGCCTCAGCTCCATCAATTCATCTTATGAAAGCCAATATCACAACCGAGGTAAGCCCCATTGTTGGAAGTGAAAAACAGTCCGAAGACCTTGTTATGTATCTGCTTAGCGGATTTGAGGAAGACCCTGTTAAAATCTGGGATTCCAATATATTTGGCAAATCACTTCACGACCTTGTGAATGAGGGACTTCATACTAAACTTTCCCGTATGCCGATAGATGCCCGAATGCGAGTTCAGGAAACGGTTGAAAGGGTTATAAACGAGGGCTGCAACGGCTTGGTTTGCATATTACTTTAAGTATAAAAAACGGGCGGAATTTTCCGCTCGTTTTTCTATATTTTCGATTGACTTTATAGGGGTTATAATGTAAAATATAATAGAATATTAAAATAATATATTGGGGTGTTAAAAATGAAACCGGTTTATAAAAGAGTTCTTCTTAAACTCAGCGGCGAAGTTTTGGCAGGAGAAAAAGGCTCAGGCATTGATTTCGATAAGGTTTTGGATGTTTGTGAAAGGGTTAAGAAATGCGTTGATATGGGCGTTCAGGTTGCTATCGTTGTTGGCGGCGGCAATTTCTGGCGTGGCCGTTCAAGCGGAAAGATGGATAGAACAAGGGCTGACCATATGGGAATGCTTGCAACCTCTATAAACGCTTTAGCTTTAGCTGATGCACTTGAGCAATTAGGTGTTACAGCCAGAGTTCAAACCGCTATTGAAATGCGTCAGATAGCAGAGCTTTATATTCGCAATAAAGCAGTTCGCCATTTAGAAAAGGGAAGAGTTGTAATCTTTGGTTGCGGAACAGGTAACCCCTTCTTCTCAACCGATACTGCGGCTGCTCTTCGTGCGGCTGAAATCGGAGCTGATGTTATTTTCAAGGCAACTAATGTTGACGGTGTTTATGATAGCGACCCCAAACAGAACCCCGATGCAAAGAAATATGATACCTTATCCCATATCGAAGTATTGCAGCAGGGACTTCATGTTATGGATAGCACTGCAGCTTCACTTTGTATGGATAACGATATCGAAATTCTTGTTTTCAACCTCAATAATCCCGATAATATCGTTTCGGCAATGCTTGGCGAGACTATCGGAACAATAGTTAAGTAAGGAGTTTTATCTATGAAAGAGCTTATTAAGAATACAGAAGAAAAAATGAACAAAACTGTTGCAGTTTTGGAAAGAGATTATAAATCTATCAGAGCAGGCAGAGCAAATGCCGCTGTTCTTGATAGAATTGCAGTTGATTATTACGGAGTTCCGACCCCCATTCAACAGATGGCTGCTGTATCTGCTCCTGAGCCTCGTGTTCTTATGATTCAGCCTTGGGATGCAACAACACTTAAAACTATTGAAAAGGCAATTTTAACCTCTGATATCGGAATTAACCCTCAGAACGATGGCAGAGTTATCCGCCTTTCTTTCCCGCCTCTTACTGAGGAACGCCGTAAGGAAATCGTTAAGGATGTTCGCAAGATTGCTGAGGATAGCAAGGTGGCTGTTCGCAACACCCGCCGTGATGCTATTGAAAAGCTTAAGGGTCTTAAGAAAAACAACCTCGTAACCGAGGATGATGTTACAAACGGCGAAAAGCAGATTCAGAATTTAACTGATAAATACTGCAAGGAAATTGATGAGCTTGCCGCACTTAAGGAAAAAGAAATTCTCGAAATTTAATGAATGCGGGCGCACCTTTTGTGTGCCCGTTTTTTAGGAGATAAATATGCTTTTTAACAAGAAGAAAACCGAAAGAGTTTTACCCCGTCATATTGCGATAATTATGGATGGAAACGGCAGATGGGCAAAAAAACGCTCGCTTCCGCGTTCTGCAGGTCATGCCGCAGGGGCTAAAACCTTTAAGGATATAGCAAGATATTGCAATAAAATAGGGCTTGAATATTTAACCGTTTATGCCTTTTCAACTGAAAATTGGAAAAGACCCAAGGAAGAGGTTGATGGCATTATGAAGCTTTTAAGAGATTATCTGATTGATGCTGAAAACTTCAAGGATGAAAACATAAAGGTTAAATTCCTCGGCAACTTAGAGGTTCTTGATGAGGATATCAAGGCTCTTATCAAGAAAAATGAGGATGGCTCTAAGGATGCTACGGGACTTAACCTGAATATCGCCATAAACTATGGCGGTAAGGATGAAATTACAAGAGCCGTTAGAGACATAGTTAAAGAGGGAATACCCGCAGAAGAAATCACCGAAGAGGTTATTTCCGAGCATTTATACACAAAAGGTATGCCCGACCCCGATTTTATTATAAGACCGAGCGGGGAATACAGACTTTCAAATTATCTTATATGGCAGTCTGCTTATGCGGAATATTGGTTTTCGGATATTTTATGGCCCGATTTCAAACCCCGTCATTTAGAGCAGGCTATTGATGAATATAATCATCGCAATCGCAGATTCGGAGGAGTTTAAAAATGAAAACCCGTATAATTTCAGGCGTTGTTATCGCCGTGGTAGTTGCAGCTGTTTTATCCCTTGGACTTTTATGGAATCCCTTAATTATAACCGCAGCTATCGCAATTTTAGCCTCTATTGCAGTTTATGAATTACTTCATAATGCTGCCGGAATAAAGAGCAAGGCTTCGCTTATCGGTGCTATTGTTTATTCAGTTCTTATAGTTTTGGTTTTGGATAGCTCCTTAATTCAGATGTTGCTTAAATGGATTGGTGCTGCCGAGCTTTTGGAAATCACTTATATCGGTGCCATAATTCAGAATGAAGCGGTTATAATTTTAAGTGTATTTTATTTTATATATGCTGTCTGCATGGTGCTTAAAAACAATAAAGATTTCGGCCTTGGTGCGATTTTATCTGTTTGTGCTATGCCGCTTATTCTGTCTTATGCATTTTCAAGCCTATCAAATGTAATAAAATTTGAGGATGGCTTATATTATTTACTGTTGATGTTTAATTTTGCAAGCGTTTGCGATATGGGTGCTTATTTCGTTGGAAGTGCTATGGGCAAACATAAGCTTTGCCCGAATGTCAGCCCTAAAAAGACGGTTGAGGGTGCATTTGGCGGAATTATTTCAAGTATGATAGTTTCGGCAATTTTAGCCGCAGTTTTCGGTAAGGACATTATGATGGTTATTATTCTTACCATTCCTTTCTGCGTGATTGGTATGCTTGGCGACCTTTTCGCCTCCGCAATAAAGCGTTCTGTAGACCTTAAGGACTATGGAAGCCTTATCCCAGGTCATGGCGGTATACTTGACAGACTTGACAGTATGCTCCTCATCGCCCCCGTGCTTTATATCGTTATTCTTTCAGGGGTGATTTAATGAAAGAACTAATAATTTTAGGTTCAACCGGCTCAATAGGAACCCAAGCTTTAGAGGTTGCCAGAAGAGATGGTTATAAGGTTAACGCACTCGCAGCAGGGGGCAATATAGAGCTTCTTGAAAAACAGGCAAGGGAGTTTAAACCCTCTTTCGTGGCAGTTTTTAACGAAAAAGCCGCAAAGGAGCTTGAAATAAAGCTTAAGGATACCGAGACTAAGGTTTTATCGGGAGCAGACGGTGTTTGTGAAATTGCAAGAGGTAAAGGTGATATCGTTCTGAATTCCATAGTTGGAATTGCGGGACTAAAGCCAACACTTGCCGCTATTGAAGCAGGCAAGGACATTGCTCTTGCTAACAAGGAGACCTTGGTTACGGGCGGTGAGCTTGTAAATAAAGCCTCTAAGGAAAAGGGTGTTAAAATTATCCCCGTTGATAGCGAGCATTCAGCGATATTCCAGTCTATTCAAGGGGCACCCGAAAATTCTGTTAAAAAAATTCTTTTAACTGCATCGGGCGGACCTTTTTATAAAAAGACAAGAAAAGAACTCGAAAATGTAACCGTTAAAGAGGCACTCAATCACCCTAATTGGTCGATGGGAGCTAAGATTACTATTGACTCTGCAAGTCTTATGAATAAGGGACTTGAGGTTATCGAAGCGGTGCATTTATTCGGAGTTAAAGCAAAGGATATAGAGGTTTTGGTGCATAGGCAGAGTATTGTTCATTCAGGTGTTGAATTAACTGACGGTGCACTTATCGCTCAGCTCGGGACTCCTGATATGAGGCTTCCCATTCAGTATGCCTTAACCTATCCTGAAAGAAGCGATTATGCTTTTGAAAGATTAAGCCTTGCCGATATCGGAACACTAACCTTTGAAAAACCCGATATGGAAACCTTCCGTTGTTTGCCCCTTTGCATTGAGGCTATAAATGAGGGAGGTTTAGCTCCAACGGCTGTTAACGGTGCAAACGAAGAGGCGGTTGCTCTTTTCCTTCAAGGCAAAATTAAATTTTTGCAAATTGCTGATTTGGTGGAAAAAGCACTCAAAGAGTGCAATAATAAAAAAGAGTTCAATTTAGATGATATTTTCTTTGCCGATAAAGCGGCAAGGGAGTTAGTTCGTAATTTAGTAGGTGATTAAAATTTCTGCAGTTTTGAATGTATGGAACAATATTTGGCCATATCTTATTGCGATTTTGCTCTTTTTAGTTCTCATTGTTATCCACGAGTTTGGTCATTTTATTGCGGCTAAGTCTTTAGGTGTTAGAGTTAACGAGTTTGCAGTAGGATTTGGTCCGAAACTGTTCTCTAAAAAATGGGGCGAAACCAAATATGCCTTAAACCTTATCCCCTTAGGCGGTTACTGTGCTATGGAGGGTGAGGATGAGGAAAGCGGTGATGATAGAGCTTTTTGCAACAAAAAGCCTTGGCGTAGATTTTTAATCGTTGTTATGGGAGCGGTTTTTAATCTTCTTTTAGGTCTTATTATCGTTGCAATAATTTTGGCTCCCTCAAAGGCATTCACTTCAACCGTTATAGCCGAGTTTGATGAGAATGCTAAAAGTAATGAAACGGGACTTATGGTTGATGATAAAATAATTGAGGCAGATGGCAGAAAAATATTCACAACCTATGATTTGAGCTATGCTTTCACCAATGTTAAGGATGGTAAAATCGACCTCACAGTTGAACGAAAAGGGGAAGAGGTTCTCCTTAGAGATGTTGAATTTGAAAGCAAAGAATATGATGGCATCAGCTATTTAACGGTTGATTTTAAGGTTTACGGAATAAAGAAAACCTTTGTTAGTTTCATCAAGCAAACGGTTGATACCGCTGTTTCTTACTGTGCAGTAATCTGGCGTTCGCTTATTGATGTTATAGGCGGAAAGTATGGGATTAGTGCTGTTTCAGGTCCTGTTGGTGTTACTGCGGCAATAGGTCAGGCGGCAAAGCAGAGTCTTCAGAACGTTCTGCCGATTATGGCGATTATAACAATAAATTTAGGACTTTTTAATCTTTTGCCTATCCCTGCACTTGATGGTGGAAGACTTTTATTTATCCTCATTGAAATGATAGCAAGAAAGCCCGTTCCTCAGAAATGGGAGTCTGCTATTCATACTGTGGGCTTTGTTATTCTTATAATTTTTATGATTTTGGTAGCGGCAAAGGATATCTGGACTTTAATATTTTAAAAGGAAATAAAATATGTTATTTACGAATGATAAAACAGTTAAGGTTAAAGCGGGTAATTTAGAAATAGGTGGAGGAGCACCGATTAGCGTTCAGTCAATGCTCTGTGCCCCTGCCCACGATATTGAGGCTAATATAGAACAGGCTCGCCGATTAGAGCTGGCGGGCTGTGATATAGTAAGAGTAACCGTTCCTGATAAGGAAGCGGTTAAAACTGTTGCCGCTTTAAAAGAAAATATAAATATTCCGCTTGTTGCCGATATCCATTTTGATTACCGCTTGGCACTTGAAAGTGTTGCGGCGGGTGTCGATAAGGTTAGAATTAACCCCGGAAATATCGGCTCTGAAGAAAATGTAAAGATGGTTGCCGATGCTTGCAGAAAGGCAGGAGTTCCAATAAGAATTGGTGTAAATTCCGGCTCTATTGAAAAGAATATTTTAGCAAAATATGGCTCTGTTACCCCTGAGGCTATGGTTGAAAGCGGTCTTTACCATATTTCATTACTCGAAAAATTTGATTTTTCCGATATAGTTTTATCTCTCAAATCATCGGACACCCAAACTATGTATAAAGCCTATGAGTTGGCGGCAGAAAAGTGCCGTTATCCCTTGCATCTCGGTGTTACAGAGGCAGGAACTGAGAGTATGGGAGTTATAAAATCGGCTGCGGGAATCGGCGGCTTATTGCTAAGAGGAATAGGCTCAACAATTCGTGTTTCCCTAACCGATGACCCTGTTAAAGAGGTTGAAGCGGGTATAAAGCTTTTAAAGGCTATTGATTTAAGGCAGGGCGGAGTGAAGCTCGTTTCCTGCCCAACCTGCGGAAGAACTGAAATAGACCTTATAGGAATTGCCAAAGAGGCAGAAAAAAGACTTGAAAGTATAAATAAAGATATAACAGTTGCTATTATGGGCTGTGTTGTAAACGGTCCTGGGGAAGCAAGTGCCGCCGATATTGGAATAGCAGGCGGAAAGAATTGCGGTGTCATTTTCAAAAAGGGCGAAATAATCCGCAAATTGCCCGAAAGCGAATTGCTTGAGGGACTACTTAGTGAAATAGAAAAGATGTAAACGGAGTTGTAAAAATGGGAAGGCCAACCTTTTCGGATTTATTTGGAGCCTATCTTGGCGGTAATATAGAGGCGGTTAAGGATAGCGAGGTTTTAAAATGCAACCTCGATATAGAAAGCCGCTCATTAGAGGCTGAGATTTTTTCCAAGACCTACATAACAAGAGAAACACAACTTAATATAACCAACACCGTTAAGGGAGCATTGAAACTCGAAAATTGCTCCTTTGCTTTTCTATTTTCAAAGGATGCTTTAACGGCAGAGGCTTCTGCCGATTTAACGGCTCAAATCAGAATGCAAAATGCCGCACTTAACGGATATTTTGCGAATGCAGATTATTCTTTTGATGGCGAAACGGTTAACATAACACTTAAACAAGGCGGCTTCAAAAAAATCTGCAACCTAAAGTTTGAGAATATGTTCTGTGCTCTTGTTAAGGAAAAATTCGGTGCAGAAATCAAGGTTTCGTTTGATGGGCAGTTAGATGATATTGAATTAGTGCTGCCTCCGCCCGAGATAGCACCTATGCCTCAAAATCAACCTAAAAGGGTAGAGGCAAAAAAAGAAATTAAGTTTGAGAGCAGAGAAGACCGCCCCGAAAACGGAGAGGTTTATCTTGATGACCCCAAGCTTTTCTATGGCAGAAGAATTGATAACAAAACAAAGCCGATGATAGATATCAGCTCAGATGACAGGGAAATCTGCTGTTGGGGTGAGGTTTTCGAAACAGAAGTCAGAACTATCAACACAAAACGCGGCGAAACTAATATTTTCACCTTTTCTTTCAGCGACCACACCAATTCTCTCACAGCTTCTATGTTTATTGACCCCAAGAGAATGGATGATATAGCCCCTGTCAAATCGGGCGCATATATTTTAGTTAACGGCTCTTATGAATTTGATAACTATAAGAATGAATTTATCGTTAAGCCTCGCTCTATGGCTTTGCTCCAGAAATATACCGAAACTGATAACTATGAGGGTGAGAAGAGAATTGAGCTTCATTGCCATACCAATATGTCGGCAAAGGATGCGGTATCTTCTGCAGGCGATATAATAAGTCAGGCTGCCGCTTGGGGACATAAGGCAATAGCCATTACCGACCACGGAGTAGTTCAAGCCTATCCCGCCGCCGCTGAGGCTGTTAAAAAGGCTCGCAAAGCAAATCCTGATTTCAAGGTTATTTACGGCGTTGAGGCTTATTTTGTTGATGATATAAACAACGATATTTCAAAGCTTAATTCCAAGCAAATCGGAAAATTAAGATATCATCAGATTATTTTGGTTAAGGACTTGGTAGGTCTTAAAAACCTCTATAAACTTGTAAGTTTTGCTCATCTTAACGATTTTCACGGCAGACCTTGCACTCTTCGAAGCAAGCTCGAAAAGCACCGTGAGGGGCTTATAATCGGCTCTGCCTGTGAACAGGGCGAGCTTTATCAGGCTATTATTGATAATAAGCCCGAGGAAGAGCTTATCAGAATAGCTTCATTTTATGATTATCTTGAAATTCAGCCCCTTGGCAACAATGAATTTATGGTAAGGGAATCAAGCTATCCCGATAAAAAGGATAAGAAAACGGGAGCGGTTATTCCTAACCGATTTAGACACGTTACAAGCCTTGAGGTTATAAAGAATTTTAACAGAAAAGTTGTTGAAATTGCCGATAAACTTGAGAAACCGGTTGTTGCAACGGGGGATGTTCATTTCCTTAAAAAAGATGATGATATTATCCGAAAAATTCTGATGGCTGGTCAGGGCTTTGATGATTTTGATAATCAGGCACCGCTCTATCTTAAAACAACTGCTGAAATGCTTGGTGATTTTAATTATTTCGGGGAAAGAGCAAAGGAATTTGTTATCGATAACCCAAAGAAAATTGCCGATATGGTGAGCGGTGATGTTATTCCTGTTCCTGAGGGCAACTATCCGCCTGTAATCGAAGGCTCAGATGATGATTTAAGAAGAATTTGTTGGGAAAACGCTCATAAGACCTATGGCGAAAAGGTTCCTGAGGTTGTTGAAAAGCGTCTTGAAAAAGAGCTTAATTCTATTATCAATAACGGATTCTCGATAATGTATATGTCGGCACAAAAGCTTGTTGCTTATAGCGAGGAAAATGGCTATTTGGTAGGCTCCCGTGGTTCTGTTGGTTCTTCCTTTGTTGCAACAATGGCGGGCATTTCTGAGGTTAATCCCTTGCCGCCGCATTATGTTTGCCCTAAGTGCTGCAAGAGTGAATTTTTCCTTAAGGGTGAGGTAGGCTCAGGCTTTGATTTGCCCGAAAAGGTATGCGAGGAATGCGGCGAGGTTATGCATAGAGATGGCCATGATATCCCCTTTGAAACCTTCTTGGGCTTTAAGGGTGATAAGGTGCCTGATATCGACCTTAACTTCTCTGATGAATTCCAGACTCAGGTTCAGAAATATACCGAAACCTTATTCGGAAGCGAAAATGTTTTCAAAGCGGGAACTATATCAACCGTTGCAGAGAAAACGGCTTACGGTTTTTCAAAGGCTTATGCCGAGAAAAAGGGTATTGTGCTAAGTAATGCAGAGCTTAACCGCCTTGCTAAAAAGGTTGAAAATGCTCAGATTAAGCAGACAACCGGTCAGCACCCTGCGGGAATGATAGTAGTACCGAGAGATAAAACCATTTATGATTTCTGCCCCGTTCAGCACCCGGCAGATGATGTTAATTCAGATGTTGTTACAACCCATTTCGATTTCCATTCAATTCACGATACTATCCTGAAACTCGATGAGCTCGGTCATGTTGTGCCGACAACTTATAAGTATTTAGAGGAATATTCTGGTATCCCTGTAAGCGAGGTTTCGATGAGCGACCCCGAGGTTTACAGCCTCTTTATCTCAACCGATGCTTTAGGTGTAACACCTGAGGAAATCGATTCTAAAACGGGTACATATTGTTTGCCTGAATTTGGAACAAAGTTTGTTAGAGAAATGCTTGTTGACTGTAAACCCAAGAATTTCTCCGACCTTTTGCAGATTTCGGGACTTTCCCACGGTACCGATGTTTATCTTGGAAACGCTAAGGACCTTATTGAGAACGGCACCTGCACCATTTCTGAGGTTATTGGAACCCGTGATAACATAATGGTTTACCTTATCCATCAGGGTATGGAAGAGGGAAGAGCCTTTAAGATTACCGAGACTGTTCGTAAAGGTCTTGTTGCTAAAGGCAAGGTTTCTAAGGAAGACTGGGAAGCTATGGAAAATGATATGAGAGCTGTCGGCGTTCCGGAATGGTATATTGAAAGCTGTCATAAAATCAAGTATATGTTCCCCAAGGCTCACGCTGCCGCTTATGTTATTTCAGCCCTTCGAGTTGCTTGGTATAAGGTGCATAGGCCTCTTGAATTCTATTGTGCTTATTTCACCGCTCGTCCTGAAGATGTTGATGTTCCAACCGTTATTCAGGGCAAAGATGCCGTCAGAAGATATCTTCGTGATATCAAGGCAAAGGGCAAAGAGGCAACTAAAAAAGAGCTTGATGTTTATAACAATATGCTTATTATCAATGAGATGATGAGCCGAGGCATTGAAATTTTGCCGATTGATATAAACAAGTCCCACGCTATGAAATATGTCCCTGAAAACGGCAAGATGAGACTTCCTTTCGGCTCTCTTTCGGGTGTTGGCGAAAAGGCGGCATATTCTATCTATGAAGCAGCAAAGAAAGGAAACTTTATTTCAAAGGAAGATTTCCAGATAGAAGCAGGAGTTTCGAAAACTATTATTCAAAACCTTGCTGACCTTGGAGCTATGAACGATTTACCTGATACAAATCAAATGTCTATGTTCTAAAAAAAGTGAGTACCTTTCGGTACTCACTTTTTTGTTAGTTCATAATTTTCAAGTAACGCTCGTATGCTTCTTTCAAAGCTCCAGGTATCAATACCAATAGCATCAAAATTGTTCGAGTTTACAGCCTTTGTTATACTTGTTTTTATCTAGAAAAAGGCTGAAGCATCGCTCTTCCGCTTGAAGCACCAAAATCGAAAGAAAGAACTCTTTTCATCTTATCACTCCGCAAAGTTATTTTATTAAATTAAGTTTATCATAAACTGGTATTATTTGCAATAATAATGTTTGTAATAAATAATCGCTTAGTGATTTAATATTAGATAAAACAAATTAAAAATTAGATAATAACTGAACATTGAACGAAAAGTTATATTATGGTAAAATTAGAGTAGATTAAGGCGGTGGGAATATGAAACATATTACAGTTGGTAAAAAGTATAATGAAGGAAAAGTTGCTTTTGTTGAGTGCGTTAAAGATGCGGCAATAGATAATCTCCATATTAAGGACAAGTGCTTTTTACTCATTATACTCACAAAAGGAAAGTTGGAATTTAAAGTTGGTGGTGAGAGTGTTACGGCTAACGCTCCGTCTTTTTTGTGGTTTGTCGAGTTGGAAAACCCGGTGCTTATATCAAAATCAAAAGCACGTTACACCTGCATTTACTTCCACCCTAAATTCTTAAACATAAATATGACTTTTGAACTCTTGCGTTCTAAAAACTACGGTGATATCGCCACCACCCACGATATGTTTATGTTAAAACCGTTTGTTGATAAAGCGTATGTGATCCCTATTGCCGAGACACAGGTAGAGAAAATCGAACAATCTGCCGATTATATGTTAGAAGAACTAACCAAGCAACGAGATTGGTATTGGTCTTGTCGAGGTCGTTCATACTTTATGGAGATTATTATAGCACTAGAGCGTATGTACGGTCTTATTGGCTATGGTTTAACCCACCAAAAATCGGATAACGCACCAATTATTAAAAATCCCAAACTTCGTGATGCGGTGTTGTATATAGAGAGCCATTATGGCGATAGTATAACCCTCTCTTATATATCAGCTAATGCCGGAATAAACCATACAACCCTTACCGCACTAATGAAAGAAGAGTTTGGTTGCACTGCAATTGAATATTTGATGCAATACCGAGTTACTATTGCAAAAAAACAACTCGCTTTTACTGATGTTCCTATCAAAGATATTTCTAATATGGTAGGGTTCAAAACGGTACAACACTTCAACCGTATTTTCAAGCAAATCACAGGTACAACCCCTGCTGACTTTCGTAAAACGGCGGTGCAAAAGCGAAAGGATGAGATAAAGTGAAGAGAATCATTGGCTTTTTATTAATTCTATCCATCATCGTGTCATTTGCTGCTTGTAATCTAGAAGACCGTGCTACAAAAGAGTCCATAATCTCATTTGTTTTGGAAAATGAAGAAAGCATACTTAAATGTATAGAAACAGGAGATTACACATCTATTGAAAACAACAAACCAATTGCAGAAATAAATTTCGAAAAAAATTGTGTTGATTTTTATTGTGGCGGCATGGGGGTTGCATCAGGAAGTATGTATGTAGGATTTTTTTATAGCAAAGAAGATGATATTAAGGCGGTATGGTGTGCGCCCTCTTTACCTGAGCATACTCTTATGCCTTTTGATAATGGTTATATTTGGAAAGAAGTTTGGACAGATGAGGGTGGCGACAATACATATTATGCAGAAAAAATATGTGAAAACATTTACTATTATGAAGCTCACTTTTAGAAACGGAAGGATGAGATAAAGTGAAAAAAATTATTTCATTAGTATTGATATTGTGTTTCTTTTTATTAACAGCATGTAGTAATAATCAAACAAATATAGCCGAAAAGGTCGCACTACCTATTAAAGGTCATTTTTCTGTAAAGGGCGATATTATTGTTGAAACGGATAAAACATCTGTTACCGATAATGTAATTCCAAATGCAGAGGCTTTTACATACAAAGACGGTGAGTTTTATAAACTTAAAAGATATGAAGCTGAAATAATTGTACCTAAAAAGTATACAGTTTACGGCGAATGTTATGGAAATGACGTAAACTTGAAAATACAATATTTTATTAACAATTCAACTGTATATGCATATTCGAATATCGATAGAAAAGAGATGGGTAATTTTATCGATATTATATCTATACCCCAAAATGACGATTCTGTGATAATTCAAGGTAGTGAAATATTACCTATATATGTAAATTTGAAAAATGGAAAAATAACACCTGTTTTTGACAGTAAAAAACAAGGTTTCGATATGTCTGCAAGTGTTTCTTGTTTAAGCGAGGACGGCAAATATGCAGCTCTTTTGGGAACAAGAATGGATGAAATGGTTCCAAAAAGTTATATTATTAACCTTGGGAATTTTGAAATTTCTGAAATTCCTATGACACCATATAACAAAGAATTTAATAAAATCAAACATATTTACCCCTCTGTTTTTGTGGACGGGCGTTTGTATGTTGATTACGCACTTACTGAACTTGATATTGACGGCGGTGGAAAGGTTGGAGCTTTTTTCTATGATATAAAGAAGAAAAAATCAGAAGAATTGGCAGCACCGTTAAATGATTATACGAGCATTGAGCAATTTCCATATATAAAAATGAAATTTGAACAAGAAACGGGAACGCTCAAAATTAAAAATTTAAAAGATATAATTGATTATTCGTTTAGTGTATATCCTTCAAACGGTTTATGGGGTTCACCAAATAAAACAGGGCAATATTTTATTGGCTCATATTTTGATATGCCTATTGCCGGATATGATGAAAACGGTCAGCCTTATTATGAGAATGTTCAACAAAACCAAAAATATATTGTGGTAGATGTTAAAAACCAAAAGAGAATTGATTTATCCAAAATTGACGATAAGTTTAATTATAAAACTTATGACGGTAAATCTTGCGGTTACAGTTGGATTTCAGAAACAGAATTAATAATCTTTTGTCAAGATGGGAATGAAGAATATATTCAGACGGTAATAAATGTTGATGAGGGAAAATGAAGAAACTTATTTCATTAGTGCTCATAATTTGCACTTTGTTTTTACTAACTTCCTGTAACAGTAACTCCGAGTGGCAAAAGGCAGAACATACATATTCCCAGTTAGGCTTTACTGTTAGTTATAACTATCCTAATGGATGCAATGCCGTATCATCAGATGATGACCCTAGTATCTGTATTTATAAAGATGGTATTGATGATAAATTGGATTGGTCTATATCTATGAGTGTAGTCAATATGAATCACTTGGAATTTGAGGATTATAAAGGTGGTGCGGCTAAAACAGCGAGTGACATCAAACAAAAGAACGGTATTTGGAACTTTATTTACACTGAACCGCAAGAACGGACTATTATGCTCAAATATTTCGAATGTGGGAAGTTATTGATTTTGCAAAAAGCAAATGATTTTGATTATGATAATGCCTTTGACGTTGCAAAAACATTCGAGATAGATGTTTGGGGTGAAGATATAAGATGAAAAAAATAATTTCTATATTCTTGATTTTGGGTCTACTAATATGTATTTGCGGATGTGACAGTAGTCGCCACAATAATACTTATAAAAAAATCGAATATCAAAACGATGAAATTTTTGATAAAGCAATCGTTTTCACGATACCTGATTCATGGGTTTATGCAGAAACATTTGATGGAGATAATGATAATCTAATAGTTTTTCGGGATGAGTTAGGTCAGCAAATTGGAAATGTGGTATTAAATACAAACTATTCCGGTGAGGATGATATTTTTTCAATTAAAGAAAAAATTGTGCCTATAGATGATGTGAAACACACAAAAATCTCTGAAAACTGTTTTATAACCACTGATAAGGGTAGAGGTAATACTATTACATATAAAATTATCGATAAAGCAATAAATTTATTTTTTAATATATGTGTGGATAAAAGCGTTGTTAAACAAATCGCAAAAAATATAATTGTAAAAGATTTTGAGATAGAAGAAGAGAAAGAAGAAACTGTATCCTCTACGCCATCTTCCTCAACTCCATCCACCAATATTATAATAAACCAAAAACCTAATATTGATTTTATTGAGGAACCCGGTTTGGTAAATAA
>JAZSEU010000026.1:0-6990 GCA_045531855.1 Acutalibacteraceae bacterium
TTCCGTGCATCTTTCGGCAGCAAGAGAAGCCGCCATACATTCGAGTTTTTCTCTTATCAGAAAGATATCAACAAGGTCGTTCTCGGTTATGCCGATAACAACCGAGCCCTTGCCTGATTCTTCGATAATATGCTCTTGCTCGAGTCTTCTTAATGCCTCTCTGATAGGAGTTCTGCTAACTCCGAGTTCTGCACTAAGTTTACTCTCGGTAAGTATTTCTCCCCTTGAATATTTCCCGCTTAAAATATCGGTTTCAAGGTGTTCGAAAACCTGGTCGGCCAAAGAAACCGTTTTATGCTCCATCATCAAAAGTTACCTCCAAGCTCCTTAATTTTATTTTCGAGCTCGCCGTTCGAAATAGCAGTCTGTCTGCCATCCTCATACTCTTTATCAACCCATTCCTTGAGGGCTATAACTAACGGGGCTCTCTTATCAATAGCCTTATCCCCGCTAAGTCGGTAATTGGTGTTTATCCAATAAGCAATTCCTGCAAGACCGCTTGTTTTTCCTATAGAAACTGAGGCGGGGCGGTTAAGAATTTTTTCGGTATCGAAGATATTATAAATCTCTTCATCCTTTAAAAGTCCATCAGCGTGAATACCTGCTCTTGTAACATTGAAATTTCTTCCAACAAAGGGGGTCATCGGCGGAATTTTATATCCCATCTCATTCTTGAAATACTCAGCAATTTCGGTAATCACCGAGGTATCCATACCATCAAGCGAGCCTCTAAGTGAAGCGTATTCCATAATCATAGCCTCGAGCGGAACGTTACCTGTTCTTTCACCTATGCCGAGCAGCGAGCAGTTAACGGCAGATGCACCGTAAAGCCAAGCAGTTGAAGCATTTGCAACTGCCTTATAGAAATCGTTATGACCGTGCCACTCAAGCATCTCACTCGGAACATCTGAATAATGCTGAAGTCCGTAAATAATACCCGGCACACTTCGAGGAAGTGCTACCTCGCTGAAAGGAACGCCATAGCCCATAGTGTCGCAAGCTCTGATTCTAACGGGAATACCTGCATCCCTTGACATCTTCATCAATTCATTAACAAACGGAACAACAAAGCCATAAAAATCAGCCCTTGTTATATCTTCAAGATGGCATCTCGGCATAACTCCTGCCTCAAAAGCCTCAGCAACGGCGGCAAGATAACCATCCATCGCCTCTTTTCTTGTTTTCTTTAGTTTTTTGAAAATATGATAATCACTGCAAGAAACCAAAATTCCCGTTTCTCTTATTCCCAAATCCTTAACAAGCTTAAAGTCTTCCTTGCTGGCTCTAATCCAGGTTGTAATCTCGGGGAATTTGAGCCCCAATTCCTGACACTTAGCAATCGCTTCCCTATCCTTTTTGCTATAAACAAAAAACTCGGTCTGGCGAATAATTCCGTAAGGTCCGCCAAGCTTGGACATCAGCTTATAAAGGTCAACTATCTGCTTAACAGTGTATGGTTCAACCGATTGCTGACCGTCTCTTAAGGAAGTGTCAGTAATCCAGATATCCTTAGGCATACCCATCGGCACTCTGCGGTGGTTAAAAGCTATCTTCGGGATATCCTCGTATGTATAAAAGTCCCTATATAAATTCGGGTCCTTAACATCCTGAAGTGAATACTTATAAGTATCCTGTTCAAGCAAATTAGTGGTGTTCGAAAGTTCGAGCATAATATCACCTCTCGTATAATTGTATACAATTATACCGCTATAATTTCCCATTGTCAATATAGTTTATAAATATTTATATAAAGATATAACCCCTGCTGAAATTCAGCAGAGGTTTTGTTAAAAATGCCGATTATATAAGCTCTATTGCGGTCTGAATGCCGAAATTATCGCTTCCTTTAGAGTTAACGTTAAAAATATGTCTTCCCTTTTGAGCTGCATAATCAAGGGTGTTTCGGGTGCCTCCGGGCTTTCCGTCATACCAGGTCAAAACATAATCGCAGTTATCAACCATATAGATATTTCTTTGCTGATAACAGCCCTGATAGTATTCCTTTGAGAGCACAATAACCTCATCAGCCCGCCTTAAAACCTTTTCATATCTTTTTCTCCAATAGGAAGTATATGCTTCACTTTGGTTTTCAAAGGGCAAAACGCAGACAAGTTTTAGCGGAGTATCATAAGCCTCTTTAAGCATTAAAACGGTCTCGGCGGCGATTATATCAAACCCCATAGCCATTCCGCTGTAAAAAACTCGGCAGTTATCGCGTGCAAGACTCATCAGCTTATCTATGAGAGCGTTTTCGAACTTTTTATAGTCCTTATCCTCCCTATCCATACTGAATGGAAATTTAGAAGGCCTGTAACCCGTAAAGCAACATTTTCTACCAAAATCATCTTCAAACATATTTTCACCGCCAAACTTTTAAAACGGTATAGCTTCCTATACCGTTTTATTATAACGAACAAATGTTTATTTGTCAAGTTTTCCCGAAAGCCAGGAAGAAATTTTTGCACTGATATATTTTTTATCCCCATGATAATCAGAGCGGTATTTAAGATAATTCTTATCTAAAAAATTATGCCTGTGGAAGACAAAGGAATTTTTATCAAAAACAGAAACAATTTCCCCCGAGGCTCTGAGGAAAAATTCGTGGTGGTCTATCATTCTGATATTTTTGTCATAGCCAACTTTTCTTAAGGCATCGGTTCTTGCGATAAAGATATTTGGCGGTTTTCCAATAACTGTATAGCCGTCTCTCAGGGGAGTTCGGTTTGGAATTTTAAGAGGTTTTATGGCATATTTGAGTTCTTGGTTAAAGAAGCTTTCAGCCGTTTTTTTTAGGTTGTTTTTTCTTAAAGCCTGACAGAAAGAAACCGCAACCAAATCAGCTCTTTTTTCTTCTTCCAAAAACCTTAAATGCTTGTGAAAATTTGAAAACGGGGTTAAAAGCTCATCATCATCAAGCCTTATAACATAAGGGGTTTTAACCCTCTCTAAAGCCTTGATAATACCATAAGATAACCCACTGTTAAACGGAAGATTTATAACCTCAAGATTTTCATCTTCGAGTTCTAAAGGCATTTCGCTGTCATCAGCAATTATAATCTTAATATCAGGATAATAATGTCTTATATTTCTATATAAACCCTTAGCAAGACTTTGTCTTTCAAAAGATTTGAAGATAACAGTTACCTTTTCTGCCATTTCCTTTTGTTCTGCTTTATTAGGTTTTCTTCCGCCCTTTAAAAACCAAATAATATTCAAAATAACATATTCGGTATCCATTAAAGTTCTTAAAAGAAATGAAAATAAAGGGTTAAGTTTTCCATAAAGCATTTTTTTAAAAAACTTTTTCATAGTTTCCTCATAAATCGATTATTTCAAAGAAAACATCGGTTTTATATTCAGTATTTTGTTCCAATCTTAAAAGACCCTCTTGGGTTTCAAAATCTTCGATAATACCCTTTCTTGAGGGAAGCGAATACCAAGGCTCAATGCAAACATAAGGAGCATCGCTTTTTTCCCTGTGCCAGAAGCCGATATATTTCATATCAGGGTAATAAACCTTTATTCCCTTTTTGCCGTTTTTTGCCTTTAAAGTAACAGTTTGTCCTGCATTTTGTAAAACTATCGCATCGTCATCAAAAATGCTATGCTCTAATCGGATTTTGTTGCCCTCATAAAGAGCGTAGGGCTCTTTCCCTGTTACATAACAGTCGCTTGAGAAAATAACCCTTAAAGGATTGTCAGGACTTTCAAACTCAAGATAATAATCTTCAAAGGTCTTTCCCTCTTCAAAGGGAACATTGAAGCCCGGGTGGGCTCCAAAACCGCAATACATAATCTTTTCATCATTATTCTTAATATAGAAACTGTTTTTAAGACACTTGCCCTCTAATTTATAAGAAACCTCAAACTGAAACTTATAGGGATATTGCTTTAAGGTTTCCTCGTTTTCAGAAAGGCTGAAGGTAACCTCGCAGTCAGAAATTTTTGTTGCCTTGAAAACAGAATTTCTTGCAAAGCCGTGTGTTCCCATGCTATAGGTCTTGCCGAAAAGGGTATATTTCTTCTCGGTTAGTCTTGCAACATAAGGAAAAATATTAGGAGCTTTGCCGTTCCAATATTTTTCATCCGCCTGCCAAAGAAACTCGTTTCCAGAGTTATCTTTAATTGACTGCAATTCTGCACCAAGCTCAGAAATTGCAACACTCAAAAATTCATTTTTAATTTCAATCATTTTAATCACCCAATACAATATAACACAAATCTATAAAAGTCGCAAACATTATATTTAATAAGTAATAAAAATCTTGATATTAGCATATATTCTAACAGGCGGTGTTAGAAATGGAAAATGTACTAATTTATGCTATTTCAATCGGAATTGCTTTGCTGGTCGGCGGTCTTTCAGCACTTGTAACTAATGGAAGTATGGGGATTTATGAAGAGATTATAACTCCTCCTTTGGCTCCTCCCTCTTGGCTGTTTCCTGTTGTCTGGACCATTCTTTTCATCCTTATGGGAATTAGTGCCGCAATGATTTATAACGATAAGAATGCTCCCACCTATCAAAAGAAATCAGCACTTTATACATATGCATTAAGCCTTATAGTTAACTTTTTCTGGAGCATAATTTTCTTTAACTTAAGAGCATTTTTCTTTGCATTTCTATGGCTCGTTTTACTTTTATACCTTATAATAAACACCATTTTAAAATATTATAAAATAAGACCCTTAGCCGCATATCTTCAAATACCCTATGCTATATGGGTAAGCTTTGCGGGATATTTAACCTTGGCGATTTGGTATCTTAATAGATAAAGCACTTCTTTTGAAGTGCTTTTATTTTTTGCTTTATTTTGGAAATAATAAATTGCGGAATATAATATGTGTTGAATTATGTCGAAAAATATGGTAAAATGAGTTATAAAATTTTAGAAGGTTTTAAAATGATAGTTTTAAAAAAATATAGCGGTCATATCCGCAATCATAGGTCTCTTTGCGAGGAATTGGGTATTGATTTAAATCTTCCCCGAAACGAAAAGGAAGAAAAAATAATTGTTTCTGCCTTTAAAAAATGGGGCAAGGAAATGGCTAACCATATTTACGGTATGTTTAGCTTTGCCCTTTTCGATGATGAAACCGATACTTATATCTGCATTCGGGACCAATTTGGAACAAAACCCTTTTATTATTATATTGATGAGGACAATAACTTCCTTTTCAGCTCAACCATTCGTGAAATTATGGAGCATAAAGGCTTTAAAAAAGAGCTAAACCAAAAAATGCTCCAGATATACCTCACTATGACCTATACCACCGGTGAAGAAACCTTCTTTAAGGGGGTTAAAAAACTGCTTCCGGGCAGAGTTTTAACCTTTAAAAACGGTGAAATTAAAATTGAAAGATATTTTAAGCCCGAGTTTAAACCCGAAACTACCAAAACTTTGGACGAATGGGCTGATGAAATTCATTCAACCCTTAGTGATATTATGAAAGAGGTTAAAACAGAGGATGAATATGTTGAAAGCTTTTTATCAGGCGGTGTTGATTCCTCTTATGTTTTAGCCGTTTCGGATGCAACTGCTTGCAACAGCTGCGGTTATGATGACAGCAAGCTTGATGAATCGGGATTAGCTAAAGAAACTGCAGATATTTTAAACCGAAAATTCAATAGATGCCTTATAACCCCCGAAGATTATTTCTCGATTGTTCCCTATGTTATGTATAATATGGAGCAACCTTTGGGAGACGCTTCTGCAGTTGCTTTTGCACTCGGTTGCATAGCAACCGCTAAGAATACCAAAATCTGCTATTCAGGCGAGGGTGCCGATGAGTTTTTCGGCGGTTACAATATGTATCGTAATGCCGAGCGTTACGGCGAAAATCTTAAAGATTTCTATGTTGGAAATACCAATATTATGAAAGAAGAAGAAAAACGAAAAATTCTTAAGAAATATTATGAGAATTTTGAGCCTATTGACTTGGTTCGTGATATCTACAAGGAAAACGGGGAGCTCGACCCTCTTTCAAAAATGTCGGACGTTGATATTCAAGTCTGGCTTGAGGGAGATATTTACCTCAATGTTGATAAAATGAGCCGTGCCGCAGGACTCGAAGTCAGAATGCCCTTAACAGATATGAGAATATTCGACATTGCTTCTCGTATGCCCTCGGCATTTAAGGTTAACGATGAGCAAAACAAGGTAGCTCTCAGAACTGCTGCTGCCAAGGTTTTACCCGAAGATATCGCCTTTCGTAAAAAGCTCGGCTTTGTTGTTCCTATCCGTATGTGGATAGCGGATGAAAGATATAATGCCGATGTTAGAGAGAAGTTTAATAGCGATATTGCGGACAAGTTCTTTAATTTAAAAGAGATTAATGCTATTCTCACAGAATATATCGGCGGAAATTCTGATAACTGGCGTAAAGTCTGGACAATATATGCATTCCTCGTTTGGTATGAAGAATATTTTGTTAAAAGATAAAAAGAGCCCTTTTGGAGTAAACTCTCCAAAAGGGCTCTTAATATTTCCTAATCTCAAGGCTCTCATCATCTGAGCCTTTTTCTATTTTCCTGATAACTATAAAATAACTGTTTGACGGGTCGATTTTAACCTCAGCCCTGTCCCCCACCTTTTTTCCCATAAGGGCCATACCCAAGGGAGATTCCTTGCTGATAATTTTCTTGAATGGGTCTCTTCGAAGTGAGGTTGAAAGCCTTACGGTTTCCTCTTCACCATCTTCTTCATAAGTATAGGTAACTGTATCAAAAAGTCCAACAGTATCCTCATCACTTTTCGTATCAATAATAATCGCCGTTTTAATCATATTGCGAAGATATCTGATTCGGCTTTCGTTTTTGCCTCGCTCACGCTTAGCGGCATGATATTCAAAATTCTCAGATAAGTCGCCAAAGGAACGAGTAAACTTTACCTCTTCAAGTATTTTTGGTCTCACAACGCTTATACGATACTCAAGCTCCTCTTGCATTTTCTTGATATCAACCTGTGTCAACTCATCGTACATTATATC
>JAZSEU010000013.1:0-12858 GCA_045531855.1 Acutalibacteraceae bacterium
AAGGATTTGCACCATCCATCCTCTCTCTGAAAGCATTAGTTAAGTTACTAATTCCCATCAAAGCCTTTTCTATTTATTTAATCATACTATTTTAGAAAGGATATGTCAAGGAAAATTTGCTTGGGAGTGAAAAGGTAAAAAGTAAAAACCCTGAATGCAATGCATTCAGGGTTTTGGTGCCGCTGACCGGACTTGAACCGGTACGGAGTCGCCCCCGAGGGATTTTAAGTCCCTTGTGTCTGCCTATTCCACCACAGCGGCACATCGTTAACAATGATATAATAGTTTTTGCCGTTTGTCAAGTTTTTTTCGAAATTATTTTTTAAAATTTTCTTTTATAATTATATATCTTACTTGAAATATATAAATATTTATGATAAAATAAGTTGATTATATAAAAGGGAGAATTTGCTTTGTTTTCTGTTGATGAAAAAGTTTTGTTTCCATGTGGTCAGGAAGGTTATATCAGCCGTATAAGAGATGTGCTTAAAAGTGAATATGGAAAAGACCCAAAAGCCGCAGTTGTAACCTTTGGATGTCAGCAGAATGTCAGCGATTCTGAACACCTTAAGGGCATCCTTTTCGGTTTGGGTTATTCTATAACCGATGATTTGGATGAAGCAGATTTTATAATCTACAATACCTGTGCTGTTCGTGAGCACGCTCAGGACAGGGTATATGGCAATATCGGCAAGGTTAAGGGCTTTAAAAAGAAAAAGCCAAATCTTATAGCGGCTGTTTGCGGTTGTATGGCTCAACAGGAAATTGTTGCTGAGAAAATCAAGAAAAGCTATCCATATATCGATATTGTTTTCGGAACTCAGGTTTCTCATAGATTACCCGAATTTATCTATAAAAGATTAAACGGCGGCAAAAGAATCTTTGAACTTTCATTGCCAAATGATGCAATAGTTGAGGATGTTCCCGTTTTAAGAGATGGAAAATTTAAGGGTTGGCTTCCCATAATGAACGGCTGCAATAATTTCTGTACCTATTGCATTGTTCCTTATGTCAGGGGCAGAGAACGTTCACGTAAACCCGAAAAAATCCTTGCTGAAGCTAAGGCTATGGTTGAGGCAGGCTATAAAGAAATAACCCTTTTGGGACAAAATGTTAACTCTTACGGAAAAGGCTGTGAACACGGTGTAACCTTTGCAAAGCTTCTTCGTATGATAAACGACATTGAGGGAGATTTTGTTATTAGGTTTATGACCTCTCACCCTAAAGACTGCACCGATGAGCTCCTTGAAACAATTAGGGACTGCAAAAAGGTTAGCCGTCATCTGCATTTACCTTTCCAGAGCGGAAGCAGTAGAATTTTAAAGCTAATGAACAGGTATTATGACAGGGAAGGCTATTTGAGTCTTATCAAAAAGGCAAAGGAACTAATCCCTGATGTATCGCTTACAAGTGATATAATCGTCGGTTTCCCGGGAGAAACTTATGAGGACTTTAAGGAAACCTTAAGTTTGGTTAAAGAGGTTGAGTTTTCTTCACTCTTCACCTTTATCTATTCTCCGAGAAACAATACTCCCGCTGCTTCAATGCCCGACATCATTTCCCGTGAAGAAAAGGGAAAATGGTTTGACGAGCTGCTTCGTTTACAAGAGGAGATTGCCGAGAAGAATATACAAAAGCATATAGGCAAAACTTATAGGGTAATTTGCGATGATTTTGGAAGTGAAGAGGGCTATATGTCGGGTCATACTTCGGGCACTGCTGTTATTGAATTCAAAGCAGATGAAAAAATGTTTGGTAAATTTGTTGAAGTTAAGGTAAATTCTTATGAAGGCGTCTTTAAAGGCGAGATAATAAATTAAATTTTAGTGAGGTTTTAAAAATGGATGTTATTGAACAGGTAAGATTATTAGGAAAAGCAATTCAGGAGGATGAGCGTTTCATCCGTTATGCGAAAGCAAGACTTGAAAATGATAATAACGCTGAGCTTCAGGCTGCGATTGGTCAGTTTAATATTACCCGTATGGAGTTAGACCGCGAAATCAGTGCAGAAGAAAAGAATGATGAAAAAGTTAAAGAGCTTAACGAAAAGCTCCGTAGTATTTACGGCGAGATTATGGCAAGTGATGCTATGGTTGAATATAACACCGCTAAGGTTGAGCTTGATACCTTGGTGAACCAGATTAACACTGTTATTTCTAAAACACTTGATGGAGAGGACCCTGAGACCTGTGAAACCGAGGCCGGCTGCACAGGAAGCTGTTCTACCTGCGGCGGTTGCCACTAATTAGAATTTGAAAATTTTCTGAAAGGGAAGTTAAAAATGGCGGAATTATCCCCGATGATGCGGCAGTATCTTGATATTAAGTCCGAAAATGAAGATAGTATTCTGTTTTTCAGAGTTGGCGATTTCTATGAGATGTTTTTCGAAGATGCAAAAAAGGCGTCGGAAGAGCTTGACTTGGTTTTAACAGGTAAAGACTGCGGACTTGAGGAAAGAGCTCCTATGTGCGGAGTTCCTTATCATAGTTGTGATGCATATATTGCAAGGCTTGTTCAAAAGGGACATAAGGTAGCAATTTGTGAGCAGACCGAAAACCCTGCAACTGCCAAAGGCATTGTTAAAAGAGAAATTGTTAGAATTATAACCCCAGGCACAGTTATTGAAGACACTATGCTTGATGAGGGTCAGAATAACTATCTTGCCGCTGTTGTTATTGATAGCGGTTCGCTTGGCTTTTGCTTTTGCGATGCTTCAACGGGTGAATGCTATGTAACTGAGCTTTCGGATGAGGCAAAAGAGCAGAAGATTATTGAGGAATTATCCCGTTTTCGTCCCCGTGAGGTTTTATTTAACACAAAGCTTTTAAAGAAAATGCCTGAGCTATCGCATTTCCTTGAAAACAGTTTTTCAGGCGTTATAACCGATAGGGCGGCTGAAAGCTTTATAGCCGAAAAGACAGAGGATAGAATACTTTCTCATTTTTCTGTTTTAAGCACTGAGAATTTAGGAATAACTAAGCATAGCTCTGTATCTGCGGCTTTGGGAGCGGTGCTTGAATATCTTTATGAGACGGGAGTTTCGGGTAATATAGCGGTAAATAAGGTTGAGATTTATACCGATAATCAGTATATGCGTCTTGATATGACAGCTGTCAGAAACCTTGAGCTTACCGAGACTATGCGTTCAAAGGCTAAGAAAGGCTCTCTTTTATGGGTGCTTGATAAAACCCGAACTGCTATGGGTAAAAGACTTCTCAGAAGCTGGGTTACAAAGCCCCTTATGAATATCGCTTTAATCAACCTTCGCCAGAATGCAGTGGACGAGCTTTATTCCAACACAATACTTCGAGGCGAGCTTTCGGAGTATTTAAGCGGTATTCGTGATATTGAAAGAATTATCACCAAGGTGGTTTACGGTACTGCAAGTGCCAGAGATTTAATTGCTATTAGTGTAACCGCCGAGAAATTTCCGATTATAAAATCCCTTTTAAGCGGTGTTAACTCAAAGCTTTTAAGAGAAATTTATGATAAAATTGATACATTACAGGATATTAAGGAAATAATCTCTTCTGCAATCGTTGATGAGCCACCTGCAACTGTTAGAGAGGGCGGACTTATTAAGCAAGGCTATAACACCGAGCTTGATATGTTAAGAGGAGATATGACAAGCGGCACCGATTTCCTTGGTGAAATCGAAGCAAGAGAAAGAGAAAGAACCGGTATTAAAACGCTCAGAGTCCGTTATAACAAGGTTTTCGGATATTATATTGAGGTTACCAACTCTTTTCTTGATAAAGTTCCTGAGGACTATATAAGAAAGCAGACCCTAACCAACTGTGAAAGATTTATAACCGAAGAACTAAAACAAATTGAAACAAGGGTGCTTTCAGCTAAGGATAGGGTAGTAGGGCTTGAATATGAGTTGTTTGACAGTATTAGAAAGCATACTGCCGAGCAATTGGTTCGTTTTCAACAGACCGCTGCCGCTATTGCTTCGCTTGATGTTTTAGTCTCACTTGCAACTGTTAGTGCTATTAACCATTATTGCCGTCCGCTTGTTAACAATAGCGGAGCAATAAATATTAAAGAGGGAAGACATCCTGTTGTTGAACAGGTAATCCGTACGCCCTTTGTTGCTAATGATACTCTACTTAATATGACTGAGGACAGGTGTGCAATTATAACCGGTCCTAATATGGCGGGTAAATCTACCTATATGCGTCAGGTTGCACTTATTGTTCTTTTGGCACAGATGGGTTGCTTTGTTCCTGCGGAATATGCAGAAATTGGTCTTGTTGATGCGGTGTTCACCCGTGTTGGTGCATCGGATGATTTGGCATCGGGTCAGTCAACCTTTATGGTTGAAATGAGCGAGGTTGCGGATATCCTTAAAAATGCAACCAAGAACAGTTTACTTATTCTTGATGAAATCGGCAGAGGAACTTCCACATTTGACGGTATGTCTATTGCGAGAGCGGTGCTTGAATATACCGCCGATAAGAAAAAACTCGGTGCAAAGGCACTTTTCGCAACCCACTATCATGAGCTTACCCAGATGGAAAATGAGCTTTCAGGTGTTAGAAACTATAATATCGCCGTTAAAAAACGTGGCGATGATATAACCTTCCTCAGAAGAATTGTAAGGGGAAGTGCAGACCGTAGTTACGGTATAGAGGTTGCAAAGCTTAGCGGCATACCCTCATTTGTTATTGAAAGGGCTAAGGAAATTCTTAAAAAGACCGAGGCTGAGGGTGTTGTTACATATAAAACTGTTGCCGCTCCTGAAATGCAGCTTCCAATAGAAATGCAGGCGGCAGAGGAAATTCTCCATGAACTGCAGGAAATTGATGTTAATACCTTAACTCCTATTGAATCTATGCAGATACTATTCGAAATCTGCAAAAAAGCTAAATCTATTTAAAAGGCGGTGAAAAAATGCCGAAAATCAATGTGTTGCCTAAAAATGTTGCCGAGCTTATAGCTGCGGGCGAGGTCGTTGAAAGACCCGCCTCTGTTATAAAGGAGCTTGTTGAAAACTCAATAGATGCTGGGGCAACCGTTATAACTGTTGAGATTAAAAGGGGCGGAATAACCTATATGAGAGTAACCGATAACGGTTGCGGTATAGCATATTCCGATGTTCCAACGGCATTTTTACGCCATGCAACAAGCAAAATTAAAAGCGATGAGGACTTAAATTCTATCGCAACCTTGGGCTTCAGAGGGGAGGCTTTGGCAGCTGTTTCCTCAGTTTCTAAGGTTGAAATTATGACCGCAACAAAAGATAGCGATACAGGCACTCATTATGTTATTGAGGGCTCTGAAGAAAAGCTTTATGAGGAAATCGGTTGTCCTAAGGGAACAACCATTATAATAAGAGATATTTTTTATAACACACCTGCCCGTATGAAATTTCTTAAAAAGGATGTTTCTGAGGCTAATGCTTGTGCGGCGGTTATAGATAGAATAGCCCTTTCTCATCCTGAGGTTTCCTTTAAGTTTATAAGAGATTCAAAGCAAACCCTTATAACCTCAGGGGATAATGATATAAAGTCTGTGGTTTACAGTGTTTTAGGACGTGAATTTTCAGGAAGTCTGATTGAGGTTAAGGGTGAAAACAGTTCTGTTTCGGTATCGGGACTTACCTGTAAGCCCTTTGCTTGCAGACCAACAAGAAATAACCAGTTTACCTTTTTGAACGGTCGACTTGTTCGTTCGGGAACTGTTATAGCCGCAGTTGAACAGGCTTATAAAAATAGTGCAATGGTTGGAAAGTTTCCAGGCTTTGTACTTTATATAACTGTTCCTTGTGATACGGTTGATGTTAATGTTCATCCCGCTAAAACTGAAGTTCGTTTTTCGGATGAAAAAAGAATTTTTGATGCGGTTTATATGGCGGTTAAGGCAGCTATTACTGCTTCTGATACTCGCCCTGAGGTTAAGCTCAATACCCCTGTTTTTAATCCTTTTAAGGGCTTAAAAACTGAGGAGTTTAGGCAACAAGTTATAGGCGAAGAAACTATTGCCGAAAAGGTTTATAAGCAAAACCTTGAAACAACTGTTTCAAAATCGAAGCCTGTTGTTATGAGAGAAAGCAGCAATTTTGATTTTGTTAACCGTTATTCTTTTGTTGGGGAAAACGGCGAAGAAACAAAACCTATGAACAAGACTGAGTTTATAAAAACTCAGAAAATTATAGAAGAAGATAATGAAATAATCATTATAGGCGAGGCATTTTCAACCTATATTATCGCTCAAATGAAAGAAAGTGTTTATATGATAGATAAGCACGCAGCTCACGAGCGAATCTTATTCAATAAGTTAAAAAAGGAAAAGTCGGTTGAAATTCAGCCTTTGTTATCTGCCGTTCCCGTAACCCTTGCAAAAGAGGAATACGATGCCGTTATAAATAACACAGATATGCTCGAAAGAGGCGGATTTGAGGTAGAGGATTTTGGAAACTCTTGTGTTTTAGTCAGAGCAGTTCCGTCATTTTTGGTTGGTGAGGATATATCCTCTTTGATTTCCGAAATTGCTTCAAAGCTTTTAAGCGGAACGGACACTATGACCGAAAAAGAAGAGCACCTTTTATCAACCGTTGCCTGCAAAGCTGCTATCAAAGCAGGCGGCAGAACTGAAAAAACAGAAATGTTAAGCCTTGCTAAAAAGGTGCTGCTTGATGAAGAAGTGATGTATTGTCCGCACGGGCGACCTGTTGCCTTTGAAATAAAGAAAAGAGAACTTGAAAAACAGTTCGGGAGAATACAATGAATGAAAGAATAAAGGTTATTTTCATTGTAGGACCAACGGCTTCGGGCAAAACGGGACTTAGCATTTCCTTAGCTCAAAAGTTTGGCGGTGAAATTGTTTCCGCCGATTCTATGCAGATTTACAAAGGCATTCATATAGCTTCTGCAGCTCCCGATAAGGATGAAACACAAGGAATACCTCATCATCTTTTCGAGTTTTTGGAGCTCGATGAAGCCTTTTCGGTTGCCGATTATGTTATTAAGGCAAGAAAAGTTATTAAAGAAATAGCCGATAGAGGAAAAGTTCCGATAGTTGTTGGCGGAACAGGTCTTTATATAAACGCTTTGCTTGATAATACTGAGTTTAGCGACCAGGAAACAGACTATGCTTTAAGAGAAAGCTTGGAAGAAAAGTTTGATAAAATAGGCGGAGAGGAAATGCTCAAGGAGCTATCAGTTTTTGATAAGGAAACAGCTTCAAGGCTTCATCCTAACAACCGCCGAAGAATTATTCGTGCATTTGAGGTTTTCCTGCAAACTGGAAAGAGTATTACAGAGCAGAATATTCTGTCTCATAAAAATGCATCTTTTATTGAGCCGTTGGTAATTGGAATCACCTATGAAAACCGAGAACTGCTTTATGAAAGAATAAATCTCAGGGTTGAAAAAATGCTTGAAAACGGACTTATAGAGGAAGCAAAGCAAACCTTTGAAATTTCTTCTAAAAAAGGAGCTTTTCAGGCTATAGGTCATAAGGAGCTTTACGGATATATAAAGGGTGATTGTTCTCTTGAAGAGGCTGCTGAGCATCTTTGCCGCCAGACCAGAAGATATGCAAAGCGGCAGCTAACTTGGTTCAGGAGAGATGAGAGAATACATTGGCTCTATCCCGATAAACAAGAAAACATCCTAAAAGATGCTGAAAATTTAGTTAAAAAATTTTTATTAAGGAGGTAAATAGCCGTGAAGGGTTCAACGGTGCTTAAAGGCTTTTTAATTGTTCTAGCGGCAATCTTTATTATTAACCAGTTAATAGCAGTTTTTTATAACCCCGTTGAAACGGACAGTGCTATTTACTATACCTCAACTGATGGCTTTAATATAACAGGCATTATAATGCGAAATGAAAAGCTTGTAACCTATGATAACTCCGGTGTTAAACACTTTATAATTTCAGATGGTAACAGGGTTGCCAAGAACGGCGTTATAGCAAATGTTTATGATAGCTCTGATGCTTCGATTAAGGTTTCTCAGCTTGAATCGGTCAACAAGAAGATTAAAGACATTGAGGATATTTTAGGCTATAACGATATTGAGGCTGCAAACCTTGATTTGATGAATTCACGAATTGATGAGAGGGTTAATGAACTGATTATATCCTCTTCGGTAGGGGATTTTTCTTTGGTTTCAGAAAAGGCTGATGAGTTGCTCTCGGCTATTAACAGAAAGCAGGCGGCTTTAGGCGAAACTGCAGATTTTTCTGAGCAATTAGCCGCTTTAAAAGCTCAGCTTAATATAACTCTGCCAACCTCTAAATCACAGATTTTAGCAGAAGAATCGGGATATTTTGTTTCAAAAACCGATGGATATGAAAATGTTTTCAAAACCGATAATTTAGATAATATAACCCCTGAGTTTATCGAGGGTGCTTCACCTGAGGGCGAAACAAAGAACACAATTGGAAAAATAGTTTCTGATTACGAATGGTATATTGCGGCAAATGTTTCGATAAATGAGTCCCTTAATTACAAAGAGGGTGAAGAGCTTAAAATCTTAACTGCCGTCAAAACCTCACCTGAGCTTGCGGTAACGGTTAAGAAAATAAATATTTCAGAGGTCTCAGGTAAGGCTGTTGTTATTTTTGCCTGTAACGAGATGAACAGCGAGCTTGCCTCTATGCGAAGCGGACCGATGACGGTTGTAAAGGCTCAGTTCAGCGGACTGAGAGTGCCGAGAAAGGCTTTAAGAGTAGTTGATTCTGTCAGAGGAGTTTATGTTTTAAGCGGTATGCAGATAAAGTTTGTTCCGGTTAATATTATCTATTCCAACGATAGCTTTATAATTTGCGAAAAGGTTAACGAAAACGGTAATGTTTTAAAGCTTTATGACAGGGTTGTTGTGAAAGGAAAAAATCTTTATGATGGAAAAATTGTCGGCTAAAGAATTTGATGAGAATTTAAGCGGTATTCTTGAAAGATTAAAATCTGCGGCTGAGAAGTCCGGCAGAAGACTGGGTGATATTTCACTTCTTGCCGCTACTAAAACGGTTGATGTTGATACAATCAATTATGCAATCTCAAGGGGAATTAAACTTATAGGTGAGAACAAGGTTCAGGAATTACTTTCTAAAAAAGACGGCGTATTACCTGTTGAAAAGCATTTTATCGGTCATCTTCAAACCAACAAGGTTAAGGATATAATCAATGAGGTTAGTCTTATTCATTCGGTTGATTCAATAAAGCTTGCAAAAGAAATTTCAAAGCAGGCAGTTAAGAATAATAAAACCATCGATATTTTGCTTGAGGTTAATATCGGCGGTGAGGAATCAAAATGGGGCTTTGAGCCCCAAAATGTTGAGGATGCGTTAAGAGAAATTACCCAACTTGAAAATATAAAGGTTAAGGGTTTAATGGCAATTCCACCCATTTGCAACGAGCCTGAGGAAAATCGCAAATATTTCCGCAAAATGTATAAACTGTTTATTGACATTGGTACTAAAAAAATAGATAATAGTAGTATGGAAGTTCTCTCTATGGGAATGTCAGATGATTTTGATGTTGCCGTTAGCGAGGGTGCTACCTTAATTCGTTTAGGAACTGCCTTGTTCGGCAGAAGAATATATAAATAGAAAAAGGAGCTTTAATATGGGAATTTTAGACAATATCAAAAATATTCTTACCATCCCCGCAGAAGATGAATTCGAGGATGAGATTGAAGAGGTTGAAGAGGCAAGAGAAAAGCGTAAAGCAGTTCAGCCTGACACTTTAAGACAGCCTGCTCAGCCCCGTATTATAGGCGGAAAGGCTAAAACAGTTAATTTTAACCCTGCTCAGATGCAGGTTGTTCTCGTAAAACCCGAGAGATATGAAGATGTTACTTCTATTGCTGACCATCTTAATGATAGAAAGACTGTTGTTTTAAATCTTGAGGCTGCTGATAGGGAGTTATCAAGAAGAATAGTTGACTTTTTGAGCGGTGCTACATACGCAAACCACGGCAATATGCGTAAGGTTTCAAAGGGTACATTCTTAATAGTACCGAACGGCGTTGATATGATGGGCGAGCTTATGCTTGAAGAGTTTGAAGACGGCAGAATGTATTTCTAATGGAAACAGAGCTTCTGTTAGCCAGAATTGAAGATTGTGCTGAAATCTGTTTTAAAACCCAAAGACCAAAGTTTTTAGGCTTTCTTTCAAGTGAAGAGGCGGTTTTAGCAAAGAAAACTCTTGAAAAAAGAAATGCCGATTTTAGTCTTTTTGGAGGCTATGAGGGTGCCGAAAGGCTAATGCTTGGTTGCTTTCCTGAGTGGGAGAGTGATGGAGAATTTCCTATCAGTGCCATAACCTTTAGTTTTCGCAAGGCTGATAATTTGAGACATAGAGATTTCTTAGGCAGTCTTATGGCATTGGGGTTAAAGAGAGAGGCAATAGGCGATATTCTCATTGAAGAGGGAAGAGCGGTTGTTTTTTGTCTTGATGAAATAGCAGATTTTATTCTTAATCAGGTTGATAAGGTTGGAAGAACAGGTGTTAATACAGTTTTAGGATTTTTTGAACCTTTGCCTCAAAAGGATACTCTTTTGGAGTTTAAGGATACCATAGCTTCAGAGAGGCTTGACTGCATAGTTTCTTCTATTTGCAAAACCTCCCGTTCTTCTGCACTTCAGAAAATAAATGAGGGTATAGTAAGTGTTAACTCGGTTGTTTGCGAAAAACCAACCAAAACGGTTTTTGATGGTGATATTATAACTGTCAGAGGCTATGGAAAATTTATTATTGAATCTGTTTCGGATAAAACAAAAAAGCAAAGAATTATTCTAAAATATAAAAAGTATGTTTAAGGAGGCATTTTATGCTTAGTGCAGCTGAAATCAGAGATGCTAAATTTGCAAAATCTATGAGCGGTTATAAACAGGAAGAGGTTGATATTCTTCTTGATAAGGTTGAGGCAGATTATGCTCAGTTTGACCGTATCATAAAGGATTTTCAGGAAAAGGTTGAAAAATTAACTGCAGAGAATGAGGAACTCAAAGCATCACAGAACAGTATTCAAAACGTTTTACTTTCGGCTCAGCGTCTTGCAGACCGCATTGTTAATGAGGCAAAAGAAAAGAGCGAAGAGATTGTTCAAAATGCGGAGTCAAACATTTCGGTTATAACAGCCCGTGAAAAAGAGCTTTCAACAACCTTTGAACTTAAGGCTCAGGAGCGTAAGTCTGCTCTTGAAAAAGAACTTAGCGATATGATTAGCGAAGCAAAGCAAAAGGCTGAAAGCATAACTGCCGCTGCTGAGGATAGTGTTGCTCGCCAGCAAATGCTTTTTGATAAACTTAAGATAGAGATAACAGCATTTAAATCTGCTGTTAATGCTAAATATAAAGAGCATCTTGAGGTTCTTAATTCCATTCCCGATGCAGTGCCTATGGACCCCGAGAGAATGGCTAAGGTTGTTTTAGCAGAGTTTGATAAGGCTCCGGAAGCTGCAAGCTTTATTGCACCCTCGGAAGAGCCTGTGATAATTCACGAAGAAAAAGAGCCTGAGTTTGAGGGCTTTAAGATTGAGCCAATCGAAGAGGAAGAAGCAGAGTAATGGTTTGCGGCATTTTGGGTATTGTTTGCGGACTTTTGGTTATATCGGCAGACCAGTTATCAAAGCTATATATAATAAACAACTTTGCTCTTGGCGAGGGGACAGGCTTTATAAAAGGTCTTATTGATATTGTTTATATTCATAACAGGGGTGCCGCTTGGGGAATGCTGAGCGGCAAAACCTGGATTTTGCTTATTGTAACCATTGCTATTATGGCAGTTTGCATTTATTTGCTCATAAAGGTAGGCTTTAAAAATAAGCTTTTATTTTGGGCAATAATTTTGGTGGTTTCGGGCGGAATAGGAAATATGATTGACCGCATTTTCAGAGGCGGAAATGTTATAGACTTTCTGCATTTCGAATTCTGGCCGCAGTTTCCCGTTTTTAATGTGGCAGACTGTGCGATTGTTATCGGTGCGGGACTTCTTATTTTGCATTTTATATTAGAAACATTCCAAGAAATTAAAGATAAAAAGCAGGTAGAAAATGCAGAAAATTGAAACTGTTTTCAGCGGTGAAGATTTTTTAAGACTTGATGTGTTTGTATCATCACAGGCAGAGGTTTCCCGTTCACGTGCCGCAGGGCTTATTGAAGAGAACTGCGTTTTGGTTAACGGAAAAACCGTTTCTAAAAACACAAAGCTTCATAAAGGTGATAAGGTTGAAATAACCTTGCCTGACCCTGCCGAATATAATGCAAAGCCTCAGGACATACCTCTTGATATTGTTTTTGAGGATAACGATTTGCTAGTTGTTAACAAACCTAAGGGAATGGTTGTTCACCCCGCCGCAGGAAATTATGAGGGAACGCTTGTTAATGCCCTTATGTTTCATTGTGGAGATTCACTTTCGGGTATCAACGGTGTTATGCGTCCCGGTATTGTTCACAGAATTGATAAAAACACAAGTGGGTTGCTTATTGTGGCAAAAAATGATCTGGCTCATCTTAATCTTGCAGAGCAAATCAAAGCCCATTCTTTTGACAGAGAGTATCAGGCAATAGTTTATGGGCATCTTAAAGAATATAAAGGCACAATAAACGCACCTATAGGAAGAAATCCAAACAACCGTTTACAGATGTGTGTAACAGATAAAAATTCCAAAAATGCTGTGACACATTATGAAGTTATAGAAGAATATAAAGATTTTTCTCATATAAAATTGATTCTGGAAACGGGCAGAACCCACCAGATCAGAGTTCATATGAAATATATAGGTCATCCAGTTGCAGGCGATGATGTGTATGGCCCATCAAAAGTTATAAAACAACTTTCAGGTCAATGCCTTCACGCAGCCGTTATAGGTTTCACACATCCTGCAAGTGGTGAAAAAATAAAAA
>JAZSEU010000024.1:0-1718 GCA_045531855.1 Acutalibacteraceae bacterium
AGCATATTTGGTTCTCCGTTTATGGTTTATAAGCAATTCCATTTTAACGGTTTTCTTCCAAATATGCTCTACTTTTTTTATTTCTTTTTTAATTTTTCTTCGTAGACTCTACTTGGTTACCCCAACATTTATTATAGAGCCTTTTTAGTTTACGAACAGGTCTTATATAATTAAAATAGAAAACGGTATCTGCAATGACATAACATCCTTGAATCGTCCAAAGAAAGATTCCATAACAGCATTATCTCTAAGCTTTCCTGCTCTTAACATGCTTTAAATTGTGTTGTAAGATTTAAGCAGGTTGCAATAACCTGCTGATGAGTACTGGAAATCCTAACCGCTGTGTATAAGGATAGTTTGCAGTAGTCATATAAGCACTGAGGTTCCCGCAAAAACCTAAAATCGACATTGTGAATGTTTTGCCGCCAATAGAGCGGCCTGCAAAAAGCAAACAACCATTAAAAGAGCCACAACAATTCTGAAATACGTAGTTTCATTCACTGATATAATTTGAAATTTTTCATTTCATAGACAATTATGCAAGATTTTATTAAAAATGCAAGAAAATTTTATACAAATTTGAGGATATTATTAAATATTTTTGTGCTTTTTTGATAATAGAGAAGTTTTGAGATTAAAACTTATTGAAAGACAAAAGAAAATATGCTAAAATAAACTATGTTATTTTTGCCGAGGAGGCTTATAAAATGAGTATCAGAATAGGTATTATGGGTTACGGTAATTTAGGCCGAGGAATTGAATGTGCCATAAAACAGAATAAGGATTTATCACTCGCCGCTGTTTTTACAAGACGAAACCCTGAAAGTGTTAAAATTTTGACCGAAGGTGTTAAGGTTTATCATATTGATGAAGCTATAAAGCATAAGAATGAAATTGATGTTCTAATTCTCTGCGGCGGCAGTGCTACAGACCTGCCTGTTCAGACCCCACTATATGCTGAGCATTTCAATGTTGTTGATAGCTTTGATACCCACGCTAAAATTCCCGAGCATTTTGAAAATGTTGATAAATCTGCAAAAAAGGGCGGCAAGGTTGCTATAATTTCTTGCGGCTGGGACCCCGGTATGTTTTCATTAAACCGCCTTTATGCTTCAGCTGTTCTTCCAAACGGCAAGGACTATACCTTCTGGGGCAAGGGTGTAAGCCAAGGACATTCGGATGCTATAAGAAGAATCGAGGGTGTTATAGATGCCCGTCAGTATACCATTCCAAAGGATGAGGCTTTAGATGCTGTTCGCAGCGGCTCTAACCCCGAGCTCTCAACACGTCAGAAACATTTAAGAGAATGCTTTGTTGTTGTAGAGGATAGCGCCGATAAAACGAGAATTGAAAACGAAATTAAAACTATGCCAAATTATTTTGCAGACTATGATACTATCGTTCATTTCATCACTATGGATGAGATGAAGAAAAATCATAGTGGTATTGCTCACGGCGGTTTCGTTATCCGTTCGGGAAAAACCGGCTGGGAAAATGAAAACACTCATATTATAGAATATAGCTTAAAGCTTGATTCCAACCCTGAGTTTACCTCCAGCGTTATCGCAGCATATGCAAGAGCCGCCTATAAAATGGCTTCAAAAAATGATACAGGCTGCAAAACAGTTTTCGATATCCCCCCTTCACTACTCAGCCCATTATCAAATGAAGAAATAAGAAAAAATATGCTTTAAAAAATATTTTTAAAATTTTAACCG
>JAZSEU010000077.1:0-12369 GCA_045531855.1 Acutalibacteraceae bacterium
AAGGGATTTAGTCATTTATTTAATTGCTTGATGACGTTTAATTACAAAATCAACAATTACCTGGGACTTAACCTTCATATTAAGTTTGCTGATAACTTTCCTAATCATCTGCTCTGTGACTTTTGGCAAATATTCTTTATATTCAGGATATTTTTCCATTAGCTCATTAAATAACGTGATTAACAAGTCATTTGTGGATTTGGTTGTTGGATAACCGCGGGCAATAAGTGCCATATTGTTATCAAAGTTAGGTGCGAGTCCTAAAAGTTCACCTGTTTTTACATTGCGCATTAAACCGAAGTTTCCTGTGTGTCTGTCGGGGTTAGCGGTAATGGTATCAAGGAAAATCATTTTAATATAGTCAGGAATTGCTTTAGGACAAAGTTCCTTAAGTTTTTCAACAACCTTGATATAATCTTCCTCATCACCCATAAAGGATGAAGCCGGTTCGAATATGACCTTTGCCGAATCTGTGAAGTCAAGCGACTTAACGCATTTATCACCCTTCTCGTAATGTGCCATATTCATACCGAGTGCTTTACCCAACTCATATACGAAAAGCTCTGAGAACTGTTCTTTTTGGTTAGCAGATTTATAAATCCACCATTTTCCATCTTTGAGCTTCCAACACTTTTCAAAGCTACCGATATTGGTAAGCTCTGGTGTTTTGGTATCCTTACGCTTTGCAGCAGAATTAAAACTTGAATAAAGTCCTCTGAGAGCCAGATTGGAGAAATAGTCTTTATTAAAACGGACATCTTCATATTTCAAGTCACTGCCGATAGCCCTAACCCAATATGTGTCGGTAATTGTTGCAGCGTTAACGTGAAGTACGGTTGAAACATCATCTTTTTCAGCAAGTCTTAAAGCCTTTTTAAGCAGACGGGAGTTTGCTCTATGCGAATCGATAGCTCTTGTTTCAAGCCAAGATTTAGCATCGTTTACACGCTTTAAGTATAACGGCAATAAATCATTGTTCAAAACTTTAAGCTCGTTATCTTTCCAAACAGCAACAACTGTATCACGGCTTAAAATCTCAAAATCCTTCATAAACTCTTTCTCCTTTCCTTTTTAGTATTTAGTACATTATACAACATATGATTTTAAAATTCAACTGTTAAGCATTTAATTATGTGTTAAACCCGTATCTTTGAAGTGTTGATTCGAAAATTGATAAATAAGTTGCTTTACCTTCTTTCCATTCTTCAAAAGCAAGTGTAACCTCATTGCTAACCTTCATTCCCTCAATTGAAAGCATTACTTCAGAAAAAGAAAGACATTTCTCTTTTATATTTATATTAAGTTCATCCATACCGTTACAAAGTTTAAATAAATCTTGCTTTCGTTTCATAGCTTTATCCATTATTTCGTCACCTACTATAAAATATTATACCATATTTTAACCTGAATTGCATTAAAATTTAGAAATTTGTAGGTTAAATTCACTTCCCTTAGTTAAATTGTCGTAAAACGGTGAAAACCCGCTTAAATAGCGGGTTTTCGGGATGTTTTATATTGAATTTTCACGGCAGTTTTGGACCTAATCTATAGTATTAGTTAACCCACCGTGGCCGGCATCAAGGATAATTACGGGTTGCTCATTTATTTTGGCGGAAGAAGGGTAGGCTTCACTTACCTCTTTGCCAAAGAGGGAGAAAAGGCAAATGCAAATCAGCATACATATTATCTTAATGGATTTAAATTTCATATCATCACCTGAAACAAATACTGTTCAAGGATATGAAAATTATGAATTTTATATAACTTGTTATTGACAAATTATGTTAAAAGTGATAAAATACACTTGTAATCGACAAAATTTGACAAAAAGCTTGCTGTTTAAAAAAATCCTCCGATACGAGTTCATACCGAAGGATTCATTGGAGCTGAAGATGGGACTCGAACCCACGACCTGCTGATTACGAATCAGCTGCTCTACCAACTGAGCCACTCCAGCAAATTTTACTATTTGATTATACCAACATAAAGCTTTTAAGTCAAGGGTAAAGTCGGGATAAGAAAGGAAGAAAATTATGTTTGAAACGATAAATGAAAGACTTAAAAAATATCGTAGACTTGCGGGATATACTCAAAACGAGCTTGCCGAAAAGCTCGGAATGAAGGGAAGCACATATTCCCAGATGGAGAGAGAGGGAAATATTCCTGCTCAGCGTTTGCTTCAAGTGGCAGAGGTTTTGGGAATTGAACCAATACTTCTTTTAGAGGGCGAAAAGCCGTTTATACCTGTAGAGCCTGAAAGTCCGGTTATTAAGATTGCTGAGCCTATTGATATAATAGAGCCTGACCCATTTGATATTTTAAGCCAAAAGGAGAAGAATCTTATAAAGATTTTTAGAAATCTTCCTCAGGCTAAAAAGAACGAATTATATAATATTATAAAGGAAATCGAAAAGAAATAAATTGCAAGGCGTCGTTTAAAAACGACGCCTTAGTTTTTCTAATGCGGACTTTTCTATTCTTGATACATAGCTTCTTGAAATGCCGAGTTTTTTGGCGATTTCGCGTTGGGTTAGTTCCTCGCTTGAGTTGAGTCCATAACGCATTTCTATTATTTGCTTTTCTCTACTGTCGAGCGTGGAGCCTAAGATATCTTTTAATTTTTCGAGTTTTAGCTTTGTATCGATTTCTTCAACGATATCTTTTTTATCAGCAATTATATCGCTGAGTGTTAAGGCGTTTCCATCCTTATCGGTATCAATCGGGTCGCTAATAAATACATCTTGCGAAGATTTCCTTTGGTTTCTGAAGAACATCAAGATTTCGTTTTCAATACACCTTGCGGCATAGGTTGCAAGGCGGATATTTTTATCCGATTTAAAGGTAGAAACCGCCTTTATAAGACCTATAGTGCCGATGGAGATAAGGTCGTCTTGTTCTGCTCCTGAGGTATAATATTTTTTAACTATATGGGCAACAAGTCTTAGGTTATGCTCTATAAGGGTGTTTCGAGCTTCTATATCTCCGTTTTGGCTTTTTTTAAGCAATTCTGCTTCCTTTGAGGCTGAAAGGGGAGATGGAAAAGAACCTGCCCCTGTAACATGCAGAGCAAAATAATAAAGCTGTGTGGCTAACTGTAATAATAACTGAAACAAAATAAACCCCTCATTTCATAAAACTAATAAAGTTTATGAAACAAGGGGCTTGTTGCTTGCTAAAATAGAAGCAATTTTTTTAGTTCTTCCATTTTTTTCTTTGTTGGCTCTTCCAAATTTCCAAAACGGAAGGGGATTTTAAGGTTTTCATATTTTGTGTAACAAAGCTTTTTAAAAGGCAAAAGCTCTATTTTTTCAACACAAGGATATTCTTTTGCAATAGCCGATAAAGCCTTAATATTTTCCTCATTATCGTTAAGAGATGGGATAATCACCTGACGGAGAATAACAGGAATATTTTTATCGTTTAGTATTTTTAGAAATTTAAGCGGTTTTTCGATAGAACAACCGACATATTCCTTATATAATTCATCAGTTGTGTACTTAATATCAAGCAAAACAATATCGGTGTATTTTAAAAGTTCTTCTGTATCCTTGTTTTCAATACTTCCGCTTGTATCAAGACAGGTGCCGATACCTTTTTCCTTTGCAAGCTTAAAAATCTCTGCCGCAAATTTTGCCTGAAGCAAGGGCTCGCCGCCCGAAAGGGTTATTCCGCCCGTATTCCCGAAATATTCCTTATAACGCTCGGCTTTTTCTACTATCTGAGATGGAGTATAGGTTTCGCCCTTATCCATTTCCCATGTTTCAGGGTTATGGCAACAGCCGCACCTTAAATTACAACCCTGTAAAAATGCTACAAACCTGACGCCCGGACCGTCAAGGGCACCGAGCGTCTGAATTGAGCTTATTTTTCCTTTTATCTCTGTAACGGTCATATCACATAGCCTCATGGAATGTTCTGCTTATAACCTCACGCTGCTGCTCACGGGAGAGTTTGTTGAAGTTAACGGCATAGCCTGAAACTCTGATAGTGAGGTTTGGATATGCCTCGGGGTCTTCATAGGCGGCTATAAGGGTTTCACGGTTGAGAACATTAACATTTATATGGTGAGCCATCTTAGCAAAGTAACCGTCAAGAATTGTAACGAGATTATCAACCCTCTCGTTATCTTCTCTGCCTAAAGCGTCTGGGGTTATGGAGAATGTATTTGAAATACCGTCTCTACAGTCATCATAACTGATTTTAGCAATTGAGTTAAGGGATGCCAAAGCACCGTTTTCTTCACGGTTATGCATCGGGTTGACTCCCGGTGCAAAAGCCGCTCCTGCCTCTCTGCCATCGGGTGTAGCCCCTGTATTTTTACCATACATAACATTTGAAGTAATGGTAAGCACCGAGAGGGTATGAATCGCATTGCGATAGGTGGGAGTCTTGCGAAGCTCGGTTATCATCTTATGGGTTATATCTTTGGCTATCATATCAACACGGTCGTCATCATTGCCGAATTTGGGGAAATCACCCTCGGTTTTGAAATCAACGATATAACCGTTTTCATCCTTGATAGTCGTAACCTTAGCGTGCTTAATAGCACTCAAAGAATCGGCAATAACCGAAAGACCTGCAATTCCGAATGCCATAAAGCGTTCAACCGATGTATCGTGAAGTGCCATCTGAGATTTCTCATAGGCATACTTATCATGCATATAATGGATAACATTCATAGTGTTAACATATAGCTTTGCCATCCATTCAATATAATCATCAAGCCTTCTCATAACCCCGTTGTAATCGAGTTTATCATTTTTCCAAACAGGCATCTGAGGTCCTATGTGGATATCGCTTGTTGTATCATAACCGCCGTTGAGGGCGATAAGCAAAAGCTTTGCCAGGTTGCAGCGAGCTCCGAAGAACTGCATCTGTTTTCCAACCTTCATTGCCGAAACGCAGCAGGCAATAGCATAATCATCCCCATAAATCGGACGCATAAGGTCATCATTTTCATACTGAATAGAATCAGTATCGACCGAAACCTTAGCACAGAACTTTTTAAATCCTTCAGGGAGAGAGTTAGACCAAAGAATAGTAAGGTTAGGCTCGGGAGAGGGACCTAAGGTGTAAAGTGTGTTGAGAATTCTGAAGCTGCTCTTTGTAACGAGAGTTTTGCCATTTTCACCCATACCGCCAACTGCTTCGGTAATCCACATCGGGTCGCCGCCGAAAAGCTCATTATATTCGGGAGTTCTTAAATGTCTCGCCATTCTAAGCTTCATAACAAAATGGTCAACAAGCTCCTGAGCGGATTCCTCGGTTAAGGTTCCGTTTTCAATGTCTCTTTCAATATAAATATCAAAGAAGGTACTAACTCTGCCTAAGGACATAGCGGCACCGTTTTGTTCCTTAATTGCAGCAAGATATGCAAAATAGGTCCACTGAATTGCCTCATGGGCATTTTTTGCAGGCTGACTGATATCACAGCCATACATAGCCGCCATTTCGGTCATAAGACCCAAGAAGGTTATTTGTTGATGAAGCTCTTCGTTAAGACGGATATGCTCTGCATCAAAACAATCGTTTTCTAAAGCCTTCTTATCCTTTTTCTTTTCTTCGATAAGGCGAGCAGTTCCGTAAAGAGCAACCCTTCTGTAATCTCCGATAATTCTTCCTCTGCCGTAAGCATCGGGAAGACCAGTTATAACATGGCATCTTCTGGCTAAACGCATTTCCTCTGTGTATGCACGGAAAACACCATCGTTATGGGTTGTTCTGAAACGGAATTCTTCTTCGATTTTGTTGCTTAATTTATAGCCGTATGCTTCGCAGGCCTGACGCACCATTCGCATTCCGCCAAAGGGATTAACTCCTCTTTTGAGCGGGCGGTTGGTTTGAAGGCCTACTATAAGCTCGTTATCTTTATCGAGGTATCCGGGAGAATAGCTTGTAAGAGAAGAAACGGTTGCAGTATCAATATCAAGAACTCCGCCATACTGTCTTTCAAGCTGGAAAAGAGACTGGAGCTTTTTCATAAGCTCATTAGTTCTGCTTGTTGCAGAGGCTAAGAAGCTGCTATCTCCGTTATATTCCTTATAATTTTGCTGAATGAAATCACGAACATTGATTTCATCCTGCCATCTTCCTGTTTTAAAACCTTCCCAATTTTTATGTTCCATAATTTTCTCCTTATGACTATAAAAGGCAACTCAGCCTTTAAACTGAATTGCCCAGACGGTCGGCTAACAGCGGTTTAATCCGCAGACACCACGCTCCCATGAGGTTATTCCTCAAATCCGTCAGTTACGTGGTGATTTTGTGTTCTAATTCTACAATATTTTTATTGATTTGTCAACTATATATTGTGTTAATTTTTTACCAAATACACAAAATAGACTAAATTTGTATACTTTTACGAAAAAAAGATATATATATTTCCGATTTTCGGTTAATTTTCAAGATTTTATTGATATTAAAGTTTAGTTGTGATAAAATCTATATAATACTCAAAAAGGAGAAACGAAAATGAAAACGGTAGTATCAGTAATAGGAAAAGATGCAGTTGGAATAATTTCTGAGGTTAGTGCTGTTTGTTCAGAGTGTAACGCTAATATAGTTGATATAACCCAGTCGGTTTTACAGGATATGTTTGTTATGGTTATGCTGACCGAAATAAAGGAGCTTAACTGCTCATTCGCTTCATTTTCTCAGAAGATGACCGAGCTTGGAAAGGCGAAAAACCTTGATATCCGTGTTATGCATGAGGATATCTTCAATTCTATGCACAGAATTTAAGGAGCTTAATAATGATAAACCTTAATGATATAATGGAAACCATAAATATGATTTCCGAGGAAAATCTTGATATAAGAACCGTTACAATGGGAATTTCTTTGCTTGATTGTGCTGATTCGGATGCAAAAAAGGCTTGCGATAAGATATATGATAAAATCGTTCGCAAGGCAGGAGATCTCGTTAAAACAGGCGAGGAAATTTCGGCACAGTACGGAATACCGATTATAAATAAGAGAATATCAGTAACCCCTATTGCTATGATAGCAGCGGCTTCAGGCGGAGACCCCGTTATGTATGCCAAGGCTCTTCAAAAAGCGGCAGATGCTACGGGTGTTAACTTTATCGGCGGATATTCTGCCTTGGTTCATAAAGGCTTTTCGGCAGGGGATGAGGCTCTTATCCGTTCAATTCCCGAAGCCCTTTCGGTTACTAATAATATCTGCTCCTCTGTTAATATCGGCTCAACCAAGGCTGGTATCAATATGGATGCTGTAAAGCTTATGGGTCAGATAGTTAGAGAAACAGCCGAAAAAACCGCCGATAGAGATTGTATCGGCGCTGCAAAGCTTGTTGTTTTCTGCAATGCTGTTGAGGATAATCCTTTTATGGCAGGTGCTTTTCACGGTGTCGGCGAGCCTGACAGTGTTATTCATGTAGGTGTTTCGGGTCCCGGTGTTGTTCAGGCGGCTCTAAAAAAATGCCCTGACGGTGATTTAGGTCAGTTGGCAGAAATTATCAAGCGTACCGCTTTCAAGATAACAAGAATGGGTCAGCTTGTCGGAACAGAGGCTTCAAAAAGACTTGGCGTTCCGTTTGGAATTGTTGATTTATCCTTAGCACCTACTCCTGCAGTTGGCGACTCGGTTGCCCATATTTTAGAGGAAATGGGACTCGAAAGATGCGGAACTCACGGAACAACCGCCGCTCTTGCAATGCTTAACGATGCCGTTAAAAAGGGCGGAGTTATGGCTTCCTCTTATGTTGGCGGACTTTCGGGTGCATTTATCCCCGTTTCTGAGGATGCGGGTATGATAGCGGCTGCCCGCTCGGGTGATTTATCCCTTTCAAAATTAGAGGCTATGACCGCTGTTTGCTCGGTTGGTCTTGATATGATAGCAATTCCGGGGGACACTCCCGCAGAGGTTATTTCGGCTATAATTGCTGATGAGGCGTCTATTGGTATGGTCAACTCAAAAACAACTGCAGTTCGAGTAATCCCCGCTATCGGCAAAAAGGTTGGCGAGGACCTTGAGTTCGGCGGACTTTTAGGCTCGGGACCCATTATGGATGTTAATCTTTCAAAATCTCCCAAGAAGTTTATTGATAGAGCAGGAAGAATTCCCGCTCCGCTTCAAAGTCTTAAGAATTGAGTGAGAAAATTGAAGAATATTGTGCTTATCGGTATGCCTTCATCAGGCAAAAGCACCTTAGGTGTTGTTCTTGCGAAAACACTTGGAATGCAGTTTATTGATACCGATTTGATTATTCAGCAAAATAGTGGTAAAAAGCTTCAACAGATGATAAATGAAGAGGGAATAGAGGCTTTTTTGAAAACAGAAGAAGAGGTGCTTTGTTCTCTTGATTTTGAGAATTTTATTATAGCAACGGGCGGAAGCGCTGTTTTATCCGAAAAGGCTATGAAATATCTTAGGAAAAACGGAGTTGTTATATACCTTAAGGCCTCGGTTGAAGAATTAAAAACAAGACTTAATAACATTAAAACCCGAGGTATTGCTATGACCGAGGGCGAAAGTATAGAAAGTATTTTTATAAAGAGGGCTCCTCTTTATGAAAAATATGCAGATATAACGGTTTCTTCGGAGGCTTCTTTTGAGGAGACGGTTGAAAAAATTATAACGAAAATTAAAAATTCAGGAGTTTTCTCCTGAATTTTTAGTGTGGTAGGTGAAATTTGTGAGCGAAAACGGAAAATGGTATAAAAAAGGCTTGGTGGATGGAATACCGATAGCTTTAGGTTACTTTGCTGTTGCATTTACCTTGGGTATAGTTGCTAAAAACTCGGGACTTTCCGCCTTTCAGGCTATGCTTGCCGCCGCTCTCACAAATGCATCGGCAGGTGGGTATGCAGGCTTTACTCTGATAGGTGAAAATGCAAGCTTTCTTGAAATGGCATTAACTCAGTTGGTCGTTAATGCAAGATATTTGCTTATGGCTTGTGCTTTGAGTCAGAAGCTAAGCCCTAAAACCTCAACCCTACATAGAAGTCTTATAGCCTTTGATGTTACCGATGAGATTTTTGGAATATCTGTTTCGGTAAAGGGTAATCTTAACCCCTTTTATAACTATGGTGCAATGACCGTTTCAATTCCCGGTTGGGCACTTGGCACTCTGCTTGGCGTTATTATGGGTAATATTCTGCCCGATAGCATTGTAAGTGCTTTAAGTGTCGGGCTATACGGAATGTTCTTAGCAATTATTATCCCCCCTGCAAGAAAAAATAAGGTTGTTGCCGTTTTGGTTATAGTTTCTATGGCACTTAGCTTTGTTTTCTCGAAAATGCCTTTGCTTTCGGGCATTTCTTCGGGAATGAGGGTTATTATCTTAACTGTTGTAATTTCCCTTGCGGCAGCTTATCTTTTCCCTGTTGAAGAGGAGGAAGAAGATGGAGTATAAGGTTTATATTTATATATTTGTTATGGCGGCGGTTATTTATCTTATAAGACTTTTGCCGCTAACCCTTATCCGCAAAAGAATAACCAATAAAACCCTTCGGTCATTTCTCTTCTATGTACCTTATGTAACTTTAGCAGTTATGACCTTTCCTGCAATTATCGAGGCAACAAACAGTATTTGGTCGGGAATAGCGGCTTTGGTTTCGGGAGTTTTGTTAGCCTATTTCGGTGTGGGTTTGTTCGGAGTTGCGGTTTGTTCATGTGCAGTTGTTTTTATAGTTGAGCTTATTATGAAGCTCATAATGTAAAAAATCTTGAAAAACGGCATAAAATGTGTTATACTGTCATGGTTTAGGAGGTATATTATGTCTGATTATTTAAAGATGAGCAAGGAAGAACTTGAGGCAGAAATGCAAACAGTTCGCTCGGAATATGAAAAACTTTGCTCGCTTCATCTTTCTCTTGATATGTCAAGAGGTAAGCCGGGCTTTGATAATATGGATATAAGTTCCGAAATGTTTAATATGGTTGGAACTAATACTGGTTATAAGAATATTGATGGGATTGATTGCCGAAATTACGGTGGGCTTGACGGTCTTAGCGAACTAAAACAACTTTTCGCCGACCTTTTAGACCTTTCACCCGAGCAGATTATTGTTGGCGGAAACTCCTCCCTTAATATGATGTTTGATACCATAGCTCAGGCTATGACGCACGGTATGGGCGGAGAGCCTTGGTGCAAACAGGGCAAGATTAAATTTTTATGCCCCGTTCCGGGATATGACCGCCATTTTGCAATAACCGAGTATTTCGGTATTGAGCTTATCCCTGTTGAAATGGATGAAAACGGTCCTTTGATGGATAAGGTTGAAGAACTTGTTAAGGATAGCTCGGTTAAGGGTATATGGTGTGTTCCTAAGTATTCTAATCCCGAGGGAATTACCTATAGTGATGAGGTTGTAAAGCGTTTTGCCGCTTTAAAGCCTGCCGCTGGGGACTTCAGAATTTTCTGGGATGATGCTTATGCGGTGCATGATTTATATGATGAGGGCGATAAGCTTTTAAATCTTTATGCTGAATGTGTAAAAGCGGGAAACCCCGACCTTCCGATTATCTTTACTTCAACCTCGAAAATCACCTTCCCTGGTGCCGGTGTTGCAGTTGAGGCGGCAAGCCCTAACAACGTTGCAATGCTTAAGGGCAGAATGAAATATCAGACTATAGGTCCTGATAAGCTAAATCAGTTGAGACACGCCCGTGTTTTCTCTTCTGCTGAGGCTGTTTTAGAGCATATGAAGAAGCATGCAAGCGTTTTAAGGCCTAAGTTTGAGGCTGTTTTGGATGAACTCGAAACCGAACTTTCGGGCAATTCAATTATCCGTTGGAACAATCCTAAGGGTGGATATTTTATAAGTCTTCATTTGCTTGAAGGCTGTGCTAAAAGGGTTGAACAGCTTTGTGCTAATGCGGGTATGATTTTAACCCCTGCGGGAGCAACCTATCCTTACGGAAAGGACCCCAAGGATTCAAATATCAGAATTGCTCCCTCTTACCCCTCGGTTGAGGAGATTAAAAAGGCTTCTGCGGTGCTTTGTGTTGCTATTAAGTATGCTGCTTTGGAGAAGCTTCTTTCGAAATAATCGTTGTTGACTTTGTTTTAAAATATAAGTATAATTAAGAAAGATAATTTTAAGAATTATAGAAGTTGGAGGATTTGCCAATGAGAGCAAAAACTATAGGCAAGCCAGTGTTTTTCATAGTTTTGATTTTGATTTTGGCGTTAGCATTTACCGCCTTTTTCGGTATTGAAAACTATTACGGCGATAAAAGAGAAGTTTATTTGAAAGGTGCTCAGGATATCAGATGGGGTATCGATATCAGGGGCGGCGTTGAGGCGGTTTTCTCGCCCGATAAACAGGATGTTGATATAACAGATGATGATATGGACGCTGCAAAGTCTATTATCGAAACCCGTCTTATCAACAAAAATATAACCGACTATGAGGTTTATACCGATAGTAATAACCATCAAATCATCGTTCGTTTCCCTTGGGCTGCGGATGAAAGCAATTTTGATGCTGCCGCTGCTGTTCAGGAGCTCGGTGAAACTGCACTTTTAACCTTCTGCCGTGAACAAGATAAGGAGAAGGTAATCTTAAGCGGTGCGGCTGATATCAAGAGTGCTCAGGCGGGCGTTGATGAGAACGGCGGATATGTTGTATATCTTGATTTTACCGATGCGGGAAAATCAAAGTTTGCTACTGCAACTTCCGAGCTTGTTGGCAAAACCGTTTCCATCTGGATGGATGACGTTATGATTCAAGCTCCAACCGTTAATCAGGCTATAACTAACGGTCAGGCATACATAACAGGTATGGAAAATGCTGATGCAGCTAAGGATTTGGCTGATAAGATTAACGCAGGTGCACTTCCTTTTGCTTTGACTGTTGATGACAGTAAGCTTCAGGTTATCTCTCCGACTTTAGGCTCTGATGCTTTGAGGGTTATGGTTATTGCAGGCTCTATTGCATTTGGTCTTGTTTGCTTGCTTATGATATTAAGATACCGTCTTAACGGCTTTGTTGCCGCTATTGCACTTCTCGGTCAGTTGGCAGGAACTATAGCTTGCATTTCGGGTTATTTCAGCGGTGCAGAAAGCTTTACATTAACCATCCCAGGTATTGCGGGTATTATCCTTTCTATCGGTGTTGGTGTTGACTGTAACGTTATCGCAGCAGAAAGAATTCGTGATGAGTTCAAAAAGGGCAAGACTATAGACGGTGCTATTGACAGCGGATATAAAAACAGCTTAAGTGCTATTATAGACGGTAACGTTACTATTGTTATCGTGTCTATCGTTCTTATGGGTGCTTTTGGTACACCCGATAGCTTGTTCGGCAAGCTCTTCTCACCCTTGATGTCCCTCTTCGGAACATCTATAACGGGTACAATTTATTCCTTCGGATATACATTGCTTATAGGCGTTATCTTCAAT
>JAZSEU010000028.1:0-2522 GCA_045531855.1 Acutalibacteraceae bacterium
AAACACTTGACTTTGACGTAACGTAATACCTTATACTGTCAAATGAGGGGTGATTTTATTATGAAAATGCAGATAAAAGAGTTTGCAAAACTTACGGGTGTCAGTGTGCGCACACTGCACTATTATGATGAAATAGGACTCATAAAACCCGCCCTTGTGGACGCACAAAACGGCTATAGGTTTTATGACGAAAATTCTCTCATGCGTATGCAAGAGATACTGTTTTATCGCGAACTTGATTTCCCGCTTAAGAGCATTTTAGAGATATTGTCATCTCCCGATTATGACAAGCAAAAAGCACTCGCCGAGCAACGAAAACTTTTAGAGTTAAAAAAGGAACGATTAGAGAGAATTATCGATGCTTTTGACGGTGCCACGAAAGGAAAGGTTACAATGACAGCGTTTGATAACAACGATTATGAAACCGCACGAAAGCAGTATGAAAACGAGGCAAAAGAGCGTTGGGGAAAAACAGAAGCCTATAAAGAACACGCAGAAAAAACCACCGATTATAGCAAAGATAAGTGGCAAGAGATAAACGATGGACTAATGGCAGTATTCGCTAAACTTGCCGAGTGTAAGAAAGAAGGCAACTCTGCCGAATCAGAAAAGGCACAATCACTTGTAAAAGAACTGCAAAACTATATAACCGAGAATTACTACACTTGCACCAAAGATATTCTTGCAGGCCTCGGACAAATGTATGTAGCAGACGAACGTTTTAAAGCAAACATTGATAAAAACGGTGACGGTACAGCAGAATTCGTCTCACAGGCGATAGAAAATCACATTAAAAGTTGACATTTTGAATTAAAAGTGTAAAATATAGGCATATCTAAAAGGAGTGTACATATGAAAATCCTAAAAACAATGCCGGGTATAGCACTTTCTATGGCTATTGCTTTTTTGGCACTTTGGCTTGAAAGCTTACTTCCGATTCACGTTGTTGGTGCATCGGTAATTGCTATGTTTATTGGTATGACTTTAAACTATTTCTTAAAAAATATCGATATTTTTGATGCTGGTGCAAAATTCACATCCAAAAAAATCTTAAAATTTGCTATAATCCTGCTTGGTCTTTCCCTCAACATAAACACTATTTTTAATGTAGGAAAAATGTCTTTGGTTGTTATGGTTTTCACTCTTCTGACTTGTTTCGGCGGTGGATATTTTATAGGAAAAGCATTAGGGCTTAATTGGAAACTTTCTAATCTTATTTCAGCAGGCACCGGTATTTGCGGTGGCTCCGCTATTGCCGCAATTGCACCTACAATTGATGCTGAGGATAACGATGTTGCTTATGCACTATCAGCTACATTTTTATTTGATATGGCTATGATATTGCTTTTTCCTATTATGGGAAGAGCTTTGGGAATGTCCAATGAGGCGTTTGGTCTTTGGGCAGGAACTGCAGTAAATGATACATCATCGGTAGTAGCTACTGGATATTCTTTTTCAGAGGCGGCGGGAGATTTTGCAACTATGGTGAAACTCACAAGAACTCTATCGATAATTCCAACTGTTCTTGTATTTGCTTTTGTTAATCTTCGCTTAAAGAGAAAAGAAGCATGTGTAAACGGTAATAGTGATGGTGAAATTAAAGCTAATTTTAGTATTAAAAAGATATTTCCTTGGTTTATAGTTGGGTTTGTTGCTATGTCGGCAGTTGCAAGTATATTTACTATCCCTGCCGAAATAGTTTCCAGCACAAAAACAGTTAGCAAATTCTTAATGGTAGCCGCACTTTCTGCTATAGGACTTAATACTTCTTTTGCAAGTATGAAGAAATCCGGTATACGCCCTATGGTTCACGGATTTATCATTTCCGCACTAGTTGTTGTAGTTGCTTTAGTGGTTGAAATTGCAATGGGTATTGCATAACATTATTTTTATACTTTCTTAATAGTAAAACGCTCTGCCGCAGCAGAGCGTTTTTTCGTTAATAGAATGTTATTTGATTTCTTGCTCAATATCATCAAAAATGTCATCGTCAAAGAACTCACGCAAGGAAATTTCTAATCCGTCACATAACTTCTTAATTGTAACAATACCGGGGTTCTGACTCTTTTCGTTTAAAACACTGTAAAGAGTAGACGGAGATATGCCCGAAATATTTGCCAAAGCATTTATTGCAATATTTTTCTCATTACACAATTTAATAATACGTTCTGCAACCGCATTTTTAGTATTCATAATTCCACCTCTACGATATATCGTTACTATAATTTTATAAAAATATTCGATATATCGTGTGGGACATATCGCAAAGTTGAAACTTTTGTGTTATAATTACGATATATCGCACACAGGAGATGGACATATGATAGATAAAACTTGTTGCTTTTTCGGTCATAGAAAGATAAACGAAACCGAAGAACTAAAATCAAAACTTAAAGAGATTATTGAGAAACTAATTGTTGACGAAAAAGTAGATACATTTCTTTTCGGGAGCAAGAGCCGATTTAATAGCCTATGCCTTGAACTCGTAACCGAAACAAAAGAAAAATACCCGCACATAAAAC
>JAZSEU010000039.1:0-32334 GCA_045531855.1 Acutalibacteraceae bacterium
GGAGACTCCCCTCAGTCTTCGCCGCCCCACCGTTTCCGGCGTTTCCCCCTTTCAGGCCATTTGTACCGCCTTGGCTGCAACCGTTGGTACCGGAAATATTGCCGGTGTAGCGGGAGCTATCACGATTGGTGGCCCCGGTGCGGTTTTTTGGATGTGGATTGCGGCTTTCTTTGGAATGATGACCAACTTTTCCGAAAATGTTTTGGGAATTTTCTTCCGCCGCAAGAATGAAAAAGACGAGTGGTCGGGCGGTGCTATGTACTACCTTAGAGACGGTCTCGGTGCAAAGAAAGGCTGCAAATGGATAGGTAAAGTTTTAGCTGTTCTTTTCTGTATTTTCACCATGCTTGCTTCCTTCGGTATAGGAAGTATGGGCCAAGTCAATAAAATTGTTGCAAATGTTGCTGCGGCTTTCGATGTTAAAGCTCTCTCCTCTATCGAAGTTCTCGATGGAATTTCGCTTTATAACATTATTATTGGTGTTGTTATTATGGCGCTCACCGCTCTTATCACCCTTGGCGGTCTTAAGAGAATTGCTAATGTTGCCGAAAAGATTGTTCCTTTTATGGTTGTTCTTTTTGTTGCAGGAAGCCTTGTTATCATCGGTATAAACTATGATGCTATTATTCCTGCTTTTAAGGCGATTTTCGTTAACGCATTTAAGCCTCAAGCCTTTGTTGGCGGCGGTATCGGCGGTGTTATTATTGCTATGACCAACGGCTTCAAGCGTGGAGTTTTCTCAAACGAAGCAGGTCTTGGTTCTTCGGTTATGGTTCACTCAAACTCCAATATTAAAGAGCCAGTTAAACAGGGTATGTGGGGTATATTCGAGGTATTTGCCGACACAATGGTTGTTTGCACTATGACCGCTCTTGTTGTTCTTACCTCGGGCGGACTTGAAGGCGGAGTTTTCAATGTTAAAACAGGTGAAATTGCAGAAGGCCTTTCAGATGCAACCCTCGTAGGCGGCGCATTCAATGAAGTGTTCTCTTGGGGTAATATCGGTCAGCGTTTTGTTGCTATCGCTATGTTCCTCTTTGCTTTCACAACCGTTCTCGGTTGGTCTCACTATGGCTCTAAAGCTTGGGAATACCTCTTCGGTGCAAAAACAACCTTTATCTTCCGCATCATCCACGTTTGCACCATCATCTTCGGTGCCGTACTCACCTCTTCACTTGCTTGGGATATTTCGGACACCTTCAACGGTCTCATGATGGTTCCAAACCTTATCGGTGTTTTAGTTCTCACCCCCTTGGTTGTTAAAATTACCAAAAACTATGTTGACAGAAACTTAAAGAACAAAGATGTCAAACCTGTTCTTTCATACAAGGATGAAGACTAAAATATAAAGGGGAGTGTACACTCCCCTTTTTTGATGGGACTGATTTTTTGAATAATAAAGAATATATTTTTTTTGACCTTGACGGAACATTAACCGAGCCTGCCGAGGGTATAACAAACTCGGTAGCCTTTGCACTCAGAAAGTTCGGCATTGAAATCAAAAATAGAGCCGAGCTTCAGAAATTTATCGGACCTCCGCTCATTGATTCCTTTATGGAGTTTTACGGGTTTACAAGAGAGAAAGCCGAAAAGGCGGTTGAATACTACCGTGAATTTTACCGGGAAACAGGTATTTATCAAAACAGGGTTTACGAAGGAATTCCCGCTCTTTTAAATCTGCTTTGCGAAAAGGATAAAAAGATTATCCTCGCAACAAGCAAGCCTGAAAAATTTGCAAACCAGATTTTAGAGCACTTCGACCTTAGTAAATACTTTCACCTTGTCATTGGTGCTACAATGGATGAAAAGCGTTCAAGAAAAGACGAGGTTTTGGCATACGCTATAGAAAAATCAGGCATTTCGGATATCTCCTCTGCCGTTATGATAGGCGACCGAAAGTTTGATATAGAGGCGGCTCATAAATACGGAATGGAGGCAGTCGGCGTTCTCTTCGGCTACGGCACGATTGAAGAACTGAAAGCTGCAGGTGCTGATTACATAGCCGCAACTCCAAACGAACTTAAGAATTTGCTTATATAAAAAAGGCTCCCTTCGGAGCCTTTTTTTGTTATCTTATTGTTTTATTTTTAATTTCTTCGGTTGCAAGAGAAATAAATTCAGCGGTATCCATAGAGCCTAAATCTCCGTCCTCACCTCTGCGGCGAACAGAAACAGCACCTGCTTCAACCTCATTATCGCCTATAATTAACATATATGGGATTTTATTGAGTCTTGCCTCTCTAATTTTATAGCCGATTTTTTCGTTTCTATCATCAAGCTCAACTATAATTCCCTTTGCCTCAAGCTGCTTTTTAACTTGATAAGCATAGTCAAGGTGGCGGTCAGCAATGGGGAGAAGCTTAACCTGAACGGGTGCTAACCACATCGGGAACGCACCGGCGTACTTTTCAATAAGAAGTGCCAGAGTTCTCTCATAACAACCGATAGAGGTTCTGTGAATAATATATGGGTTCTTCTTAACGCCATCTCTATCAACATACTCCATACCGAATTTCTCAGCAAGCATCTGGTCAATCTGAATGGTGATAAGGGTATCTTCCTTGCCGTAAACATTCTTAATCTGAATATCAAGCTTAGGTCCATAGAAAGCAGCCTCGCCGATACCGATTTTATAAGGAATCTCGAGGTGGTCAAGAATTTTACCCATCATATCCTGAGCCTCGTTCCACTGTTCAGGAGTGCCGATATATTTATCGGTATCATTGGGGTCCCACTGCGAGAATCTATAAGAAACATCCTCATAAAGTCCCAAGGTTTTGAGCATAAATATTGCAAGCTCTAAGCTACCCTTGAACTCATCCTCAAGCTGCTCGGGGGTGCAGATGAGATGTCCCTCAGAAATAGTAAATTGGCGAACACGAATAAGTCCGTGCATCTCGCCCGACTCCTCATTTCTGAAGAGGGTTGAGGTTTCACCGTAACGAAGGGGTAAATCACGGTATGAACGGGCACGGTTTAAATACGCTTGGTACTGGAAGGGACAGGTCATCGGACGAAGTGCAAAGCACTCTTTGGTTTCGTCTGTCGGGTCGCCAAGCACAAACATACCGTCTAAATAATGGTCCCAGTGTCCCGAAATTTTATAAAGGTCGCTCTTTGCCATAAGGGGAGTTTTTGTTCTGAGCCATCCCCTTCTCTCCTCCTCATCCTCAACAAAACGCTGAAGGGTCTGAAGAATTTTAGTTCCCTTAGGAAGCATAATCGGAAGTCCCTGACCGATACAGTCAACCGTTGTGAAAAGCTCCAACTCTCTACCTAATTTATTATGGTCCCTCTTCTTTGCCTCTTCAAGCATTGTTAAATGCTCCTCAAGAAGACTTGCCTTAGGAAATGCTGTTCCATAAACTCGACAAAGCATTTTCTTCGAGGAATCGCCTCTCCAATATGCACCTGTTGCCGAGGTTAATTTGAAAGCCTTAACCGCTACCGTACTCATAAGATGAGGACCGGCACAAAGGTCGGTAAAATCTCCCTGAGAATAGAAGGAAATATCCTCTCCCTCGGGAATACCCTCTGCAAGCTCAACCTTATAAGGCTCTTTACTTTCCTCAAAATATTTAATTGCCTCATCACGAGATTTTAAAAATCTTTCGAGCTTTATATCCTCTTTAACGATTTTCTTCATCTCTTCTTCAATCTTAAGAAGGTCTTCGGGGGTAAAGTTTGTTTCAACATCAAAATCATAATAAAATCCGTCATCAACAGCAGGGCCTATAGCAAGCTTCGTATTCGGGAAAATACGCTTTACTGCCTGAGCCAAGATATGAGAAGCAGTGTGTCTGAAAGCCCAACGTCCCTCTTTGTCATCAAAAGTTAAAATTTCAAGGGAGCAGTCAGAATTAAGCTCTGTTCTGAGGTCTGCAGTTTCACCATCTATTTTAACGGCACAAGCTGATTTTGCTAGACCCATACTGATTTCCTTTGCAACCTCATAGGCTGTTATACCCTTAGGAAATTCCTTAACAACATCGCCCTTTAAAGTAACCTTAATCATTTTTATTCCTCCAAAAAAATAAACTCCGCCCTGAAAAGCTTTCGCTTTTCGGGACGAAGTAATAAAATCTCCGCGGTTCCACCCGTATTCTCGGCATAGCCGAACTCTTTTAAAGCCCATAACGCAGGCATGCGTCCGTGTTTTTTACCCACGGCACTCAAAGGCGGTCTCATTTACCCGTTTCTTACGCAGTTTTCAGCCAAGACTTACGCTCTCTTAAAGAAACTAAAGCAAACTACTGTCCTTCTCAACGCTTTACCTTAATATCATACAGTTTAAATTAAAAAAAGTCAAGTTTTTATTGAAAAAGACCGCCTTTGGCGGTCTTTTAATTTTAATAATTCTCAGCTCTTACTTCGAAGTAGCTCTTAGGATGTGCACAAACAGGACAAATCTCGGGAGCCTTTTTGCCGATAACCAAATGTCCGCAATTGCGGCATTCCCACATAGTTTCCTCTGCTTTTTCAAATACCTTCTGCATCTCAACATTGTTAAGAAGCTTCAAGTATCTTTCCTCATGAGTTTTTTCAATAGCAGCAACCATACGGAACTTTGCAGCAAGCTCGGTAAAGCCCTCTTCCTCTGCTTCCTTAGCAAAGGTTGCATACATATCGGTCCACTCATAGTTTTCGCCCGCAGCAGCAGATTTAAGGTTTTCGGCAGTATTGCCTATACCCTTAAGCTCCTTGAACCACATTTTTGCATGTTCCTTTTCGTTGTTGGCAGTATCAAGGAAAAGAGCAGAAATCTGCTCATATCCTTCCTTCTTTGCAACAGATGCAAAATAGGTGTACTTATTTCTGGCCTCACTCTCGCCCGAAAAAGCCGCCATCAAGTTTTTCTCGGTCTTACTTCCTTTTAATTCCATTAAAATCACCTCATTTAATATTTTATCCGCACCTGCGGAAATTATTACTTCAAAAATCCGTTAACTATTTGCTCCTCAGCCTCTTGTTCGGTAAGTCCTAAGGTCATAAGCTTAGTTAACTGTTCGCCTGCAATTTTACCGATTGCCGCCTCGTGAATAAGCGAAGCATCTATATGGTTTGCAGTGATTTCAGGGATAGCCGAAACCTTTGCATTATCCATAATTATTGCATCGCATTCGCTATGTCCCGTACAGATATTATTGCCGTTGATTTTAGAAAGGAAGAGCTGATATGATTTATCCTTAGCAACCGAACGGGAAATAACATTAGCGCTTGAATTTTCGCCGTTCAAATCAACCGCAAAATCGGTTTCGGCTCTCTCTGTTCCGCTTGTCATCAGTTTTTCACGGATAATAAGTGTAGCATCCGCTCCAAGCTTTGCCTTGGTTGAACGCTTGGTTTCATCAACACCCTCAATCTGAGTGGTTTCCATTTCCATATATCCGCCGTCATCAATATTGATAACGGTTACGGGGTTCATATTGCTCTGTCCCTTTCCGTCCGTCTTGCCGTAATGCTTTTCAACATACTTAACCTTTGCATTTTTACCAACGAAAAAGGTATGGATACCGTCATGTCTTGATTCTTCATCACCGCAATTATGGATACCGCAGCCTGCAACGATTTCAACATCAGCACCCTCGCCGATATAAAAATCATTGTAAACCAATTCTTTAAGTCCCGTTTCGGAAATGATTACGGGGATATGAACCTTCTCGCCCTTTGTTCCCGCCTTGATAATGATATCTATTCCCGATTTATCGGTTTTGGTTTTTATATCAATGTTCTCGGTAACACGGCGGTCAGCAAGACCGCTGTTTGAACGGATATTAAATGCTCCCTCAGGCTTGCCGTCCATATCAGCTATAATTTTAAGGAGTTCAAGCTCTGTATTATTCATCATAACCCCCCTATTCCCCAAGTAACACACGGCAAGCAACATCGGTGCTGCCTAAAAGGTCTGGCAAAATTTCATCCTTTTTGCCCTCGTTCTTAACCTTGCCGTCAGATACAACTATAACCTTATCGGCAATATTGAGTATTCTCTCCTGATGGGAAATTATAATAATCGAACCGCCAAGCTTTTCTCGCATTTTCTCAAAAACCTTAATTAAACTATTAAAGCTCCAAAGGTCGATTCCCGCCTCAGGCTCATCAAAGAGGGATATTTTAGTGCCTCTAGCCAGTACAGTTGCAATTTCAATTCTTTTAAGCTCGCCGCCTGAAAGAGAAGCGTTAACCTCGCGGTTTATATAATCTCTCGCACATAGCCCTACCTGAGATAAATAATCGCAAGCCTCGGCAATGCTTATATCCTTACCTGCCGCAAGGCTGATTAAATCGTGAACAGTAATTCCCTTAAAGCGAACAGGTTGCTGAAAAGCAAAGCTTATTCCCTTTTTCGCTCTTTCAGTAATCGAAAGTTCGGTTATATCCTCGCCATCAAGCAAAATCTTGCCCGAGGTTGGTTTCATAATTCCTGCAATAATCTTTGCAAGGGTTGATTTACCGCTTCCGTTAGGACCTGTTATAACAACAAAGCCCTCATCAATTTTAAGATTTATATCTTTAAGTATAACCTTTTCGCCGTTTTCACCTTCGGCAGAAAAGGAGATATTTTTAAGTTCTAACATTACTTGCTCCCTTAGTTTTTTAACTTATCTTACCCATTTTAAGTCTAATCTTGCTCAATATCGCCCGCATATCTGAATTTTCTCGGGCTTACCCCTGTATACTTCTTGAAAACGGAAGAGAAATAACCGATATCCCCATAACCTACCTCGACAGCAATTTCGCCTATTTTTTCACCCGTATTATGAAGCAGAAACTTTGCATGCTCCATTCTCAGCATTATCAGATATTTATGGGGCGTTGTTTTGAAAACCTCATAAAATCTTTTTATAAAGTAGCTTTCGCTGAAAAAACACATTTCTGCAAGCTTTTTAACATTAACCTCGCTTTTAAGATTAACATTGAGATATTTTGCAACCTTTTCAATCTTCTCATTTCCGCTCTCGGTCGTTTTCACAGTTTTGATTGAGCCGAAGAAATTGAGAAGCTTTGCATTAACATTAAGCTCGGTATCTTCTTCATTTAAAACAATATCCTTTATAGAAGAAAAACGCTTCATAAGTCGGGGAATGCTTGCAGCCTCAACCGAAACAACCCTTTTGCCGTTAGCACCGATTTCTTCAAGAATATCAGCAGCGGCAGGTCCGCAGAAATGAAACCAAGCTCTGCCAGATTCTACATTCGAATCAACAATTTCAAAATTATCCCCTGGATAAAACAAAGCTATATCGCCCTGCTTAATTTTTATATATGCCCTTTCCTCAGTAGGCAGATTATTTATAACGTATTCTCCCTCTTCAACAAAGGTGAGCAAATAATCATCAAGCTTATTTGTTCTGTATCTATTGGTGTTGCCTCCTCGAGTATAACCGATTGAAATCATCTTCAGATATGCTTTTTCAGAACTTGCATTGCTTGAAAAAGCAATTCTTCTGATAGCAAAAGATTCCATCATACTACAGCACTTCCTTTTTTGAGAAAATCACAAAAAAACTAAACTTTACTCCTGCTTTTCCACCGATATTATACAGCTTTTTATAAAAAAAATCAATATATAAAAAGTAAAAAAAGGAGGTTAAAACCTCCTTTTTTTACATTATTTCATATCCGCCGACCTGTCTTACATTTATAAGACAGCAACTGCCCTCGCCAAATGCCTTTTCTATCATCTTTTTGTAATCAGCAAACCTTTCGGTTGGGATATAACACTGAATTGTTCCCGCAAAACCGCCGCCGTGAACACGGCAAGCACCTTTATCGCCAAGAAATTTCTTAGTCAGTGCTATTCCAAGGCTTAATCCCTGCTCGCTAACTGCAGAGGTTGAATAAAGATTTTGCAGATAGTCATAAGAAGACTGCCCCGAAGCATTAACCCATTTTAAAAACTCTTCAAAACTACCCGATTTTAAAGCCTTTAGCTGAAGCTCAACCCTCTCTTGTTCATTAAAGAAATGGAAGGCTCTAAGGACCGCACGGTCTCCAACCTTTTTGCGAAGAGATGCGATATTTTCATAGAACTCCTCTGCAGAAGCATCTCTTAAGAAATCGACTCCTAAAGCATTACTAATTTCTTTACACTCAAGGGTTATATCTGCATAGTCCTGTGTTAAATTAGCATGGTTTCCGCCTGTATCAACAACGCAGAGAGTATATCCGAATTTGTTTATATCAAGAGATATGCTTTCAACGATAGGGTCTGAGGGATTATTAAAATCAGCATATGTAAATCCGCCCGATGCAGAAGCCATCTGGTCAAGAAGACCGCAAGGCTTGCCGAAATATTCCTTTTCAGCAAACTGACCGATTTTGGCTATTGTTATTGCATCTATTTTATTATCAGCGAAAAGACCGTTAAGAATAGTGCCGACAAGCACCTCAAAAGCGGCAGAAGAGGAAAGACCTGAGCCCTTTAAAACATTTGAGGTTGTATAAGCATTAAAGCCCTGAAGCTCGACACCCATTTCCTTGAACTTTGCACAAACACCCTTTATAAGTGCTATTGCTTTTCCCTTTTCACAGTCCTTCTTCTCAAGGTCGGCAATATCAACGGTATCCATATTATAGCCCTCGGACTTAATTCTGATTTTACCGTCCTCATTTGGAGAAACTATAGCTATAACATCAAGGTTAACACTGCCCGCCAGAACGCAGCCATGCTGATGGTCGGTATGGTTGCCGCCGATTTCCGTTCTTCCGGGGGCTGAGAAAATTCTGATATTCTCGCCGCCGTGATATATACTCATAAAGCTATCTATCGCTTTAGAATACCTTTGCTTTGCATTTTCGGTTTCACCATAGAGAAGCTTAAAGCTTTTATCGAAGCTTCCATTTTCTAAGGCGAGCTTTATTTCGGTTAAATTCATAAAAATTTCCTCTTATTTAGAAATAATTTTTAAGGTATCACGTGCGATAGCAAGCTCCTCATTAGTGGGGATAATGTAAACATTAACCTTACTATCCTCAGTTGAAATCTTGATTTCCTCGCCTCTTACAGCGTTCTTTTCCTTGTCCATCTTAAGACCTAAATAGGAAAGGTTTTCGCAAACATATTCACGAAGACCGCCATCGTTTTCTCCGATGCCGCCTGTGAAAGCGATAGCGTCAACACCGTTCATAGCAGCAACATAGGAGCCAACAAATTTGAGAATCTGATAACGCTGCATATCAATAGCAAGCTGAGCTCTCTCGTTTCCTTTTTCAGCCTCAGCAGCAACATCACGGTTATCGTTAGAAACACCCGAAACACCGAGAACACCCGATTCCTTATTGCAGATACGGTTAATATCTGCAGGAGAAAGGTTTTCTTTCTCAGCAATAAAGGTAAGAGCTGAGGGGTCTAATGTTCCTGTTCTTGTGCCCATCATAAAGCCGTCAAGCGGAGTGAATCCCATAGAGGTATCAACGCAAACGCCGTCCTTAATAGCGGTAATCGAACAACCGTTGCCTAAATGGCAGGTAATAATCTTAATCTCCTTCTTATCCTTACCCTCTAAAGCGGCAACTCTATCACTTACAAAGTGGTGAGATGTTCCGTGAGCTCCGTATTTGCGAACCTTATAATCGGTATAGTATTTATAAGGAAGAGCGAACATATAAGCCTTTGCGGGCATTGTCTGATGGAAAGAGGTATCGAAAACTGCAACCTGAGGAATATCCTCGCCAAAGGTTTTAAGGCAAGCTTTAATAGCCAAAACGTGAGCGGGGTTATGAAGCGGAGCTAAAGCACCAAGCTCATCAATATCATTAAGAGCCTCAGGAGTTATAAGGCAAGAGCCCTTGAAGATGCTTCCGCCCTGAACTATACGGTGGCCGATAGCCGAAACCTCATCAAAGGAATCAATAACCTTAGCATCACTCTTAGTAAGAGCATATACTACAGCCTCAAAAGCCTCGCTATGAGTAGGCATAGCGGTTTCAGCAGAATATTCTCTGCCGTCAGCAGCCTTATGAGAAATAGCACCCGAAACGCCGATTCTCTCGCAAAGACCTTTACAAAGCACCTTTTCATTTTCCATATCAATAAGCTGATACTTTAAAGAGGAGCTTCCTGCGTTAACAACAAAAATTTTCATTTAAAATCCTCCATTTTAAAACCCATAGTTGAAATGGGCTTGAAATTATGATAAATTATAGATATATGATACTACAATACCTTTTGTTTTTCAAGTTTTTTTGCAAAGAAGTGGTAATTTGAGTGCTATCGGAATTATTGCCGAATTCAACCCCTTGCATAAGGGCCATAAATATTTAATTGAAGAGGCAAAAAAACATGCCGAAACGGTTATTTGTGTCCTTAGCTCGAATTTCGTTCAGCGTGGAGATACGGCGATTTTCGAAAAAAGAATAAGAACTCTTTCTGCCCTTAAAAATGGCACCGATATTGTTATCGAACTTCCTGTTTTATGGAGTATGTCAACGGCTCAGAACTTTGCCTTAGGTGCCGTTTCTGCCCTTAAAGAAGCCGGCTGTGAAAAAATTATTTTCGGCAGCGAAGAGGGGGATATCAAATCCCTTTCAGAATGTGCCAAAATTCTGTCCTCCAGCCAATTTTCTGTTCTTTTAGCAGAGGAACTTAAAAAGGGTGTTACCTTTGCCGCCGCAAGACAAAAAGCTGCAGAAAAATTAGGAGCAAAAAAGGATATTCTGTCGGGTGCTAACAACAATTTAGGACTCGAATATATCCTTGCGGCTAAGAGGCTTGATTATAGTGTTCAGTTTGAGACTGTTAAAAGAATAGGTGCTTCGCACGATTCTTTAGAGGAAGCCGAGTTTGTTTCTGCCTCTTTTCTTCGTGAAAAGCTAAAATTGGGCGATTTTGAAAAAGCGACAGAATATATGCCCGAAATAATTTTCAACCCCGAAAATATTTCGGATATAAAAAGGCTTGAAACTGCAATTCTCGGTCTTCTCAGAACAAAAACCTTAGAAGAACTTTCTTTATTGCCCGATTTGAGCGAGGGGCTTCAAAATAAACTCTTCTCGGCTATTAAAACCGCCAAAAGCCTTGACAATTTATATGAAAAAATAAAGGTTAAGAGATATACTTTAGCCCGAATCAGAAGACTTGTTTTATCAGCATTTATCGGGGCGGACAATGAGTTTTTTATGAAACCGCTCCCATATCTTAGAGTTTTGGGCTTTTCAAAAAGCGGTTCTAAATACCTTAAAAATCTCAAAGGTTCTTCGGTTCCTGTTATAACCAGAACTGCCGATATAAATAATTTATCGGCTACTGCGAAAAAGGTTTTCGAAACCGAGGCGAGAGCCACCGATTTATTCAGCCTTTCCCTTTCTACTCCTTTGGAATGCGGACTTGAATATACAGCAAAAATTATTAAAGCGGAGTGATAAAAATGGTAGTATTAAAAGAAATTGAAAGCTTTAAGGATTATGGCAAATGCCTTAAAATCTCAAACGGCACTATTGAGGCCTTAGTAACCCTCGATTTAGGTCCCCGTGTTATAAGCTTCGGTTTTGAGGGCGGTCAGAACTTTATGTGTGCAGAGCGTGAAGAACTTGGCGGTTTGGGTGATAAAGCTTATACCGACTTTTTCGGCGAGGGCAGAAAATGGGAAAGCTTTGGAGGACACAGAATCTGGCTCTCCCCCCGAATCCTATCCCGAAACCTATACCCCCGATGACAAGCCTGTTAAATACGAGGCAACCGATAACGGTGCGGTTTTCTATAAAGCAGATGATACTGAAATCGGTGCTAAGATTTCGATGGAGCTTAAAATGGACCCTGATGACGCTAATATGCAGGTTGTAATGAAGGTGCAGAATATCGGTGCTGCTCCTAAAAAGTTTGCTATATGGGCACTTTCGGTTTGCGATAAGAACGGCACAATGCTTATTCCTATGAACACTAACGATACAGGTCTTCTCCCCAACCGTTCTATTGCTGTTTGGCCCTATACCGATATGAGCGATGATAGAATTTATTGGGGCAAAAAATATGTAACGGTTAAGCAAAACCCTGATGCCGAATGCCCTGCAAAATTAGGTTTTGATTTAAATGGCGGAAATGCTTATTATATTTTAGATGATGAGATTTTTGCCAAGAAATATGATACCAACCATCCGAACGGCACCTATCCTGACGGTAACTGCTCATTCGAGGTTTATACAAATAGTTGTATGCTCGAATTTGAAACCTTGGGCGAGCTCAAAGAGGTAGCCCCAAATGAGACAAGTGTTTTAGAGGAAACCTGGTCGCTAATTAAAAAGCCTTGCGAGGTTGACTTTAAAAACGATGATTCGATAGACAATTTGCTTTCTAATATATAACGAAAAAGAACGGTGAAATTATCACCGTTCTTTTTTATCCAACTCTTTTAAAAATTCATATATTTTATTTTTATTTTCCTGACTTGCGTGCCTGAAAATTTTCATAATGTTAATTTCTTTTTGAGTGAAAGTATATATAGGCTCAGGTTGTTTCGGTGGTTTCGTTGGTTGAGGCGGAGTCTCTATCGGTTTTTCACCAAGCAAAAGAATTTCAGGTGCAACTTCTAAAACGGCGGCAACCCTTAAAAGCAAATCACAGGTTACATTGCCCTCACGCTCTGCCTGAGAATATGTGCTCCCTTTCATTCCAAGTGCCTCTGCAAGCTGATTTTGAGTGAACTCTGACTTTCTTCTATAAAACCTGATTCTTTGATTTATTTCCCTCATATTCTTTCTCCTAAAATAAAAAAGTGCGTCCCGAGAGACGCACCGAAAAACGCATCTCCCAATGTTGCTACACACTTTTACCCAACGAAGAGGTGAGAGATACATTTTTACCAATATTATCTCCTCTAAGTTGGGCTATTAAACTGTGTGTAGCATAATTATTATACCACGCCTTTTTAATTTTGTAAAGAAAAAACATATAATTACGAATTACGCATTCCTAATTAGGAATTAAAAAAATCGAGGAGAAATCTCCCCGATTTTTTATTATCTTTCCTCACGGAAATATGAAAGACCGAGACTCTGCGGAGGCTGATGCTCCCTCTTCTTTCTCATACTTGTGATGATAAGTACGATAATCGTAACAATATAGGGAAGCATTTTGAAAAGCTCCTGAGTTTCTGTTCCGAGACCCTGAATATAGTTATTAGCATTACAAAGAGCACCGAAAACAAACGAGCCAAGGATAGCCATCGAGGGCTTCCAAAGAGCAAAGATAACAAGTGCTATAGCCATCCAACCACGGTCTCCGAAAGCATTGTTCGACCAAACACCGCTCGCATAAGCCATAACATACTGAAGTCCGCCAAGACCTGCAATAGCACTGCCGATACAGGTTGCAACATATTTATATTTTGTTACATTGATACCTGCGGCATCTGCAGTTGCGGGGTTTTCACCAACCGAGCGGAGATTAAGACCGACACGGGTTTTGTTAAGTATATAGGAAACAACCAAGGCGATAATTATCGCAAGATAGGTTAAAAAGTCATGCGAGAAAAACAGTTCGCCAAACCAACCCAAATCATCAGCAAAAGGAAGCTTTGCTGAGAAGAATGAGCTTGTCTTTGTGAGTGCAATAGAGGGTAACTCACTCTTTGTGATATTGATAAGCGAAGCGCCAAGGAAGTTACCAAGACCGATACCTAAGGTTGTTAAAGCCAAGCCTGTTACATTCTGATTTGCATGAAGAGTAACGGTTAAGAAGCTATATATAAGACCCATAAGCATTGAGCCGATAATTGCACAGAGAAGCGGAATAATTACGGCAAGTGCGGGGTTCATATTAGCAATATCGTTACCGCAGGCGTTTTCATAAAGGAAAGAGCCAACAACGCCGCTTATAGCACCAACATACATAATACCGGGGATACCGAGATTCAAATGTCCCGACTTTTCGGTTATGATTTCACCCGTTGAGCCATAAAGGAGCGGTACACCAAGGAGAATAGCACGGCAAATAAATTGAATAATCATGCTTTTGCCTCCTTTTTATGCTTAAACTTAATTGAATAATGGATAAAGAACTCGCAACCAACAAGCATAAGAATTACGATACCCACCATAATTTCAGAGAACGAGGAATTGAGAAGTGCTGTATCAGCAACCTTTGCAACACCAAGTCTTAAAAATACAACAATAGCAGTCATAACAACCATAATAAAGGGGTTAAACTGACCGAGCCATGACATCAGAATGGCTGTAAAGCCCTGACCGCCAACACTGTTTATGTTGATACTGTGGTCCTTACCGGCCACCAAAAGCATACCGGTTATACCGCATAAAGCACCCGAAATTACCATTGTTCTGATAATAACCTTTTTAACATTGATGCCGATATATCTTGCGGTATTCTGGCTTTCGCCAACAACCGAAATCTCATAGCCCTGCTTACTGTATTTAAGGTAAATATACATAACCACCGTAATAACAGCAACGGTAACTATATTAACAAAATAATCATTTCCTGCAACCGAGGGGAAGTTACCCTCAGCAACCGGGTTGATAACGTTAGAGCCGCCGCCCTTTATATAAACATAGTAAGCTATAATCTGGGTTGCGATATAGTTCATCATAAGAGTAAACAAGGTTTCATTGGTATTGAACAACGCCTTGAATACAGCGGGGATTACGCCCCATAAAGCACCCGCTAAAATACTTGTGATTACGATTACCGCCATAAGCACAGGATAAGGTAGCTTTTTGCCGAACTCTATCATACAGATTATAGAAGCAAGTCCTCCCATAAGGGCCTGACCCTCGGCACCGCAGTTCCAGAACTTCATTTTAAATGCGGGGGTTAAGGCTAATGCCAAGGCTAACAAAATAGCAATTTCTTGCAAATATTTCCAGAGCATTGTTGTGTGTCCCTCAAAGAGACGTCCAAAAACACCCGAAAACATTATTTCAAAGGAGCCGCCAAAGGACTGACCTGTTACGATAACACAGAGAAGTCCCACAAGGATAAAGGAGAAAACTATTGTTAAACCACGGATTAACCATGCTTTTCTTAAAGGCATATCATCACGCTTTACAACGTGGAAAAGCGGTTCACGAGCGGTTTTAACAGCTGTTGTTTTAGCCATTGTTATCCTCCTTATCGTTTGCAGATTTTGTCATAAGAAGTCCGATTTCTTCCTTGGAAGCTGTTCTTCCGTCAACAATGCCTGTTATTTTACCCGAGCCGATAACCATAATTCTATCGCAAAGCTCAATGAGAACATCGAGGTCCTCGCCAACAAAAATAACGGCAACTCCCTTAGACTTCTGTTCATTTAAAAGATTGTAAATCATATACGAGGAGTTGATATCAAGACCTCTTACGGGGTAAGCCACCATAAGCACTGTCGGCGATGCGGCGATTTCACGACCAACAAGAACCTTCTGAACATTACCGCCCGAAAGTCTTCTGACGGGTGTTGCAGCAGATGGAGTTACAACCTCAAGGTCGTTAATAATCTTTGTTGCAAGATCTTTAGGTTTCTTGCGTTCAAGGAACATTGAATGACCCTTTGAATAGCTTCTGAGCATCATATTATCAACAATATCCATATTGCCGACAAGGCCCATACCTAAGCGGTCCTCAGGAACAAAGGAAAGTCTAACACCCATATTGCGAATTTGCATAGGAGTTTTATCACGAAGATTTTCAATTTCCTCGGTTTTAGGGTTGAAATATAAAATCTCGCCCGAAGAAAGATGCTGAAGACCTGCAATAGACTCAAGCAGCTCTCTCTGTCCCGAGCCTGCGATACCCGCAATGCCGAGTATCTCTCCGCTCTTAGCGGTGAATGAAATATTATCAAGAATGGTTGTTCCGATTCTATCAACACAGCTGATATCCTTAACTACAAGACGGTCCTTTGAATCGGTAGGCTCATCTCTCTTAATATTAAGCGAAACCTTTTTGCCAACCATCATTTCGGTAAGCTCAGATTCGTTTGTTTCGGCGGTGTTAACCGTGCCGATATATTCGCCCTTGCGAAGAACGGCAATTCTGTCCGAAAGCGACAAAACCTCGTGAAGCTTATGGGTTATGATTATGATACACTTTCCGTCATCACGCATACGGCGTAAAATATTGAAAAGCTTTTCGGTTTCCTGAGGAGTAAGTACAGCGGTTGGCTCATCAAGAATGAGTATATCCGCACCGCGATATAAAACCTTGATAATCTCAACGGTCTGCTTCTCAGAAACCGACATAGTATAAATCTTCTTCTCGGGGTCTAAATCAAAGCCATACTGCTCACTGATTTCCTTGATTTTGCCAACCGAAGCTTTCAAATTATACTTGCCCTCATCAAGACCGAGCACAATATTTTCGGCAGCAGAGAAAACATCAACAAGCTTAAAATGCTGATGAATCATACCTATTTTGTATGCAAAAGCATCCTTAGGCGAGGTTATAACAGCCTCTTTCTCATCAATGAAAATCTGACCCTCATCGGGAAAATAAATTCCCGAAATCATATTCATAAGGGTTGTTTTTCCGCTTCCGTTCTCGCCCAAAATAGACAAAATCTCACCACGGTATGCGGTAAGATTTATATCCTTATTAGCAATTACCTTGCCAAATACTTTGGTGATATTTTTGAGTTCAATAGCAGGTTGTTTAGCCACATTAAACCTCCATTCAAATAATTCTCAAGAAATTGTTATTTTTATAATGGAATAGGTTAGAGCGTTTCGACTAACTACAATCATTATAATAGCAATTTCTTCAAAATTAGTTTAAGGCGAGGGAGTCTCCTCGCCTTAAACTTTAAATTCAGTTATCAGCCGTAATTTCTGTCAAGAAGGGTGATACCATCGATTTCAACATCGAAGTAAGGAGCTGAACGGTGCTTAGACTCATAGAATACGCCGTTCTCGATAACTTCGGTATCTTTCTCGAAGTTAGCATCGGTATCAACATCAGCCTTATAAGAAGCGAGCTTCTCGTTCTTTACAGTGAAGTTAGCGGTATCGAATACGTTGATAGAACCATCAAGTAACTTAGCCTTAACTTCTTCAATCTTCTTAGCGGTGTCTTTAGCGGCAGCCTTTTCGTTAACATCGGTAAGAACAACAGAACCGGTCTCGATAGTGCCTGTCCAGTCAGCAGCGATTTCTTCGCCCTTCTCTACGCACTCAATCATATACTTGAAGTAAGGAGTCCAGTCAATTCTTGAAGAAACGATGAAGGTGTTGGGGCAAGCTGCAACGGTAGAACCATTGTAAGAAACGTTGGGAACGCCTGCAGTTTCACAAGCAGTAGGAGCACCCATAGAGTCAGCATGCTGGCTTATAAGAACGCAGCCGCCGCTGATAAGAGCCTGAGCAGCCTCTTTTTCTTTCTGCTCATCATACCAAGAACCAGTGAACTTAACGTCCATAGTAACTGAGGGGCATACAGACTTAGCACCGAGGTAGAAAGAAGTATAACCAGACATAACTTCAGCAAAGGTGAAAGCACCAACATAGCCCATCTTAGCCTTGTCAGCAGTGATTTTGCCAGACTCAATCATCTCATTGAGCTTGAGACCTGCAGCAACACCTGCGAGGTAACGACCCTCATAGATGGAAGCGAACGCATTGTGGAAATTCTTAACACCTGCGGTGTGAGCCTGAGTACCGGTTGCATGGCAGAACTGTACATCAGGATACTTTTTAGCAGCATCAATAAGGAAAGACTCATGACCAAAGCTATCTGCGAAGATGATATCGCAGCCGTCAACCTCGATAAGCTCAACAGCAGCATCATAGCAGTCCTTTGATTCGGGAATCTGAGTTTTCTGAGCATAGTCTACGCCCATTGCTTCACAAGCAGCCTTAGCAGCGTCCATGAAGTTCTTGTCGTAAGTCGACTGCTCATCATGAAGGAAGATGAAACCAACCTTCAAATCAGAACCTGTGTCTTTGCTTCCTGAGCCGCAAGCAGCAAAGCTAAAGAGCATTGCAACTACAAGAAGAATTGCGAGTAACTTTTTCATTTTGAAAATCTCCTCTTTTTTTAAAATTTATGTAAATTTTATTACATACTACTTACGGAAAGTGAGCGAACCATCGCTCATACTTTCAACTATTGCCAAGGATTCAACCTTAACGCCTTTTTCTCTAAGCCTATCTCCGCCTTGCTGGAAGCCTTTTTCAATAGCACAAGAACAACCAACAACCTTAGCCCCAGCTTGTCCCACAATATCAATAAGACCTTCAAGTGCTTTGCCGTTTGCAAGAAAATCGTCAACAATAAGCACCCTATCTTTTTCCTTTAGATACTCTTTATTAACAACTATAGTATAATCTACACCGTGGGTATAGGAATGAACAACGGCACTGTAAACCTCACCCGAGATATTATGACTTTTATGCTTCTTAGCAAAAACCACGGGCAGATGCATAGCCGCAGCAGCAGCCATGGCAATAGCAATACCCGAAGTTTCAACAGTTAATATTATGTTTGGTTTTTCGCTTTCAAAAAGGTGCGAAATCTCCTTGCCCATTTCCATAAGGAAATCAACATCAAGCCGATGATTTAAAAAAGAAGTTACCTTCAGAATATTACCGGGAAGAACAACACCCTCTTTGAGAATTTTTTCTTCTAAGGCTTTCATAAGGTAACCCCTTTCATTCGGAATTTTAAGTATAAATTTATAGTACTATCGTATCATAAATCGACAACATTGTCAATAAACTAATACATTTTTTACTAAAAAATTAGGGAACGGTTAAGCCGTTCCCTAATAATTATTCAGTTATACAGTCAGCAACATAAATACCCATTGCTCCCGACTGTGAAAGTCCACGGCAGATACCGCTACCATCACCTATTATATAAACTCCGTCTGTAAGCTCAAACTTATCGTTTATAAACTCAGGGCGAATGGAATAATACTTGCTTTCGCAGCCGTAAAGCAAGGTGTCGTCATTAGCAGTACCGGGTGCCACCTTGTCAAGCGCATAAATAGTCTCTATAATATTTGTTAAAATTCTATGAGGCAAAACAAGTGAGATATCGCCTGCAGTAGCTTTCAAGGTCGGCTCAACAGTATTCTGAGAAAGCCTATGCTCATTAGTTCTTCTGCCTCTTATCAAATCACCGAAACGCTGAACAATAACATTATCCTTGCCTATCATATTAGCAAGCCTTGAAATGCTCTCGGCATACTCGGTCGGCTGATTAAAGGGCTCGGTAAAGCGAATTGAAGAAAGAATTGCAAAGTTGCAGTTTTCGGTTCTCTTTTCATCCTCAGCAAAGGAATGACCGTTTGCGGTTATAATTCCGTGATTATTCTCTGCCGACACAAGACCGCCCTTATTGAAGCAGAACATACGGCATCTATCCTCAAAGGTCTTGGTTTTATAGAGGATTTTCGGCTCATAAATCTTATCGGAAAATTCTTTCCATATAATATCCTTCATTTCAACGCGAACGCCGATATCAATATGATTTGAATGCATTTTAACACCGAATGAGCGGCAGAAATCTGCAACGAAATTAGCACCGCCTCTGCCCGTTGCGATGATGATTTTTGAGGCAGCGATTTCCTCACCATTTTCATATTTAAGGATATAACCGCTATCAGACTTTTCAACCTTCTCGCAGTTATAGAAGCTAAGCATCTCAACTCCCATTTCACCGATGGCCTTGATAAGATTCTGCATGGTTACATAGTTTTTATCGGTACCCAAATGCTTAACATTCATATCGAGAAGTCGGAGATTATTCTGCAAGCACTTAAGCTTTAAATCCTCGTTCGATTTATAAACCTTAACCTCACCCGAGGTGCAGTATTTATTGAGGATTTTATCAACCTCATCGATATACTGATTAGCTTTGGCCTCGCCAAGCTCTTCGCCCAATGTTCCGCCATAAGCAGTACCGAGGTTGAATTTACCGTCAGAAAAGGCACCCGCTCCCGCATAACCGCTTGTTATACTACAGGTTTTGCAATGAATACAGGTTTTTTCTCTTCCCGCAGGGCAATGTCTTTTTTCAAGAGTGTTGCCCCTTTCGGTTATAACGATTTTTATCTCAGGGGAATTCTGTTTGAGGCGATAAGCCGCCATAAGACCGCCTATTCCTCCGCCGATAATAGCAACATCGCAGCTTCTGATGCTACCCATTCTTACATCCGTCCTTTTTTCTTTTTACACACAAAAGAAGACTGCATTTTCAAAGAGAAGAAAATGCAGTCCCTACTGCTTTCATATTATAATGATTGTAGTTAGTCGAAACGCTCTAAACGCGTTTGGACAAGCCACTTGTTAAGTGGCTTTAGCAAAATTAAATTATAATATTTAATTTTGCACGACATTCATTGCAATGGAAAAGGGCAAATTTTTAATAAAAATTTGTCGCAAAATCAAAGATTTTGTGGCGAAACAGGTTTGTTACGCCTAACCTACTTCATTATAAATGAAATAGCCCCATTTGTCAACGGCAATATTACGAACAAGCGAAAGTATTTTTTCATATACTGAAAAAGAGGTGAAAAATATGAATAACCAAAATTGCAATACCGGCGTTGACTGCACATTTTTGAGCCTCGCCGCAAGCGTTGTTGTTGGAATTGCCGTTGCTATTTTACAGTTTACCGCAATAATAACGGTCGGAACGGTTTTCCCATGGGTTGCTTTAGGCGTTGCCCTCGTTTTCCTTTTGGCCGCTTTAGCTGTTGTGCCTGATTTCAGAAGCAGAGACTGTTGCGTTTGCAGAGCTATTTCAGTTTTGATAGCCGCTATTTTAGGGGTTGTTTTAACAGCTTTAGTTCTTCTCGGCTTTACCTTTGCCGCAACAAGCGTTATAGGTGCAATAGTTGCAGGTTTACTGCTCGGCTTCTTTACCCTGCTCATTACCTCGGCTACCTGCCTTTTAAAATGTGCTGTATGCTCTGATGACGAGGAATAAAAATTAAAGCTCCGATAAATCGGAGCTTTAATTTTTTATCATAAACAAGCCAAAAACTATATTTTTATCCCGTATTTTTTTAAATCTATATGCCCGTCATTTTCAAAAACAACACCCTCTTTTTCGAGCAGTTCCCTTTGAACTTCACCGCCGCCGAACACGAAGCTTTCGGCAGTTCTGCCCTCTCTGTTAACTACTCTATGGCAAGGTATAATTCCGGGTGCGGGGTTGTTATGAAGAGCATAGCCCACAACCCTTGCCCATCTTGGATTTCCCGCAAGAATAGCCACCTGACCATAGGTTGCAACCTTTCCCTCGGGAATTTTTAGAACAACATCGTAAATCTTTTCGAAAACAGTCATTTTTCTTCTCCTTAAAATTTATATTATCATTTTTTCTTAAAATTTGCAACTTTATGTTTTTTGTGATAAAATATCGCATAAAGGGGGAGAGAAAATGGAGCTTAAAAATAGAAAAGAACTATCTTTTCTTATTTTGCCCTTAGCCGCTTTAACGGGTATTTGCTCGGGACTTTTGGGAGCTATGTTTGCAAAATCAGTTTCGTTTGTAACGCAGCTCAGGGAAGAAAACAGCTGGCTTTTATATCTGATTATTTTAGGCGGTATTTTAACGGTTGGAATTTATAAGCTTTTAAAGGTTGAGGGTGTTGGAACCAACCGCATTTTCGATGGCTTTAAAAACGGCTCAGATATCCCTTTTCATATTATCCCCGCCATATTTTTAAGCACAGTTATAACCCATCTTTTCGGCGGAAGTGCAGGAAGAGAGGGTGCTGCTCTTCAGCTCGGCGGCGGAATTTCGGCTATAATCAGTAAAATTTTTAAAGTTAATAACAGTATGCGTAGGGCTTTAGTTCTATGCGGTATGGCGTCATTTTTCTCGGCAATTTTCGGAACGCCCTTTGGTGCCGCTATTTTTGCTTTAGAGGTAGTCCTCGTTGGGAAAGCGGCAATATTCTGTATTATTCCAACCTTAATTTCAAGTATATTAGGCTTTATTGTTGCCTCCTCATTAAAGGTTGCTCCAGAAAGATTTCCATTCACCTATAATTTTAATATTTCAGATATATGGAAGGTTATTCTCATTTCTGCTATATGCTCTTTTATAGCTTTCATTTTCTGCAAGTCGCTTCATATCTTGGAGCACTTTGCTCAAAAATACATAAAAAATCCCTTTTTAAGAATTTCCATAGGCGCCGCTCTCATAATTATTTTAACCTTAATTGTTGGAAGCTTCGATTATAACGGCAGCGGCATTCATTATATTGCTGAAATTTTTAAATCAGGAAATATAAAACCTGAGGCTTTTATTTTAAAATTGATTTTCACGGTTATAACCGTTTCAGCAGGCTTTAAGGGCGGCGAAATTATCCCATCGTTTTTTATAGGTGCGGCTCTGGGCGGTACTTTGGCAGCCATTTCAGGTCTACCTATACCCTTAGGTGCGGCAGTTGGTATGACAGCTCTTTTCTGCGGGGTTACAAAATGTCCCATCGCAAGCTTTGTTTTAGCATTTGAGTTGTTCGGCTTTTCGCCCGCCTTAATTTTCATAGGCTTAGCAGTTATAATTGCCTATTTCCTTTCAGGCAAAACAAGCTTATATCAAAAAAGATAGGCTCGTAATCGCGAGCCTATCTTTTTATTTTGCACTATCAATACTTTTCCCAAAAACTATAAACCTCTGATACAGATATTCCGTTGCAAAGTTTATAATCATTGTTCCTCCAAGAACAATATATTCATTCCAGCCAATGCCGTTAAGCTCTGCTGTCCACCAGGTTGAAATAGGTGTGAACACAAGGTAAAACAATGCCACTTTAATCATCGCAACTGGAATATTGTTCGCTGAATGGAAGGTGAATTTTCGATTTAAGGTGAAATTCCATAGCACAGATAAAACAAGCGAAATGAGATAGGATACCCATTCAAGCCGAAGCCTTATAATTTCATTTAAAAGGGTAAAACTCAAAACCTGAATAAGCCCTGCACTAATGGAAAATAGAATAAATTTAACCGTTCTTAATAATTCTTTATTTGTTGCCATTTAGAAATCCCTCTTAACTTATTGCGAATTCTTTTACTTTATCTCTTAAAACGGTATCAACCAAAGTTATCACATCTAAAATTATTATACATAAGAAACAGCAGTCTTTCGAGTGATATTATTGCCATAAGGCAATAGTGATATTGAAACCTTGCGGTTTCAGTGATATTTTATTCGCCCTAAACTGCCGAAGGCAATAACACTTGTCACAAGACAAATATCACTCACCGCAAGGCGAATAAAACTGCGAGACTTCCCTTATAGAAGTCTCGCTAAGACTTGCTCCTTATCTTTTTGAGTAAAACAAACATTAAATGCAATGCAATTCCAACCGCAATAGCAACAACGAGGTCGAAAATAACGGTCAATAAAAAGGTTGCAAAAAGAACTATAATATCTGCCGCTTTTCTTGTTTTTGCTATACCAACAAACTTTCGCCATTCGCTCATATTATATGCAACCATAAACAAAATAGCCGCAATGGTTGGCATTGGTATTAGTGCGGCATAAGGCATAAGGAACAACAAAACCAAAAGTAAGCATACGGCGTGAACCATACCAGCAACAGGAGTTCTTCCTCCGTTTTTAGCATTTGCAGAGGTTCTAGCAATAGCACCTGTTGCAGGAATTCCGCCGAAAAATACAGAAGCTATATTGCCAACACCCTGAGCCACAAGCTCAGAATTCGGATTATGCTTTGAGTTTACCATACTATCTGCCACAACGCAGGAAAGCAGAGATTCAACCGCCGCCAAAACTGCGATGGTTATAGCATTCGGAATCACCGCAATAATTTTTTCAGCAGTTATTTCAAAGTTTAAAAATTCCGCCTTGGGAAGTCCTGTCGGTATGGTATAAAGGTCGCCAATAGTATAAACTCCCTTATCAAAAATCGGGATAAATTTAACTAAAAGTGCCGCTACAATAACCGCTATCAAGGATGGCGGTATTTTCTTTTCTAATTTAGGATAGAAAATAAGAATTGCAAGACTTATCGCTCCTATAAGCAATGCCCAAGGACTGAAAGTATCGGCAGCGGCTATATTCGCCTCTATTTTTTCTGCAGTTTCGATAGGCTTAACGCCATCAGCGTATGTAAGTCCGAGAAAGTCTTTGATTTGACCTAAAAGAATTGTAACGGCGATACCGCCCGTGAAACCGACAGTTATGGTATGGGGCATATATTTGATAAATGAGCCAAGCTTTAAAATGCCCATAACAACAAGAATAATACCCGCTATAACGGTAGCAAGGAAAAGTCCGTCCATACCGTTTGTTGCAACAACCCCTGCAACTATGGTTGCAAAGGCGGCGGTAGGTCCGGCGATTTGCACTCGGCTTCCGCCAAGCAAAGAAACAATGAAGCCTGCCGCAATGGCAGTATAAACACCTCTTGCAGGCTCAACACCCGAAGCCAATGCCAAGGCAATAGACAACGGCAAGGCGATTATCGCAACAATAATTCCCGCTATAAGGTCATTTAAAAAAGCTTTCCCATTATATCCCTTAAGGGCTGAAAAAATCTTTGGTTTTAAATAAAATTCCTTCATTTTATACCTCGAAATCTAAACAGGAACGGGTCTCAGTGTATGGGCGAACAAAGGTATCAGCAACCTTAACGTGTTCGGGATGAACAGCATAATTTTTAAGTGCCTCTTCATTTTCAAATACCGAATAGAGCATAAGGTCTGCATTCGAGCTTTCAAGGCACTCGGTTTGCACCTTAATCTCAACAAGACCATCTATCTTGCCGAAAAGACCTTCAAGATTTTCCTTTATTCCCTTTTTTATCTCTTCTTTGTTAATATTATCTTTAAGTTTCCAAATAATAATATGTTTAACCATACTAATCACCTCGTTTTTATCTTATGCTTGTGTTAAATTAGAGACAAATCGTCCTTGGCTCCCTCTGACGAGGGAGCTGGATTTTGCGAAGCAAAAGACTGAGGGAGAGAAAACTACCCCTCCGTCAAAACTTCGTTTTGCCACCTCCCCTGGCAAGTGGAGGCTACAATTTTCAACTTGTGGAAGTCATTTCCACAAGTTATATTTTCCGCATATCTACAAGCATTTTCTTAATTTTAATATAACATTTTTTATTAAAATTTTCAAGATATATATGAGAATAGAGTTATCCCGATATTACGAGATAACTCTATTTTTGATGGTATGACAAAAATCATACTGGTACTTTAAAAATCATACCACAAGAAAGGTAGTTAAAAACTTTGTTTTTAAGCGGTAAAATCGCCAAAAGTATGATGGTTATTCCTGCCTTGACTTATAAATTAAATAAAAAAGGATATATGATTATTCGGCCATATTGTAGCACAAGCATATCTTTTCTCTTTCATCTTTTATCTAGAAAAGTTGCTCGTTATTTTAGAAAAAAAGAAATGTATCTGAAAAGCGAGTGTTTTTACTGTTCAACAATTGAAAATGTTTCTCTTAAGGGTTCCGCACCTGCCAAACCCAAGATGCTATTTCCAACCTCAATTTCTACTTCAGAAGCATCATCTATCAATCTATAAGCTTCATCTACTTCAATTGATGCGCCGTCCTTAATGTTAGTTCCTGCATTATCATTATAATCTGTAAGCCCGTCAATATATAGCAATTCAGGATTGTTTAATTCTACTCCGCCTTGATAGGCATGTGCAGAAAAAGCATAATTAAACGACTGAGGATTTTTCGAGGTGTTCTTGAATTCATATGTGACTATTACACATTTGCTGATACTATCTTCAAACATTTTTACCTCTTTTATTCTAACACCATATTCTCCCACACAATAAAAACCATCTCCTGCATTTTGGGATTCCTCAGTATTTTGATTTTCCACAGTCAGTGAACTATCCGAAACATTATCGCGCGGTATTTCACCATCATCGCCAATTTTTGCAAAAACAGCAACACAAACTATTAATACAATTACACCGATTAACAACTTTTTCATATTTTGGTACCTCCGTATACCATATTGGGATATTTTTATTATACCAATATGGGATAATAAAGTCAAGGGGTGATTTTATGAGATTGAAAGAAATTCGCAAATCAAAAGGCATTTCCCAATTAAAATTAGCTATGGCCCTAAATACAAATCAAAATACTATAAGCCGTTATGAAACAGGCGAACGAGAGCCTGGCATAAATGAACTCATAAAAATCGCTGACTACTTTAACGTTTCAGTGGATTATCTTTTAGAAAGAACAAATAATCCAAATATACAAAAATAAGCCGTGAATTTCACGGCTCTTTTCATATCATAAATTTATTCGCACTGCAATTTTGTCCCTATTGTAGCACAAGCATACCACAAGCCTCTTATAAATTCAATTACAATGATTAAAATTTCTTCGTAAGAAACGACCTAAGTGTTGTTCCCTATAATATTTTCATATAGATTTTATGTTTAAAATGGGTCAAGGGCGAAGCCCCTACAATTTTTATATAAATTTTCGTAGTCCGAAAAATCAAAACTCCCGAAAAATCGGGAGTCTTGTTTATTTTATATCGTTGCATTTGCCGCTACACTGCTTACAATAGGGGCAACCTATACATTTCTGTCCTCTTTTTTTCGCCTTATAAAGATAAACCGAAATAGCGGCAACAATAATAGCTAAAATTAAAATTATAATGATATTTTCCATAATTATTTAACTGCAGCCGCTTTTTTCTCTGCCTTTAAAGCGGCTTCTTCCTTAAGTTTTTTATCGGTATTTCGAATCAGAGCGAAAATTATACACAACATAACAAGAACTGCCGCACCGCCTGCAATAGCCGCTCCGATATTTAAGGATGCGGGAGCTATGATAAGAGTGCCGATGGTATAAACCAAATATGCAACGGTATATCCAACTCCAAGCTGAAGTCCTATTCCGCCCCAGAGCCATTTTCCGCTCTTCATTTCAGCGTTCATAGCACCAATAGCCGCAAAGCAAGGAGGAGTGAAAAGATTAAACATAAGATAAGCTAAAGCGGCGGCCTTTGTAAGTCCCATAATTACTGCAACTTCATTTGCTCCACCTGTAAGTGCCAACTCCTCTGTATCAATAAAGTTAGTTATAGAGAAGCAAACAGCCAAAGTGCCAACAACATTTTCCTTTGCGATAAAGCCCGTAACTGCAGCGGCAGCCAACTGCCAACTGAGAATACCAACAATAGGAATAAGCAAGTAAGCAAAAGGTCTTGCAATGGTTGCGAGAATTGAAGTATCTGCCGCCCCAGCAACCGAGAAGTTCCAGTCAAATGTCTGCATAACCTGAACTGCGGTGTTGCAGAGAAGAATAATGGTTGCTGCCTTAACTATGTAAGCCCAGCCTCTGCTGCACATTGATTTGAATGCACCCCAGAAAGACGGGATTTTATATTCAGGAAGCTCGATAATGAAGAAAGATTTTTTTCTTCTGTTGCCTGTAATGGCGTTTATGAGAAGTGCACCGAGGAAGATAAGAATAATACCCGAAAGGTACATAACGGTACTAACCCACCCCGCCTTATTAAAAAAGACGCCTGCAAAAAGCGAGATAACGGGAATTTTAGCACCACAGGGCATAAAAGGAGCAAGCATTGCAGTTGCTCTTCTTTCACGCTCGTTTCTGATTGTGCGGCTTGCCATAACTCCGGGGACGGCACAACCAACCGTTATAACAAAAGGTATAACCGATTTGCCCGAAAGACCAACCTTTTTGAAAATCGGGTCTAAAACTACTGCAACACGGGACATATATCCGCAGTCCTCAAGAATTGCGATAAGGAAGTACATTACCATAACAAGCGGCAAGAAGCCGATAACGGCAATAACACCGCCAATTACACCATCAACCAAAAGTGCAGAAAGAATAGGAGCGGCTCCATCTAACAAACCGCCAACCCAGCCCTGAAAAGCCTCAAGCCAGGCAACCAATAAATCGGCTATGGGTGTTCCAACCCAAACCTGTGAAATCTGGAACACAAGCCACATAACAACCGCAAAAATCGGAATGCCGAGCCATTTGTTAGTAAGAACGGCATCGATTTTATCGCCGAAATTCTTATCCTTGGTTAAAATCTTTCTGGTTTCAACCTCTGAAACGATTTTATTGACAAACTCAAAACGCTTACGGTCTGCCCTACGGACAGCATCTTTATCGAATAGATTGATATCCTCCTGTTTATAAGGAGCTTTCTGTCCTTTTCCAACCTGTTTCACCGCCTCTTCAACAACAGCTTTAAGCCCATCTGCAGCGGTTGAAACCGTATTGATAACAGGACAGCCAAGCTTTTCAGAAAGAGTTATAGTATCAATTTCGGTTTCCTTTTTCTCATTTATATCGCTCTTATTAAGTGCTATAACCATAGGAATACCAAGTTCTAAAAGCTGAGTCGTGAAGAAAAGGCTTCGGCTAAGGTTTGTTGCATCAACAATGTTGATAATAACATCGGGATTTTCCTTTTTAACAAAAGAGCTCGTGATGCTTTCCTCGCTTGTAAAGGGGGACATTGAATATGCTCCGGGAAGGTCAACAGCAATAAGCTCTTCCTTTTTACAAAAGCTTTTTTTTATAGCCCTTTCCTTCTTGTCAACCGTAACACCTGCCCAGTTGCCAACCTTTTCGTTAGCACCTGTAAGGGCGTTGTACATTGTGGTTTTACCTGAATTTGGGTTGCCTGTTAGTGCGATTCTCATTAAATTTCCTCCTTAATCTATTCAGTTAGCGACCGCTAACCAAAGGCCAAAAAAACAATTAGCAGACTGTTTTTAAATTAAACAATGATGGCTTCTGCTAACTGATTATCGATATTATACCTTGCGTCTTTAATAGATACAACGCAACCGCCTTTGAGGTGAGAAACAACAGTAATCTCCTCTCCGCTATAGCAGCCGAGAGAAAACAAAAAAGCATCTAATTCTTCGTCATCAGTTTCGATAGACTGAATTATATATTCTTTTCCTTCCGTAGCCTCTTTTAAAGTCATAAAACTCACCAAATTAAAAATTTCATTTCGAGTTAGCCTCTGCTAACTTCGTTTATTATACTCCCCCTTTTCCAATTTGTCAACACTTTTTTGGAAAAATTTATATAAAAAAGACCGCCCTTTCGGACGGTCATAAAACTTAACCTTTAATATTATAATCTTCAGAAAGCAAATTCATCGCCTTGCATAATTTATGTAAATAAATGAAAGGTCCAACAACAATGAAGCTTCCCAAAACATTCCAGCCCCAGAAAGAACCCGCACCAAAGCTATATGCAATACCACGGCGAGCAAGCTCGTTTCCTATTCTTGCCGAAATTCTATGATACCAAACGATAGGAGCAATACCAAAAGTAAGACCTGCAAAAATGAATGCCAATAGGCAGAAATGCATTGTTTTTTTGCCGTCATACTTAGAAGCGATTATATTGATATCGCTTGAAATACCTGACATTAAAACTAAGGGATAAATACCGAAGGTTATCATACCTAAAAGAAGATATTTAATTAACCCTCTGTTAGTTTTAAGTTTATAAACAGGTGCCATATTCTCCATAATTTTTCTCCTCAAATTAAAATCTTATACTAATTTTTCGGGGTCAACAACATATTTGCCCATAGCGATTTTAACCAAATCGATAAGAGCCAAAATTCCGCCAATACCGCAAAGGAAGCTCATAATGATTTTGAAAACACCCTTTTTGGTTTCGCCCATCATAAAGTTATGGATTCCAAGACCGCCAAGGAAAAAGCATACTAAAAGCATAACTATCTTATCCTGACCGTTAAGGTCTCCAACCTTTTTAACAGCAACACCGCAGTTCATACAAACCTCTGCATTAGCATCGATTTCTTTGCCGCAGTTATAGCAAAAAGCATTGCCTTCTCCAACCTTTACACCGCATTTAACGCAAATAGCCTGATTTTCATTTAAGCTTTCGCCACAATTTTTACAAAACATATAATTTCCCCTTTCTTATTGGTTAAATTTATTATAACATTTAGCCTGAATATCTGTCAACAAAATTCGACAAACAATGACTAATTTACAAAACAAACCACCTAAGCCAATTTAAGACAAAACCTATAGACATTGAAACATAAAAAGCTATATTCAAAATTTTATTTTTAAAAAGCTTTCCGTCCTTTAAAAAGCATAGATATAAAATCGGCACAGACCAGAACATAATATGATATTTAAAAGCAGCCGCAAAATCTAATTTTAACATCGCCGTTAAAGCGTGAGTCATACCGCAGCCAAAACACCTTATCCCCGTAATATTAAAAATGGGACAAGGAATTTTAAAAAGATATAAAACCGCCGCAAAGCAGAGTATTGCCGCTGTAACCAAAAGTTTGGTTTTCAGATTTTTAATCATAGCTTATCAATAAGCGGCGATATACATGCCGATTAACGCAAAATATGCTACAACAAGAATAATAGATAAAACAACGCTTGTTATAAATCCTATAAGAGCACCCTTGCCTGCCGATTTTGCTCTTAAAGGCTGAGTTCCCTCATAAACGAGATAAAGAATAAGACCAACGAGGGGTAAGAAGAATCCCAAAACGGCAAAGCCTGTTGAGGAAGAATCTTTAACCAATTTTTTAACCGTATGTCCGCATCCAACACAGATTACAGCCTTATCATCAATTTCTTTTCCGCAATTAGTGCAAAACATATATAAAACCTCCTTGAGTTTCCTAATATAAATTATAATGGAATGAGTGTTGAGCAAAATTAAATATTTGAATTTAATTTTGCTGAAGCCACTTGCGAAGTAGCTTGTCGAAACGCTTTTAAACATTTCGAATAACTACAATCATTATAAAATAGAGGCATATATTATGTCAAGAAAAAGGGCGGATTTTGTAAAAAAAGGAACCCCTTCTTTCGAAGGGGATTTAATTACTTTTCCATCTCTATATGCTCAACGCCCTCTTCGATAAAAATATCGGAAACGGCTTTAAAGCCAAACTTTTCATAAAAGCCAACAACCTGCTTTTGCGAATGAAGAGAAAGTGTTATGTTTGAAAAATCGTTCTTTATCTGCAAAATAGCTTCGCCGAAAAACTTTTTACCCATTCCAACTCCGTGTTCCAAGGTTAAGACTCTGCCGATTTTAACCTTACCGTTATCTAAAAAGGCTCTGAGATATGCTAAAATCTCGCCGTTTTGCTCATAGAAATAGTGGCGGGCAGTGTAGTCAACCCTATCCATATCCTGACACTTCATTCCCATTTCAACAACAAATACAGCCGTTCTCGCTCTTAAAATTTCATAGAGTTCAGTTTTGCTTAGTTCCTTAAAGCTTTTTGAAATCAGTTTCATCATATCACCGTACTAACTGCAATCATTATAGCATATCAATACCATAACCACAAGAAAAAAGTCCAAGCTGCATTAAGCAACTTGGACTTTAAACTTAAATATTAAAATGAATTTTACAGTATCCAACCGGGTGTGTCGTAACTTCCTGTATCGGCCTCAGCACCGCCTGCCATATCATTCTCTACCGGAGCAGAAGATGATGACGAGGGTTGACTGTTGCTTGAAGAAGAGTCCGAACTATCGGAAGGAGTTGAGGTTGAACTACTGCCTGACGGTGTTGAACTACCGCCTGCCGGTGTACTGCTTGAAGAAGAGCTTCCGTCCGAAGGCTTTGCAGAATTGCCGCTGCCTTCATTTTTGTTTTGCTCATCTACATAATCTTCGGGATTAAGCAAATCATCAATATCTACAGTATTATCCATACCTGTCTGCTCATTTTCCCCATCAGTTTCCTCTGTTGAGGGAGGTGCAACAGGCATTTCGTTTTCAACATAACCGCTTTCGTTACCCTTAGCAGTGTCGTCCTTTTTGCCGCAGCCAACTGCAAGGATAAGACATAAGGCTAATAAAACAACGGCAGTTAATTTAACAATTTTTTTCATATTATTTCTCATAAGATTCAGCATCACTAACTAAATCAGAAATTTTCTCTACTTCAGAATAGCACTTGCTAATCTGAGTACCAAATTCGATTCCGTAACTTCCATCAGAGTTTTTGTAAATAACGTAAGGTCTTGCAACGATAGGTAAGTCGTTAACAGATACATCGCCAGAACTTGTAGTTACTTTTTTATCATCAAATCCTGTTATAGCGTATGTATAGATTATATAATTATCTCCTTTATTAAGATAAAACTGAGCCTGCTTGTTGATAGCACCATCGGTAACAGTGGTAATTTTGCCGGTTTCACTATCAAACTCAGTTGTTTCCTCTAAATCAGCACCATTCAATTTAAATTCAAAACCTGCAATATAACCGCAACGAACAGCAGTCCTACCATTGCCAAGTGCATTGTTGCTCATGTCTACTTTAAGTTTAGAGCCGAAACGCAATGCAGGTGTATTTTTACGGTACTGAGCACCTAAAGCTTGAAGGTTTTCTGCAGTAAGTGTAAC
>JAZSEU010000019.1:0-4319 GCA_045531855.1 Acutalibacteraceae bacterium
CACAAGTGAGCTATTCCATTTATGGGTTATAGAAGGGGATAAGTCCATTCTTAAAGAGATTCCCTTTGATAAAACAAATCTTAATATAATTTTAACTGATAACCTCGAAATGTACCGCACAAGGAAGGTTAGAATCCTTAATGGTGCCCATACCTCTATGATTCCTTATGCTTTGCTTGAGGGTGTTGAAACTGTTAAAGAATGTATGGAAAACGAGAAGATTTCTTCCTTTGTTAAGTCCTGTGTTTTCGAGGAGATTATGCCTACTTTGTCTCTTCCTGAAAAAAAACTTATAGAATATGCAAATGATGTATTTGAGCGTTTTAACAACCCATTTATCAAGCATTTATGTGCTTCAATTTCATTGAACTCTGTTAGCAAATTTAAGGTCAGAGTTTTACCTTCATTATTGCAGTATATCGAGAAAACAGGGAAGACCCCCAAAAACCTCGTTTTCTCCCTTGCAAAGCTCATTGAGTTTTATAAAAAGGGAACACCCAATGATGCTCCCGAAATTATGGAGTTTATGAAGAATAAATCGGTTGCGGAAATTTTAGCCAATACTGATTTCTGGGGTCAGGATTTATCATTTCTTAGTGGAGAAATTGAAAAATGCTTATAAACAAACTTGATAATGTTGAAATAAACCTTGAAAATGGACATAAATATGCCCTTTGCGATATCAAAAAAGGGGAGAATGTTATAAAATACGGCTCTCCTATCGGACACGCTATAGCCGATATCAAAAAGGGTGAGCATATTCATACTCATAACTTAAAAACCAATCTTTCTGGCAATCTCGAATATTGTTATGATTACAAGGATTACGGCATTAAATCTGAAAAATCAACCTTAACCTTTAAGGGATACCGTAGAGAAAACGGCGAGGTTGGTATCAGAAACGAAATATGGATAGTTAATACTGTTGGCTGTGTTAACAAGGTTGCCGAAAAGCTTTCGGCATTAACGGGTGCGGTTAATTTTCCCCATCCCTTTGGTTGCTCGCAGTTAGGGGATGACCAAAAATTGACTCAGCTCATTTTAAGGGGTCTTGTTAATCATCCGAATGCTGCAGGTGTCTTAGTTTTAGGTCTTGGCTGTGAAAACAACAACATATCCCTTTTTAAAGAAATTTTAGGCGAATGGAACGATAAAAGAGTAAAGTTCTTAAACTGTCAGGACTTTGATGATGAAATCGAAGAGGGTGTTCGGCTTATAAACGAGCTTAAGACTTATGCTGATACTTTCGAGAGGGAAGATATAAGCATTAGTGAGCTTAAAATCGGTCTTAAATGCGGAGGCAGTGATGGTCTTAGCGGAATAACCGCTAACCCCTTGGTTGGAAGTCTTGCAGATAGAGTTATATCTTTTGGAGGCAGCTGTGTTTTAACCGAGGTTCCCGAAATGTTCGGTGCTGAGCATTTACTTATGGAACGCTGCGAAAGCAAAGAGATTTTCGATAAAACGGTTAGTCTTATCAATGATTTTAAGGATTATTATAAGCGTCATAATCAGGTAATCTATGAAAATCCCTCGCCCGGAAACAAGGCAGGCGGAATTACCACCTTGGAAGAAAAATCTCTTGGTTGCGTTCAAAAGGGCGGTTTATCTCAGGTTGTTGATGTGCTTGACTATGGCGACAGGCTTTCTAAAAACGGACTTTCTCTCTTAAACGGACCGGGTAACGATATTGTTGCCATAACAAATCTTACTGCCGCAGGCGTTCATTTAATTCTTTTTACAACAGGAAGAGGAACGCCTATTGGTGCACCCGTTCCAACAGTTAAGGTTTCAACAAATGATAAGCTTGCAAACAAAAAGAAGAACTGGATAGATTTTGATGCATCTCCTATTGCAAACGGAAAATCAATGGATTTATTAACCAATGATTTTCTTGATTACATAATAAAAGTTGCATCGGGAGAAGAAACCAAAAATGAAATTAACGGCTATAAAGAGATTTCAATTTTTAAAGACGGGGTTACACTATAAATGGTATTGTTAATGAATACCGCAAGCCAAAGGCGGCATATTTCACAATAAAGAAAGATTATAATTCTTTTAAATAACTTTGAAGCTGCACCTTTTGGTGCAGTTTTTTGTTGAAAGAATATTCAAAATGTGATAAAATTCTAATATTCGAGGTGATATGATGCAAAGTGAAAGAAAATATAAAACGGGTGAACTAATCGGCAGATTTATGCCTTATTACAAAAGGTATATCCCAACCGTTATATTCGACCTTTTTTGTGCTTCGCTAACAACTATATGCGAAATAATACTACCCCTTATTATGAAGGAAATAACCAACAGGGGAATAAATGATTTAGCTTCCCTTACTATAGGCTTTGTGCTAAGGGTGGGACTACTTTACTTCGTGCTTCGAATAATAGATTCTGCGGCATACTATTATATGGCGTATATCGGTCATGTTATGGGAACAAAGATTGAAACCGATATGCGAAAGGATGCTTATGCCCATCTTCATAAGCTTTCGGATACATATTTCAACAACACTAAGGTCGGTCAGATAATGGGCAGAATTACAAACGACCTTTTTGATGTTACCGAGTTTTCGCATCATTGTCCCGAGGAGTTTTTTATAGCGGGAATAAAGGGTATAGTATCCTTTGTTATTCTTCTTAATATCAATGTTACGCTAACTCTCATAATATTTGTGATTATTCCAATAATGGTTGTTATTTGCCGAAGCCTTAATAAAAAAATGCGAGAAACCTTTAGAAAACAAAGGCAGTTAATCGGTGAACTTAATGCTCGAATTGAGGATTCCTTGCTTGGACAGAAGGTTGTTAAGGCATTTGCCAACGAAGAGGTTGAACAAGAGAAATTTGAGAAGGATAATAAAAACTTCTTTTCAATCAAAAAACTTTCCTATCGTTTTATGGGTGCTTTTTCAACAACAACCCGTATGTTTGACGGTATTATGTATGCAACGGTTGTAATAGCGGGAAGTATCTTTATGATAAAGGGTGCTATAACCCCCGGAGACCTTGTAGCCTATCTTCTTTATGTTACAACCTTTATAGCAACTGTTCGAAGAATTATCGAATTTGCAGAGCAGTTCCAAAGAGGTCTTACGGGAATTGAACGCTTTTTGCAGATTATGGATGCAGATATAGAGATTTTTGATGAAGAAAATGCGGTTGAGCTTAAAAACCCCAAGGGAAATATCGAATTTCTGGATGTTTCATTCGAATATCCTGATGACCATAATAAAGTTTTCAAGGGTCTTAATCTTTCGATTAAGAGTGGCGAGAAAATTGCTTTCGTTGGTCCGTCTGGCGGCGGAAAAACAACCCTTTGCAATTTGATTCCCCGTTTTTATGATGTTACAAGCGGTGAAATCACTCTTGACGGTAAAAATATTAAGGAATACACCCTTAAAAGCCTTAGAAACAATATAGGAATTGTTCAGCAGGATGTATATCTTTTCTCGGGTACGGTATATGAGAATATTTCATACGGAAAGCCCGGCGCTTCTATGGAAGAGGTTATAGAAGCTGCTAAAAAGGCAGGGGCACATGAGTTTATTACCGAGCTTAAGGATGGATATGATACCTATGTAGGCGAGAGGGGAGTTAAACTCTCGGGCGGTCAGAAGCAGAGAATAAGTATCGCAAGAGTTTTCCTTAAAAATCCGCCTATAATTATTCTTGATGAGGCAACAAGTGCTCTTGATAATGAGAGTGAGTTTGCGGTTGCAAAATCACTCGCCAAGCTTTCTGAGGGCAGAACAACAGTAACTATAGCCCATAGACTCTCAACCATAAAAAAATCGGATAGAATTTTAGTTCTAACCGATGAGGGAATTATGGAAGAGGGAAACCACGAAGAGCTTCTTAGCCAAAAGGGAATTTATTATAAATTTTATGAAATGGCAAATGAACTGAATTAAAAAAACACCGAAAGCCTTGGCTTTCGGTGTTTTAATATATTATCGGTATCGTTAGGATTGGAATCAACTTCTTTGGGAGGGAAACCTGCAAATTCAGATCCAACAACGAGCTTTTTTGTCCTTAATTATTTTTACCATAATCACATTCTTTTCAATAGAGTTTTAACTCCAAGTAAAAATATATCATATTAAATCATTTCAGTCAAGTGAAAAAAGAGGCTCGGAAACCGAGCCTCTTTTTTTGCCTAATGAGTTAAAACTTTATGAGAAGTCTTATTTCATGCTGTTTTCATAAGACTCAATCATTTTCTTAACCATCTGACCGCCGATAGAACCAGCCTGCTTAGCGGTAAGGTCGCCGTTGTAACCCTGCTTTAAGTTAACGCCAACCTCCCTTGATGTT
>JAZSEU010000074.1:0-4377 GCA_045531855.1 Acutalibacteraceae bacterium
ATTTCGTATTTCCCTACGGCAGCATTATCTGCATCAGGTTAAAGGTCGAAGTCATAGTTAAAAACGGACTTCCTCTCAGCCTGAGTTTCATCAAGCTCCCTATTGCAAAATGATTATAACATTTATGGATAATAAAGTCAATAAAAATGTCTTATTTTTTCGCGCCCCACTTTTGATATTATTTTATTTTTTATATTACCTGTCAATATAGCTTAATGCACGAAACCTCTTTTAAAACATACTGTATATAAGAGGTGATAGTATGAATTTTGGGTTTTTGATACCTCGGGCGAGGGCTTTGGTGAAAGGTGGAGAAAAGACACCTCAAACCTTTGGTGAGGTTGAATTTCATCAAAGAGGTAGTTGCATTTTGGTGGTTGCCGATATTAGAAATTTGCCAAAAAACGAGAGCGGTTTTTACGGTTTTCATATTCATTCGGGTTCATCCTGTGGGGGAGAAGTTTTTTCAGATAGCGGAAGCCATTATAACCCCAAAGGAACTCCCCATCCTAATCATGCGGGCGACCTGCCGCCCTTGATGCTTTGCGGGAACAGAGCATATATTGAGGTTTTAACCGATAGATTTAAAGTTTCGGAGATTATAGGGAAAACAGTTATAATTCATAATATGCCTGATGATTTCAAAACTCAGCCATCAGGCGATGCGGGCGAAAAAATAGCTTGTGGGATAATAAAAAAGCCGTGAATTTCACGGCTTTTTTTAGAATTACATTGTGCGTCGACTTATGAGGCATTCGACTGCATCCACATCAAATACAGGAATAGCACAAGTTTCATGAACATTAAGTCTTTCCGGGAAATGATTATCAATGAAAATTGCGGTTTTACTTTTAATATAATCTGCTTTGCTTTTTGAAGGGTCAATCACAATGATTTCATCGAACATTTTTTCTGAAAGAAAAAAACGTTCGAAAGATTTTTTCAAGGAACCGATATGCTTTGTCAATAAACAAACTTGCTTTTTTTCGTTGTGGGCTTGATATATTAGCTGTATAATCGTAGTGTTTACCATATCGTTAACAATTAAGGTATCATCATAATCTAAATAGATAGTATCATAATCAAACACAAGATGGTATAAGGTTTCAGTGCCCCTGTCAAGAAGCAAATCGAGGTTGTTGAAGAGAATTTTGACAGGCATGTCCATAAAATCGAACAAAGATAGAAGTGTGAAATTTATTCCAAGTTGTCTGTAAAAAGACATAGTGCCGGCTTGCCTGACAGAAAATTCCATAAATTTAAGTTTTCCATTACAATCTCGTTTGAGCTGGAAAAACCAGGCTCCACGGAAAACAAAACGTTTATTTAAATCCTTTGCGATGTTTTCAATTTCTGCAGTTAATTCTACGCGATGAGATTGAAAAGTTACCCCGTTGGTAATTCTTTCCCTTGTTCGAGGGCCGATAAAAATCAAGTTTCCCTTTTTATCAGTAAAACAGTCTATTGTATATTCTTCACCAGGTAGATATTCACAGACCAACAAGTCATTTCTACGCTGTAAAGCGAGTTTTAATTCTTCGAGGTTGTTTGCTTTTAAAGTTCCTTTTGAACCGGCGGCGACAAAGGGTTTTAGAAATACGGGGAACTTGATTGATGATAAGTCAGAGTAAACTTGCGGATAGTAATAGGCGTCTTTTAAAGTTTCAAAAGTCAATTTTTTGTTTTCGGCAATTTTTGCTGTTTCGCTGGGAGAACAAACAACCGTGGAAGATATTTTTTCTTGATTTTCCATTAGAAAACAAGCTATTGTATCGTGTGAAGGAATGATGTAATCTATTTTCCACATATTAAGAATGTCATTAAAAGTCTCCAAAAAAAACGGGTCGGTTATGTATAAATGTTTAGAAATTATTAGCTGGTCTTTAGGGAAGATGAAACAGGAATGGTCTTTGATGGCAGAGGCACCAAAAGCTTTAAAATGAATATTATATTTGAGCGACTGATAAATTTCAACTGCATTTGATGGAAAAATTAGCACATTTTTTCTTTTCATATTTTTGTTTCCTTTCAATTTGGATGTTTGCAAAACAATAAGGAAATTTTTGTTTAGCACAATACAACACTTTTTAAACTTTACGTGATATATTAATTGTACTACATATCTATCATATAGTCAAAGTTAATTTATATATCTGGTGGAGAAGTATCGTAAAATAGCTTGTGGGATAATAAAAAAGCCGTGAATTTCACGGCTTTTTTGTTATGAATGGGGCGGGATTAAATTCTTGCAACCCCTGTTTCTTTTGCAGTTTTGATAACGGCCTCAGCAACTACCTGAGCCACCCTCTTATCAAGAGCGGGGACAATGATATTATCCTCGCTTATTTCATCATCGGGAATAAGCGAAGCAAGAGCCAAGGAGGTTGAAACCTTCATTTCTTCGTTAATGCAGGTTGCTCTGCAATCAAGTGCACCACGGAAAATACCGGGGAAAGCAAGGACATTGTTTATTTGATTTGGAAAATCTGAACGTCCTGTACCAACAACTCTTGCACCCGCTTCTTTAGCTACATCGGGCATTATTTCAGGAGTCGGGTTTGCCATGGGGAACAAAATGGAGTCTGACGCCATAGATTTTACCATTTCCTTAGTTACAAGGTTGGGTGCGGAAACACCGATAAATACATCGGCACCTACAAGAGCATCAGCAAGGATTCCCTTTTTGTGCTCAAGGTTAGTAACCTTAGAAAGCTCTTCCTGTGCGGCATTGTTGTTTTCGTCTCCCTCGCAGATAATGCCGAAGCGGTCGCAGAAGGTAAGATGCTTAACACCCATATTCATAAGATGTTTACCGATAGCAATTCCGGCAGAACCCGCACCGTTGATAACCACCTTAACCTTGCCGATTTCCTTTTTAACAAGCTTTAGTGCGTTAATGAGGGCAGCGGCAACAACGATAGCGGTGCCGTGCTGGTCATCGTGGAAAATCGGGATATCGCATATCTCTTTAAGCTTCTGCTCTATCTCAAAGCAACGGGGTGCCGAGATGTCCTCAAGATTGATTCCGCCAAAGGAGCCGGAAAGAAGATAGATGGTACGAACAATTTCATCTACATCCTTTGACTTAATACAAAGTGGGAATGCGTCAACATCGGCGAATGCCTTAAATAGTGCACATTTACCTTCCATAACAGGCATACCCGCTTCAGGTCCAATATCGCCAAGCCCTAAAATAGCAGTACCGTCAGTAACAACTGCAACAAGATTAGAACGGCGGGTAAGCTCATAAGATTTGTTTGTGTCCTTGTTTATTTCAAGACAGGGCTCTGCAACACCGGGGGTGTATGCAAGCGAAAGGTCCTCTCTTGAATTGATAGGGGCACGTGAAATGACCTCGATTTTGCCATTCCATTCGTAATGTTTTTTAAGTGATTCAGCTCTTATGTCCATCTTGTTATTCCTCCCAAGGGAATTTATACTGAGTAAGTCCAAGCTCATCACGAACAGCGATAATTTCTTTGAAGACAGGGGACGGTTCGGGAAGACAGGGGACCGGGAAGACAGGGGACGGAAGACAGGGGACTGTGTCCTGAAGACAGGGGACGGTTCTGTGTCCTTAAGATAATCTTAGATATTTCTCAACCATACCCTTTGTTTCTCCGCACAATCTTGCGATTTGACGAATTGAAACTCCCTTTTCGTGAAACTTGGTAATACATTTTTCTTTTGAAACGGATTTTAATTTTTGAAATTCTGCAACTGATTTACATTTAGAATATTTATAAATAATTTTCTGTGCCTGTTCGTCCGTTACTCTAACAATTGGTTTATCTTCAATTTCCAAACATTTATCATTTGTACTTTGTGAATTAAAATTCTCAAATAATTCAATAGGAATAACACCTAAAACAAAATCCTTATCTATTAAATCGCAATCTTTAAAGAACGCATTATAGCTACTGTATTTATAGTCAGATACATTTTTACATAAACCGGCTTTTACAGGATTTTGATGGATATAACGGATAACCGTCATAAAATATGCATCATCTTCAACAGGTTCGCTTTTAAATCTATCCTGAAACAAATGCCCGACTCGTTGGTGTTTAATATTATACCAATAAACGAATCGGGTTGCAAGTCTTTTCATCACTTGCTCAATCGGTTCCTTACTCTCCTGGATAAGCAAATGAATATGATTACCCATAAGGCAATAAGCGAATAGCTTATATTCGCTTATTGCCTTACAGTCTTTTAAAATTTGCAAAAACTTTTCACAGTCTTCACTGTCTTCAAAAATTTGTTGCTGATTAATTCCTCGGAGCATTATGTGGTATATTCCACTCTCGCTTTTTCTTCGAGCTTGTCTTGGCATTTTTATCACCCAAGAAATCTATACCATAACGCAAGCATTTT
>JAZSEU010000047.1:0-7097 GCA_045531855.1 Acutalibacteraceae bacterium
GTGGAAAATCAACGGCTTGCCGTTGTATATCATCAATTCCACAAGGAATTGCATATCATCAAAACGAAGTTTTGTATATCATCATTGCGAAAGTTTTTTTATACACGCTTCACGTGGTGATATACAGTCTTAATGGACTGATGAGATACAACGATAGCAACGTTATCGTTGATGATATACCATTGCTTTCGCAATGGATAAAAAATAAGACAGTCTATTGACTGTCTTATTTTTGGCGCGCTGAAGAAGATTCGAACTCCCGACCTTCTGGTCCGTAGCCAGACGCTCTATCCAGCTGAGCTATCAGCGCAAAGAACGGTGTTTTTCAACCGCCATAGTATAATATCACATTCTTTTTGCGAAATCAAGTACTAATTTTAATTTTTTTAAAATTATGTACTATCCAATCTTAAGTTTAAGTCGTAGCTTATCGCTTATCATTGCAATAAACTCACTATTAGTAGGCTTGCCCCTATCATTTTGGATAGTGTATCCGAAATAGGAATTAAGAACATCTATATCTCCCCTGTCCCAAGCAACCTCAATAGCGTGTCGGATAGCCCTTTCAACCCTTGAAGCAGTTGTTGAATGGCTTTTGGCAACAGTCGGATATAAAAGCTTTGTTACAGAATTTACTATTTCGCTATTCTTAACCGAAAGCACGATTGCTTCTCTTAAATAATGGTATCCCTTTATATGAGCAGGAACACCTATTTGATGAATAATTTCAGTTACCATAAGCTCAAGCTCAGGGTCGGTTAAAACATTGCTTTTAACAACAAGCGGTGCTTTCTCATTCTTCCAACCTGAAAGCTGAATTATTCTTTCGGCAACCGTATTTATATCAAAAGGTTTCAGAAAATAATATGTCGCTCCTGCAGATAATGCTTCCTTTTCGAGCATAGGGTTATCGAAGTTGGACATTGCCATAACCATTGGCCTGTCCTTACTGTCCATCTCCTTTAAAGCACTTAGCACTCCCAAAATATCAATATTGGGCATGAAAACATCCGCAAGCACAATATCAGGCTTTTCTTTCTTTATAAGCTCTATAACCTTTCGCCCGTCTTTTTCACAAAGCGACACAGTCATACCGTAAGCCTTAAAAGTTTTAGCACAATTCTTTGAAAGTTCCGAGCCTTCGTCAGCAATAACTATTTTTAGTTTCTTTTCCATCAAAAATTTCCTCCTACATTTTCTTTTTACATATGTTACCATATATTTCCTTTAAATGCAAGCAAAATTCCAAAATAAATAGAATTTTTACAAAAAATTCTATGCTTCTGCCATAATTTGACCCTTTTTGACAAACGAAAACCCTTGATTTTGACAAGATTTTACATTTTTGGCATTTTCAAAAAACAAAGACCTTAATCACTTAAGGTCTTTTCTGCCGATATAACCATCAGCTCATCATTATTAACTTTAAATTTAACTTTATAATCACAAAATTCAAAACTATAAATTCTCTCGGGGTCGTTCTGATAAGCAGGTCTTGGGTCGTTTTCCAAAATTTCTTTTAAGGGGCTTAAAACTTCGCTTTCAAGATTTTCTTCTATTCCCTCGCTGAATTTTACCCTCAGTCTGTTTTCAAAAACCTCTTTAGAAAACCCTCCCAAAGCCTCGGGATGAGAATCGGTATATGCAATATAGGGTTTTATATCATAAATCGGGGTGCCATCTAAAATATCCGCTCCCGAAACCTCAATAACGGGACCCTTATCACCCGTTTCAATTATTCTTTCAATCTTAACTGAAGAAAGACCGATAGGGTTTGGTCTATATGGCGAACGGGTTGCGAAAACTCCCATTCGCTTATTTCCGCCGAGTCTTGGCGGACGTACTGTTGGCGACCAGTCCTTTTGTACATTTTCAGAAAACTTCCAAAGAATCCAGAGATGAGAATATCCCTCGAGTCCTCTTAAGGCTTCCCTCTCTCTATATTCGGGCTCAAAAATTATTCTGGCTTTAAGCGATTTCACAAGACCGCTTTGCCTCGGTATTCCAAACTTGGTTGGAAAATCGGTTTCAAGCCTCGCTATTATATTAAATACTGTATTGTCTTTCATATTTTTTATGGGTTATAAGTTTTTAAAAACTCTTCCCATTCCTCATCACTAACCTCGGTTGCATCTGCTTTATGACTGAATGTTTCATAAAGTCCTGCTGTAACCTTTTTATAAAGCTTATCGGTTTTAACCCTTTCTCTGAGAGCGATTATCAAAAGCCATACCATTGTTATAATCGCAAGGGCTAACGGAATTAAATGCCTCCAATAAAAAACGGGCTTGAATCCCCAAAAGCCGAGAGCATCACTAAGCTCTCTTCCAAAGGTTAAAATCAGCAAAACAGAGGGGATAACGCTTAAAACCGCTCCCACAATATAAACCTTAAGCTTGTTAAGCACCATAGCCGCAATAATTAAAACGCTGCAAACCGAAACGGTTATAATAATGCCCTGAAGCTCTGCCATTTTTTCTGTACCCGCAAAGTTAACCCAAACACTCAGAACAAATAAGGTGTTCGTAATGAGTGCCCAGACTGCCGATATAATATGAACTATTTTTATTCCTTTATATAGCTTGCCATCTGTTTTTGCATAGCTTATGCCTCTTTTTTCTTCCACTTCTCTTACTCTTTTTAAAATGCCTTCATATTTTTTCATTTTCATCACCGCAACCATTATATAACCAAATTACTTCCTTGACAAGTCTTTTTAAGATTATATAATAGATATGGTGATAATTTATGAAACTTAATATTGTTATGGTTGAGCCTGAAATACCTCAGAACACAGGCAATGTTGCCCGTACCTGTGCCGCAACGGGAGCAAGGCTTCACTTAGTTGGGCCTATGGGCTTTAAAATTGATGATAAAAAGCTCAAAAGAGCAGGTCTTGATTACTGGCAATACCTCGATATTTCCTATTATAAGGATATAAATGAGTTTTTTGAGAAAAATAATGGTGAATTTTTCTTTTATACAACCAAAGCCCGACACACCCATTCCGAAGTTTCCTACCCCGATAACTGTTACCTACTTTTCGGCAAGGAAACAAAGGGGCTTCCCGAAGAGCTTTTGCTTAAAAATCCTGATAAGTGCGTTAGAATTCCTATGCAGCACGATATAAGAAGCTTAAACCTTTCAAACTCGGTTGCGATAGCAGTTTATGAAGCTCTCAGACAATGGGATTACCCCGAACTTGAGAATTTTGGACAATTGCATAATTATAAATGGGAAGACGGCGAATAATTTTACACTCATATAATAAAATTTATGTTGAAAAATGAGCAAAATGTGGTAAAATAAGATTAGTAAATTTTTAACAATCTTTGAAAGGATGTATTCTAATGAACGCTCTTAACAAAAAGACTGTTGATGATATCAACGTTAAAGGCCAGAAGGTTCTTGTTCGTTGCGACTTCAACGTGCCGCTTAAAAACGGCGTAATCACCGATGAAAACCGCATCAATGCGGCTCTCCCCACCATCAAAAAGCTGATTTCTGATGGCGGAAGAGTTATCCTCTGCTCTCACCTTGGCAAACCGAAGGGTGAGCCCAAGCCTGAGCTTTCCTTGGCTCCCGTAGCTAAGGCTCTTTCTGAGAAGCTCGGTAAAGAGGTTGTTTTTGCGGCTGACGATAATGTTGTTGGCGAAAACGCAAAGGCTGCAGTTGAAAAAATGCAGGACGGCGATGTTGTTCTTCTCGAGAACACCCGTTACCGTGCAGAAGAGACCAAAAACGGCGAGGCTTTCTCTGCTGAGCTTGGCTCTTTGGCTGATATCTTCGTTAACGATGCTTTCGGTACTGCTCACAGAGCTCATTGCTCAACTGTTGGTGTTGTATCTCACGTTAAAGAGGCAGTTGCCGGTTACCTTATCGGCAAAGAGCTTAAATATTTAGGAAACGCTGTTGAAACCCCCGTTCGCCCCTTTGTTTGCATTTTGGGCGGTGCTAAGGTTGACAGCAAGCTTCCCGTTATCGAAAATCTTCTTACCAAGGCTGATACCCTTATCATCGGCGGCGGTATGGCTTATACCTTCTTGGCTGCTAAGGGTTATGGTGTTGGTACCTCTCTTATTGATGAGAGCAAGATTGATTATTGCCGTGATATGATGGCTAAGGCTGAGGAAAAGGGCGTTAAGATTCTTCTCCCGATTGACTGCACAATTGCTAAGAACTTCCCCGACCCGATTGATGCTCCTATCGAAGTAACCGTTGTTGACGCTGATAAGATTCCTGCTGACTATATGAGCCTTGATATCGGCACTAAGACCGCTGAGCTTTATGCTGCTGAGGTTAAAAATGCTAAGACTGTTGTCTGGAACGGACCTATGGGCGTATTTGAAAATCCGACTCTTGCAATGGGTACTATCGCAGTTGCTAAGAGCCTTGCTGAGACCGATGCTGTTACCGTTATCGGCGGTGGCGACTCTGCAGCAGCAGTTAACACCTTGGGCTTCGGCGATAAGATGACCCATATTTCTACAGGCGGCGGTGCTTCTCTTGAGTTCCTCGAGGGCAAAGAGCTTCCCGGTATCACAGCACTCAACGATAAATAATAAAATTTTTTGTAGGGCGTTAATTCGCCCTACATTTGTGTAAAAAGGAGAAATAAAAATGAATAAAGCTACTCGTGCCGCTGTTATCGCAGGCAACTGGAAAATGAACAAAACCCCCGCTGAGACTACCGCTCTCATCAACGAAATGAAGCCCTTAATTGAGGGTGCTGACTGCAAGGTTGTTCTTTGCGTTCCCTTTATTGATATCCCTGCCGCTGTTGAGGCAGCTAAGGACTCCAATATTGAAATCGGTGCTGAGAATGTTCACTTCAAGGCTTCCGGTGCATACACAGGCGAAATTTCCGCTCAGATGCTTGTAGAGTCGGGAGTTAAGTATGTTGTTATCGGTCATAGCGAGAGAAGACAGTACTTTGGCGAAACCGACCAGACCGTTAACCTTCGCACATTGGCTGCAGTTAACGCAGGTCTTACCGCTATTGTTTGCGTTGGCGAAACCTTGGAGCAGAGAGAGCTTGGCTACACCGAAACTCTTCTTAAATATCAGACCAAAATGGCTCTTACAAATGTTTCGGCTGAACAGCTTAAGAATATCATCATAGCTTACGAGCCTGTTTGGGCTATTGGTACAGGCGTTACCGCTACTGCAGACCAGGCAGATGAGGGCAACGGATATGTTCGTGAGGCTATTGCCGAGGTTTACGGCAAAGAGGTTGCTGAGACTGTTACCATTCAGTACGGCGGCTCTATGAACGCTAAGAACGCAGACGAGTTAGTAGCAAAAGTTAATGTTGACGGCGGTCTTATCGGCGGTGCTTCACTTAAAGCTGAAGATTTTGCAGTTATCGTTAAAGCTGCTTCTAAGTAATCGGAGAGAAACAATATGAAAAAACCTATAGTTTTAACTATTATGGATGGCTTTGGCTTTAATCCTGAAAAAAACGGAAATGCCATTGAAGCCGCCGCTACCCCTTGCCTTGATAAAATATTCACCGAATGCCCAACAACCGAAATCGGAGCTTCGGGAATGGATGTTGGTCTGCCTGACGGTCAGATGGGTAACAGCGAGGTAGGTCATACAAATATCGGTGCAGGTAGGGTTGTTTATCAGGAATTAACCCGAATCACCAAGTCGATTAAAGACGGTGATTTCTTTACAAACCCCGCTTTCTTAAAGGCAGTAGAAAACTGCAAGGCGAATAATAGCGCACTTCACCTTATGGGACTTTTATCCAACGGCGGAGTTCACTCTCATAATGAGCATCTTTATGCCCTTGTAGAGCTTGCTAAGAAAAATGGTCTTGAAAAGGTTTATATCCATGCCCTTTTAGATGGCAGAGATGTTCCCCCTTCAAGTGCTGCAGATTTCATTGATGAGTTAAATGCAAAGCTTAATGAAATCGGTTGCGGAAAGCTTGCAACCGTTCTCGGCAGATTCTACGGAATGGATAGAGATAACCGTTGGGAAAGAGTTGAAAAGGCTTACGCTGCTTTGGTTTATGGCGAGGGTGTTCAAACTGCTGATGCCGCTTCTGCTGTAAGAGAATCCTACACTCAGATTGATGAAGAAGGCAAAAACATTACCGATGAGTTTGTTTTGCCAACAGTTGTTGCAAATACCGAGCGAATCAAAACAAATGACAGTGTTATTTTCTTCAACTTCCGTCCCGATAGAGCAAGAGAAATCACAAGAACCTTTGTTGATGATGATTTTGCAGGCTTTACAAGACGTGGCGGCAGACAGAATGTAACCTACGTATGCTTTACACAGTACGATGCTTCTATGCCCAACGTTGAGGTTGCATTCAAGCCCCAGACCTTAAATAACACACTTGGCGAATACCTCTCTAAAAAAGGTATGACTCAGCTTAGAATTGCAGAAACCGAGAAATATGCCCATGTAACATTCTTCTTCAACGGAGGACGTGAGGTTATGTTTGAGGGAGAGGACAGAATTCTTGTTAACTCCCCCAAGGTTGCAACCTATGACCTTCAGCCTGAAATGAGTGCCGAGCCGGTTTGCGATAAGGTTTGCGAGGCTATTGAAAGCGGCAAATATGATGTTGTCATTCTCAACTTTGCAAACTGCGATATGGTAGGCCATACAGGCTTTTTCGATGCCGCAGTTAAGGCGGTTGAAACGGTTGATACCTGTGTTGGAAGAGTTAAGGAGTCTGTTCTTAAAATGAAGGGCGTTATGCTTCTCACCGCTGACCACGGTAACGCTGACCGTATGCTCGATACCGATGGCTCACCCTTTACCGCTCACACAACCAACCCTGTTCCCTTCTCGGTTATCGGAAAGGACTGTAAGCTTCGTGAGGGCGGAAAGCTCTGCGATATTTCCCCAACAATCATTAAACTTTTAGGCCTTGATAAGCCTGAAGAAATGAGCGGAGAATCAATTATACTTTAATAAAAAAAGCACCCTGTAGGGCAATACCATTAAGTTAAGAAAAATAACCAAGTTCAGAAATGAGCCTGGTTATTTTTTTGCAAAAAACATTTATTGAATTCTAAAAAAACACTTGACAAATAGGTCAAAATATGCGGTCGCTTTATTAACTGCGGTTAATA
>JAZSEU010000073.1:0-2427 GCA_045531855.1 Acutalibacteraceae bacterium
AACAACATTTACCAGAATATCGGTGCCGATATGGGGCTTTGCATCAGTTAAGATTTTTTGAGGTGCTCCGTGAGAAGCAAATACCTCTAAAACAACCCTTGAACGTGGATTTTTAATACCCGTATTAAGCTTTCCGTCCGAAAAGGTGCCGGCTCCCCCTTCACCAAACTGAACATTGGTTTTAAGGTCAAGCTTTTCGCCGTTGAAGAAATCTTCAACCGCTTGTTTTCTTTTATCAACCTCTGCTCCCCTTTCAAGCACTAAAGGACGAAGTCCCGCTCTTGCAAGGGTAAGGGCTGCAAACATACCCGCCGGGCCAAAGCCCGCAATAACAGGTCTATTTTTGAAAGATTTTAAAGCCTTTTTAAAAACGTAAGGCTTATATTCATATTTATTTGCATTTTTGATTTTTGAAATGATTTTAGCTTCATTTTCTAAAACTTCAACCAAAATCGAACAGCAAAAATGAACATTGTTCTTTTTTCTGGCATCAACCGATTTTCTGTGAAGTTCAGCTGATTTTATGTTAGAAACAGGAACTCTCAGCTCTCTTGAAGCAGTAGAAACCAAATCATTAAAATCGGTATTCAGCGGTAGACTAACATTATTTAAAAGTATCATTTTTTATAGCCTCTTAAGATTGATTCAGCGGCACAAATGGCACTCGCCCATGCCCATTTAAGATTAAAACCGCCGCAATCGCCGTCAATATCAAGAATTTCTCCGATAGCATAAAGGCCCTTATTAGACTTAGCTTCCATAGTTTTTTCATCAAACTGAGTAGTATCAAGTCCGCCTGCAGTAACCTGAGAGTTGGAATAACCTGTTGTTCCCGTAGCCTTAAATCTGAAATCTTTGATAAGTCTTGCTATTTCCTCAAGATTTTTATCGGTTAAGGTTTCAGCCTTTTTGCTAAGTTTAAGCCCTGAGGATTTGATTATAACCTGTCCCAAGCGTTTGTTGAGCATTCCAGTCAAAAACTCTTCGAGTGCTCTATAACCTAAATTAGAACGCCTTTTGATAAGGGAACTAAAAAGATGAGAATAGTCGATATCAGGCATTATATCAAGTGAAATTTCGCACTCATTTTTTGTTCTCGAAATCTCACGGGAAACCTGCATAACGGCAGGACCCGAAAGCCCGTAATCACAGAAAAGAACTTCACCAAACTCTTTTCTTGAAACACTGCCATTTATAACGAGGGAAACCAAAGCATCAACCTTTATTCCCTTTAGTTGTTTTGCTATATCATTAACCGTTTTGACCTGAACAATTGCGGGAGAGGTTTTAACAGCTTTAAAACCAGCTTTTTTAAGAAGCTCTAACATACTTCCGTCATTACCAAGCCTATCTCCGCCCGAAAGCAAACCACAGGCAATAACAATATTTTCAGCCAAAAAGCTCATCTTATCGGTTGAAACCTTATATTTACCCCTTTGAATCTGGATATTAACAACCTTTGCCTCAGTATTAGTTATAATACCAAGATTATCTGCTGCAAAACGCAGTGCATCAACAACAGATGAAGCCTGTAAAGAGGCAGGATAGCCTTTATCCTCCTCGAAAATGAAAGGTACACCTATATTTTCAAAAAAGTCCAATGAGGCTGTTTCGCCGTATTTTTCAAGGGCATATCTTGCAAACTCTATATTCTCACCGTGAAAGTTGGAAAGTGAATTATTCTTATTGGTTATATTGCATCTACCGTTACCTGTTAATGAGAGCTTCTTGCCAACCCTCGGCAAAGCCTCGAGAATTCTAACGGTTAATAAAGGATTTTTTTGTTTGAGATAAACTGCAGCACAAAGACCTGCTGCACCCCCTCCGATAACAATAACATCTGTAACCATATTCACCCTTCCTTTCCAAGATATAATAACATAATCCAAAATATTTTGCAATAAAAAGAGCCGTAGTATTAACTACAGCCCTTTTTATTAGAGATAACAATTTCCGAAATAACCGCTAAAACAATAATCACTGCAATAATAATCATAATATATAGCGGAGTTTTTATGAATGAAGAAATCAAAGTAAATAATGCTTTTGAGGTTATACCGATTTTATTGATATTAGCAAACAAAAGAATACCCGCCGGTAAAGCACCAATTAAAAGAGCTGAAGAAAAAAATGCAACTCTTAGTGCTTTTTTGCTGTTTTCCATTCTGTGAACAAAAAGGAAAGAAACTGCTGCAAGACTTAAAGTTACTAATGAGACAGTGAAAGCAGGAACAGAAAGTCTCCCGCAATAATTTCCAACATACTGCAATACCTTAGGGGTTGCATATCGCATATATCTCTCACAGCAAAGCTCGACAAGAGTATCAAGCTGTTTCTTAATATCATCACTAAACTCTGGTAATTTAGTTTCTGCAAAGGCATAAACCTTTTCTTTTACTTCTTCCTTAAAAGCACTTTCATCTGCAG
>JAZSEU010000076.1:0-1916 GCA_045531855.1 Acutalibacteraceae bacterium
AGAACTTTAACCGAAAACGTCTTTTATAATATGCTCTATCAGATTATTGCAACAGTGTTGCCGATTATCACAACACCGTTCGTTGCAAGAACTCTGGGACTTCATTCAAACGGTATACATTCTTTTACTGAGAGCATCGTAACATATTTTATAATTATTGGCTCATTGGGAACTTCTCTTCACGGAATCAGAAAGATTGCTTATGTCAGTGATGATGAAGAAAAGCTTGCAAAGGCAACGGGCGAAATTATATTATTAAAACTTATTCTTATGGTTGCAACACTTGCGGTTTATATTCCTGTGCTTTGTATCAATAATGAGTTTGCTTTTATTTACCGTATTCATATTATAAATATAGTAGCTAACGGAATTGATATTTCCTGGTTTTATCAGGGAGTTGAAGATTTTAAAAAGGTAACCATAAGAAATCTTGTTGTTAAGCTTTTATTTGTTGCAGCACTATTTTTATTCATCAGAAAGCCTTCAGACTTATATCTTTATATTTTCTTTACGGTTATAAGTGCATTTTTAGGCAACCTTATAATGCTTTATTATCTGCCGAAATATATAAACATAAAGCTTATTAAAAAGGTTAGACCGCTTTCGCATATCAAGCCCTGTATAACCTTGTTTATACCTCAGGCGATGAACTATGTTTATGCCTTGCTTGATAGAAGTATGCTTGGCTGGATGACCAATACTGATAATGTTAGTATTTATGACCAGGCTCAGAGACTGGTAAGAATGGTAACAGCCATATTGCAGTCGGTAGGTTATGCAATGATGGCGAGAGTGGCAAATCTTACAGCAAGTAAAGACAAAGAGGGAATTAGGGAGTATATCGGAAAATCCTTTAATTTCAATTTATTTTTGGCTTTTCCTGCAACATTTGGAATTTTAGGTGTTGCAGATGATTTTATTCCTTTCTTCTTAGGAAATGAATATCTTGAGGTTGTTCCAACACTTAAAATATTAAGCGTTTTAATGCTCACAATGTCGATTAACAGCATTTTGGGTGTTCAGCTTCTTATGCCGATGGGCAAGGAAAGGATTTATACCATAGCAACAACTGTTGGAGCGGTTGTAAATGTGTTGGTTAATATAGCTTTAATTCCAAGTCTTGGGATTGTTGCAGCCTGCATTTCGTCAATTATTGCAGAGATTGCGGTTCTTGCTATTTCTTATTGGAACGTAAGGGATATACTGAATTTGCCCCGAATATTAAAGGATAATATATGGGTTATGTTGGCATCAGTTATTATGTATTTCGTTGTAAGACTTGTAGCACTTATAAATGTTACAACCGTAATTAAATTATTATTAGAGCTAATAGCAGGTGTCGGAATCTATTTTGCTATTATGCTAATCACCCGAAATCAGATTTTAAGTATAATTCTTGAAAAGATTTTCGGTGTTATAAAAAAGTTTTTTGGCAAAAAAATAGCTTAAGAGGAGAAAGAAATGCTTGTAAGTATAGTTATTCCTGTTTATAATGTTGAAGATTTTTTGGAAAGGTGTCTTGATTCTGTAAGTTGCCAGACCTATAAAGAAACCGAAGTTATAATTGTTAATGATGGAAGCACCGATTCTTGCCCTGAAATCATTGAAAGATATGTTGAAAAGTACCCTAATTTCAAAAGCTTTACTATTGAAAACAGCGGTCAAGGCGGTGCGAGAAATTTTGGTATTGAAAAAGCTAACGGTGAATATATCGCTTTTTTAGACAGTGATGATTATATTGCCCCAAACTGCATAGAGCTTTTGGCGGAAACAGCAAAGAAAGAAAACAGCGATATAGTTGTATGCAGTTGTTACGATGTTAAGGAAGACGGAACGATTATTTCCAAGGTTGATAACAATATTAAGGCTGGAACAATATCTGTTTTTTCTTCTCCCCAAATTTTATTTAACAGGGT
>JAZSEU010000025.1:0-14469 GCA_045531855.1 Acutalibacteraceae bacterium
TATCCGTTTTTTCGTGCTATGGATTAGCAGCAACCGCAGTTGTTTTCGCAGCCGCAACCGCAGCCGTTAGTGTTAGCTGTGTTACCGCAACCGCCGCAGCAGAAGAGGATGAGGATAAGAATGATTATCCAAGAACAGTTATTTCCACCAAAGTTACACATTTAAGAAAACCTCCTTTTCTGTTTTCATCACATACTATGCAATTTCAAGGTAGTGTGTTACAAGGTTTGAAAAAATTTTTAAAAACATTTTTAAAATCAATTCTTGACTTTTCCTGACTTTAGTGTATAATAAAAGTCAGGAAAGGTCAAAAAGAGGTGCTTAAAAATGAGAATGAGCGATTTAATAACCAGAGAAATTATAAGAATGCTTAATGAATCGGGGGAGAACACCGCCGAAATTCAGCGAAATGAATTTGCAGGAATAATCGGTTGTGCTCCAAGTCAGATTAACTATGTTTTATCATCCCGTTTCACCCCTGAGCACGGATATATAATCGAAAGCCGCAGAGGCGGCGGCGGTTATATAAGAATTAAGAGGGTTATGCTTAATTCATCCTCGGCACTTATGCATATAATAAACTCTATTGGAGAGAGTATTGATAATATGAGCACGAGAATAGTTATTGAAAACTGTCTTGAAGCGGGATTAGTTTCCAGAGAAACGGCTCATGTTATGGCGGCGGCGGTATCGGGCTCGGTTATGGGCAGCGTTCCAACTCCTTTAAGAGATAGTCTTCGAGCCGCAATATTAAAGCAGATGCTTTTAACCCAAATTTAATTTGAAAGAAGAATTTATTATGTTATGTGAAAAATGCGGAAAAAATCAAGCAACAACTCATATCCGTTCGGTTGTTAACGGTGTTGTAAGTGAAAAAAATCTTTGCAGCAGCTGTGCTAAAGAGGAGGGCTATAATGATTTCGGTCATAACTCTTTAACCTCTATGTTAGCTTCAATGTTCGGCGAGGCACCGAGTATGCCTGTTTCCTCGGCAAAAAGATGCCCCGTTTGTAATTTAACCTTTAATGATATTGCGAGAACTGGCAGAGTTGGCTGTGCTGAGTGTTATAAAACCTTTAATTCAGAGCTTTTGCCCTATCTTAAAAGGGTGCACGGCAGTACTAAGCATGCAGGAAAAGTGCCTTGCAGAGCACCGCTTATGGTAAAACCTGAGAAGGAAACAATAGAAGATTTAAGGCTTGAGCTAAACCGCCTTGTGAGTGAGGAAAAATATGAGCAAGCGGCGGTTATAAGGGATAAAATAAGAGAAATGGAGGGAAAGGGAAATGAGTAACTGGTACAATGAGAAAAACGGTATCGTTATTAGTACGAGAGTGAGACTTGCGAGAAATTTAAGCGGAATTCCTTTTCCGTCTTGTATGACGAAAGAACAGCTTGAAGAACTGAAGGCAAGGGTTAAATCGGTGATTTATGACAGCAATACCCCCTTTGCTAAAAGCCTTAATTTTATAGAAATGGCTTCCATTCCCGAAAATGAAATTAACGCTATGGTTGAAAGGCATATTATAAGCCCTGAGTTTGCTAAAAACGGCAGAAATTCGGCTATCATACTCTCGAATGATGAAAGCATAAGTATAATGATAGGCGAGGAGGATCATATAAGAATTCAGGTGATTTTAGGCGGTATGAGACTCGGCGAGGCTTATGATATCGCCGAAAGAATTGACTCTCTGCTTGATGGCGGTCTTCACTTTGCCTTTGATGAAGAATTGGGCTTTTTAACCGAGTGTCCAACTAATTTAGGCACAGGGCTCAGAGCCTCTTTAATGCTTCATCTGCCGGTATGCGAATCGAACGGCGAAATAGCAACACTAAGTGATACTGTAAACAAAATCGGTTTCACGGTCAGAGGAATGTATGGCGAGGGCTCAAAGGCAGAGGGCTCGCTTTATCAGATTTCAAATCAGATAACCTTAGGTCTTAGCGAGAAAAACGCCCTTGATAATCTCAAAAGCATAACAGCAAGAATTATCGAAAAGGAAGAAAATCTCAGAGCTTCGCTTAACACCTTAAAGGTTGAGGATATGGCATACAGAGCCTTAGGGCTTCTTAAAAACTGCCGAATGCTAAGCAGCAGAGAAATGATAAATTTACTTTCGCAGATTAAACTTGGTATAGATATGGGCATAATCAAAGAGGAAATAAACCCGATACAGCTTTTAATAAGCAATCAAAAATTTATGCTGATGAAGGCTTACGGCGAAATGCAACCTGAGGAAAGGGATATTTGCAGGGCATCGGCTATAAGGGAAACCCTTAATTAAGGAGGTTTTATAATGAAATATAATTTCACAGGCTTCACTTCCAAAGCAAACGAAGCCTTGAATGAGGCGATTTCTGCCGCTGAACAAATGGGACATACCTATATAGGAAGTGAACATTTGCTTTTAGGACTGCTTCGTATCGGCAGCGGTGTTGCTGCGGCGGTGCTTAATAAAAAGGGTGTTACAACCGAAAAGTTCGAAGAGGTTGTAAAAATGGAAATTGGTTGCGGAACTCCAACAAAGCTTTCCCCCGATTACTTTACTCCCCGCTGCAAAAAGGTGATTGAAAATGCTATGAGTCAGGCAGGGGAAATGGGCAAAAAGTTCGTTGGAACCGAGCATCTGCTTATTGGAATTTTAAGCGATAGCGATAACTTCGCAATTCGCCTTTTATCAAGCCTTGGTATAGATATTGCAAATATTACGAGCGATGCTTTCACCGCCTCAGGCCTTGATATAAAGGCAGCAGCAAAGCAGAACAGTTCCTCTTCCAAGCAAAAGCTTGATAATCTTTCGAAGTTCGGAACAGACCTTACTTCAGAGGCTGAAAAAGGAAATCTTGACCCCGTTATCGGAAGAGAAAAGGAAATCGAAAGGGTTATCCAGATTCTCTGCCGAAGGACAAAGAATAATCCTTGTCTTATAGGTGAGCCGGGTGTTGGTAAAACTGCGGTTGTTGAAGGATTAGCTCAAAAAATCGTTAGCGGCGATGTTCCCGATATTCTGGCAGGCAAAAGGGTTTTCACCCTCAATTTAACGGGTATGGTTGCGGGAACTAAATACCGAGGGGATTTTGAAGAAAGAATCAAAGCGGTTGTTGATGAGGTTATAAAGAATAAAAATATAATTCTATTTATTGATGAGGTGCATACCCTCATAGGTGCAGGTTCTGCCGAGGGTGCAACCGATGCTGCAAATATTCTGAAGCCATCTTTGGCAAGAGGAGAGTTTCAGTTAATCGGTGCTACAACTATTTCGGAATATAGAAAGAATATCGAAAAGGATTCTGCACTTGAGAGAAGATTTCAGCCTGTAACTGTTTCAGAACCTGGTGAAGAGGACGCAATTCTTATCTTAAAGGGACTAAGGGACAAATATGAGGCTCATCACAAGGTTAAAATAACCGATGAGGCACTCATTTCTGCTGTTAAGCTTTCCGCACGTTATATAAACGATAGATTTTTGCCTGATAAGGCAATCGACCTTATAGACGAGGCTTCCTCAAGGGTAAGACTTTCTTCAAGTTCTGTTCCGAAAGAGCTTAAAGAACTTGAAGAGCAGATGGAAAGTGCCGAGAGCGAAAAGGATGAGGCAATAGCCTCTGAAGAATTCGAGCGTGCGGCGGCACTCAGAGATGCTGCAATGCGACTTCGTGAAAAATATGATGCTGAAAAGGAAAAATGGCAGGAAAAACAAGGTCATATAAACGGCGAAGTAGGGGAAGAAGATATTGCGAATATTATCTCTTCCTGGACCGGTGTTCCTGTATCTCAGCTAACCGAGGAAGAGAGTGAACGACTCTTAAAGCTTGAAAGTGAGCTTCATAACAGGGTTATCGGTCAGGATGAGGCAGTAACTGCAGTTGCAAAGGCTATCAGAAGAGGCAGAGTAGGGCTTAAGGACCCTAAAAGACCGATAGGCTCTTTTATCTTCTCAGGTCCTACGGGTGTTGGTAAAACCGAGCTCTGTAAGGCATTGGCGGATGCACTTTTCGGCAGCGAAAATATGATGATAAGACTTGATATGTCGGAATATATGGAAAAGCATACGGTATCTCGTCTTGTTGGCTCACCGCCTGGATATGTCGGATTTGAAGAGGGCGGTCAGCTTACAGAAAAGGTAAGAAGAAACCCATATTCCGTTGTTCTTTTCGATGAAATTGAAAAGGCTCACCCCGATGTTTTCAATATGCTTCTTCAAATTCTTGAGGATGGTATTTTAACCGATTCCCAAGGAAGACGGGTCGATTTTAAAAACACGGTTATTATTATGACCTCCAATGTTGGAGCAAGGAAGCTGACCGAAAAGAAAATAAGCTTCGGATTTGGGGAAACGGGCGAAACCTCAGATATTAAAACTCAGGTTTTAGAAGAGCTTAAGGCAACCTTCCGCCCCGAGTTTTTGAACCGTGTTGATGATATTATCGTTTTCACAAAGCTTTCAAAATCTGAAATCGGCGAGATTGCAAATAATATGCTTAAAAACTTGGCAGAAAGGCTTAAAAATTTAAATATTAGCTTTAGCTGGGATGATTCTGTAAAGCAGGCACTTGCTGAAAAGGGCTTTGATGAGGTTTACGGTGCAAGACCGCTTAGAAGAGAAATCCAGAGTAAAATTGAGGATGCTTTAAGCGAAAAAATTCTTGATGGCTCAATAAAAAAAGGCACAGATGTTATCTGCACCTTTAAGGAAAATGAGTTTCAGTTTAATTCATAATTAAAGGACGGCAAAAGCCGTCCTTTTACTATTTGTAGGGTGTTGGATTATCTGTCAAGCCAACTAAATAGTCGATACTTGTTTTATAAAATTTTGCCAATCTAATTAGGACTTAAACCGGAACATTTAAATTTCCAATTTCATAATCCGAATATGTTGTTTGATGAATTTGCAAATATTCAGCCATTTTCTTTTGTGAAAGGTCATTATCTTCACGTAAATCTCTTATCCGTTTAAACGATACTATCACCCATATCAGTTAAGATTTTATTTTGCGAATTGTTTATATAATGCTATTTGTCCGTGGAATGCGGGCCATTTTGAAGAGTTGCCGAGGGTAACAACGATATATTCGCTACCGCTTTCGTTTGCTTTACCGTAAGAGGCAATGCAATAACCCGATTCGTTAACAAAGCCTGTTTTACCGCCTAAAATGGTTGCAGTTTCGGGCTCTGTTCCATACATATAATCGAAAAGGGTGCTCGAAAGGGGAATGCCCTCAGGGTTTTGTGGGGTTTTGGCAGTTGTATACCGATAGGTTGAAAGCACCTCGCGGCAAATATCATTTCCTAAAGCTGCTTTTAAAATTGAAGCCATATCATAAGCCGAGGAATAGTTCTTCTCATTATGAAGACCTGTAACATTGGTGAAATTGGTGTTTTCAAGTCCCAATTCCTTTACCTTTTCGTTCATAAGCTTAACGAAATTTTCTTCGCTTCCCGCAGTCTTTATAGCAAGGGCGGTTGCCGCATCTGCACCCGAGGGGAGAATGCAGCCGTAAAGCAAGTCCTTCATATTAACCACCTCGCCGTTTAAAAATCCTGCAACAGAAGCTTCGGCAACATAAAGCGGGTCGGTTATTTCCAAAGTCATAGTAAAGGTATCATTTAAATCTTTTATATTTTCTGCCGCTATCAAAAGTGTCATAATCTTAGTAGTTGAAGCGGGGAAAACTCTTTTATGAGCATCTCTTTCTGCTATAACCTTGTTCTCTTTAAGATTTATTATTACTGCCGTTTGGGCATCATTTTCAGATGGAATTGAGGTTGTTTGATTAGAAAAGATAATGGGAACAAATTTATATTTTGTTTCCTTTTCAGCCTCTATCTCAGTTTTTTTAGTCTCTTCAGGCTCGACTTTTGGTTTTTCACCCGTGAAAATAAAAACTGCACTAACAATTAAAACCATAGCCAACCCTAAGGCAATAACACCTTTTCTTAATCTGAAAACCTTATAAACACCTCTTCTTTTTGGAAGAGGTGTTTTTGTTTCCTTGACTTCACGAGAAGGAGTAGGCTTATTAAGTTGTTTTTCCAAGGATTCGAAATAACCGCCGTAATCCTTTTCGTTGAAATTCTGAGACAAGTAAATTACTCCTTAAAGTTAAAATCCACGGCCTGCACCGCCGCCACCGAATGAGCCGCCTCCGCCTGAAAAGCCGCCAAAGCCGCCGCCTTTACCTGAGCCGAAGCCGCCACCATGGAAACCACCGTGGCCTCCATGACCTCCGAAAAACCAGAGGTACATCATTCCTTTTTTACCGAAAATCAGGTAGAAAATAATTAAAAACACAAGCATACCAACCCAAGAGAGAGCAACCTTGCCGCCGTAACCGTAATCAATATCGGTTGTTTGGGGAAGACTGTCTATGGGGGTATAGCCTTCTTCTGCTTCGAGGCCGTATTCAAGGTAAACCTCATTAACTATGGCTTTCGAAATGGAATTAAGACCTTTCGAAAAATCATCAGCCTTTAAATATTCAAGACCGTAGCGGTCGATAATTCTGCCTGTTTTGCTATCAGGCAGGGCACCCTCAAGCCCCATGCCTACAGCTATAAAAATCTCACGGTCATTTTCAGCTAAAAGAATAAGAATTCCGTTATCCTCTTCATTAGTGCCTAGTTCCCATTTATTTGCAAGGTTAGTTGCAAAAACCGAGGGTTCTTCGCCGTTCAAATCTTCAACCGTTACAACAACAACCTGAGCGGTTGTTTTATCCTGTAGAGCAACAGCCCTACTATAAATTTCATTTTCCTGCGTTTCGTCAATAATATCCGCAAAGTCATTAACGAAGAATTTTTCGGTTGGAGTAAGCTCCTTTTCTCCCGTCTCGCAGCCGCAAAGGGAGAAAATCGCCAACAGAAAAACTGCCGCAACACTTAAAACTCTCTTCAACATAAGCTATTATTCGAAGCTCACCTGAGGAACTTTCTCAGCACCGTTTGAGGGGAGGAAATATTCAAATGGCTTAAAGCCAAACATACCGGCGATTATGCTTCTTGGGAACTTTTTAATCTCGGTATTATATTCCTTTGCGGCCTCGTTATATTGAGTGCGGGCATGGGAAATACGGTTTTCAGTGCCTGCAAGCTCATCCTGCAAAGCAATATACTGCTCGTTTGCCTTAAGCTCGGGGTAAGCTTCGGTTACGGCATTAACCCAAACCGAAATTGCACCGTCAAGCTCGACAGCGGCATCTGCTTGTTCTTCAGCTCCATTAGCCTTTGCAAGAGCGTTTCTGGCTTCTGTAACGGCAGTTAAAGTTTCCTGCTCATAATTAGTATAACCCTTAACTGTTTCAACAAAGTTGGGGATTAAATCGGCTCTTCTTTGAAGCTGAACAGAAATAACAGACTGTTTTTCTGCAACGGCTTCTTGTTTTTCAACAAGACCGTTATAGGAACCTACTAAGAAGCCTGCAATAATGCCGATAACAGCTACAACTGCAATTATAATAATTAAACCTTTTTTCTTCATAATAAAAACCTCCAAATAAAGTTTTCTATATTTTAACATAAATTTTCGAAAATTTCTACAATAATATTATTATTCCGCAAATATTGTTGAATAAAAATAAAAAAATCGGAGGCTTTCGACTCCGATTTTTATTTTATATGTTTCATTGTGATTTTAACTCCATCTGAAATTTTAATTTTTCCAAGTCCCATAATGGGGGTTTCGAGAGTATCGTTAAAGGGCTTTGTCCAGTATTCTGGGATACTTTCAATTCCATTTGCCATACCGAGTATTGAGCCAACGGTTGCACCGTTACAGTCGGTATCAAAAGCGGTTTCAACTGCCATACAAATAGATTTTGCAAAGTCGCCCTCACCGTAAAGAAGCGAGGCTACCACCACCATTGCATTAGTGGTTGTAAGGCACCAGTCATGCTCATCATTTTCATCGTAACAAGCGTGGATTTTATCAAAAACAGCCTTTTTAGAAACGCCTTTTTTGAAATCTTTCAAAACTTCGTTTATCGATTCATAAAGTCTTGAGGTTGCGGGGATTTCTGCAAGACCCGCAAGAATAATATCCTCGATATTATTGGTTTCTGCCGCAACGGCTAACATGGCTGAGATAAACATCTCGCCGTAGATACCGTTTTTAACGTGGGAAATCGAGGCATCACGCCAAGCCATATCGGCGGCAAGTTCGGGGTTTCCGGGGTTGATATAACCGAAGTAATCGCCTCTGATTTGAGCCCCAATCCACTCTCTATAAGGATTCTTATAAACTGCTGAATGGGGCGGCTCATAGCCTGCTATAAAGTTACAGTATGCAACCTTTTCGGCGGTGCAATATTGGTCTTTGCACTGAAGCTCAAGCCAGGCTCTCGACATATCAAATGGGGTAAAGTCTCTACCGTATTTATCAATAACGGTCTGAGCTATTACAACATAGTTAGTGTCATCATCCTTGGGCATATAATCGAATTTATCTATATAATCCCTAACTTCAAAGCCAAATTCATATTTATCTATAGTTTCTTTTGTAACATCGGTGCTGTAAATATATCTATGCATCGGATAATTTCCGCTTTCCTTAAGGAAGGGAACAAGCTCATAGGATTTTATATTTTCAACCGTTTTACCAAGCATACAGCCCGCAATTCTGCCCATCCAAGCACCGTAAATCTGAGCTTCTGTAACACCCTTCTTTTGCCTTTTATAGCTATAAGGCTTTCTGAGTGCCTTAATTTCATCAAGAGAAGAGGGCTCGTTATATTTGAAATCCTCGCGAAGCGGGGCATTGATTACGATATCAAACAAAACATCGCCGAGCTTTTTCTTGGTTTCGTTTATCGGCAGTTTTGAAACTGCAACAAAGAGGTCCTTATAGGCTTCTATATCAAGACCTTCTTCAACCGACTGCTTATATTCCTTCATAATGTATGAGGGGTAAAAGCCCCAATAGCCAAGATTTGCATAGTTTGCAACAGGGCGTTTGTTTTGAGTTAAAATTTCGTTTTCGCGGTCGTTGCGGCCAAGAACTAAGGAGTCAAGAGAAACTCCAAAATATTTTGAAATTTTAATAAGCTTGCTAACTTCGGGAATGGTTTCTCCGGTTTCCCATTTGTGAACAGCCTGCTAGAAACACCGACAATTTCGCCAAATCTTTCCTCGCTCATATTAGCGCCGGAACGAAGTCTGTAAATAGTATCTGATAATGCCATAAAAACACCTCTTTCTAATTAGATTTTATATTAAAGGCTTTAAAAAAGCAATATGTTTTGCGGTTGTTTTTTTAACAACTATAGGTTGTAAAAACAAAATAAAAACGGAGCTAGGCTCCGTTTTTATAACTTATTAAGTTTCAAAGTGTCTGCAAGAACTATTAGTTTTGTTTTTTCCTCTAAAGGTTTTGCGGGGTCTATATCAACAATTATTTTTTCGTTTTTATATATTGCGATAACATTGATGGCATATTTCTTTCTGAGATTAAGCTCTAAAAGGCTTTTTCCAACCCAATCCTTTTTAACCTCAAACTCAACCATTGAAACTTCATTTGAAAGCTCAACCAAATCAACAAAGCCTGAGCTCAAAAGGTTTTTTGCAAGTCTTGTTCCCGATTCGTTCTCAGGGAAAACCACCATATCGGCGCCTATTCGGCTAAGTATTTTCTGATGCATTTCGTTAGCGCATTTAACAATAACAGTTTCAACCCCTGCTTCCTTGCAAAGAGTTGTTGCAAGCACGCTTGCTTCAAGATTGCTTGCCATACCGATAATAACTGTATCAATATTAGAAATGCCGAGGTTTTTAATAACATCAGGGTCGGTAACATCAGCACATTTGCATATAGGAAGGTCTTCAATAACATTATTAACCACAGCCTCATTTGAATCGACCGCAAGCACATCGGCTCCGCTTCTCACAAGCTCCTTTGCAACAGCAAAGCCATATCTTCCAAGCCCGAAAACAGCATAGGATTTATTTATACTCATATTTTACTCTCCTTTTATCCAACACTGATATTTTCGGTTGGATTTTTTATTAAATGATTATTTTCTTTCCTGATATTAAAGGCAGTTGCAAGGGATATAGGACCTATTCTTCCGAGATACATTGTTGCAGCAATTATTATTTTGCCAAGTGTATTAAGAGCGGAGGTGAGATTTCTCGTAAGTCCCACGGTTGCCGTTGCGCTTACCGTTTCAAAAAGAACATCCAAAAGCTCAAAATCGGTTGTTGCTAAAAGCAAAAGGGTTGAAACCAAAACTGTTAAGAAGGACATACTCAAAACTGCAAGAGCCTTGTTAACTGCAGGCTTTGGAATATTTCTTGAAAACAGATTTATGCTGTTTCGGTTTTTGATGGTGTTATGGGCTGAACAAACAAGAATACAAATCGTTACGGTTTTAATACCGCCCGCCGTTCCCACAGGAGAACCGCCTATAAACATAAGCAGAATTGAAACAAGGGAAGAGGCGCTTGTTAAATTCTGTTGTGGAACACTTGCAAAGCCTGCCGTTCTCGTTGTTATCGATTGGAAAAGAGATATTTGAATTTTATCCCATAAATTATGTTCTTTAAGGGTTAAAGGATTATTGAATTCAAAAATAAATATCAAAACTGCACCCGAAAGAATAAGTAAGGCAGTCATAAAAATTGCAATTTTACTGTGCAAACTCAAAAAACGGAAACATTTAAAGCCTTTTGCTTTATGCTTTTTAATAACGAGTAATATATCCCAGATAACAATGTATCCAATACCACCTAAAACGATAAGGGCACAGGTTGTGAAATTGATAATCGGGTTTGTGGCATAGGCTGATAGACTATTGGCAGATAGAATATCAAAGCCTGCATTGCAGAAGGCGGAAATCGCAGTGAAAAAGGAAATCCATATACCTTTTAAGCCAAACTGCGGTATGAACACTGTCATATAAAGAAGTGCGCCTACAGATTCGATTAAGAAGGTTCCTAAAAAGACCTTTTTTACAAATTTAACAAGTCCCGAAAGGGTGTTGAGGTTAAAGGCGTCCTGTATTAGCAATCGGTCTCCAATGCCCATTTTCTTATTAAGAGCGAGCATAATTCCAACCATAATAGTTATGGTTCCAAGACCGCCGATTTGAATGAGAAGCAGAATAACCGCTTGGCCGAAAATGCTCCAACCGTAAACTGTCGGCAAGGTAACAAGCCCTGTAACACAGGTTGCACTTGTTGATGTGAAAAGAGCATCAACAAACCGAACAGCCTTTCCGTCTGCCGAGCTTATCGGAAGAGAAAGTAAAATACTGCCGATAACTATAACAACAAAGAAACTAAGCATGATTATATGCGAAGCAGAAAAAGAAAAATGTTTTTTCATATTTTTCACCAAAATTTAAAATTCGGGTATAAAAGATGGCATTAAGGCAAGTTTGAAGAGGTTTGCCTTGTGCTTGCTGTCTATGAGCTCTTTTTTAGCCATATCTTCGATTTTACCTGTTCTTATATAAATATCAAGCTCCTTATAGGTGAAGCCAAGATTTTCTTCATCTGTTTTTCCGCAAAGACCATCGATTGGGGTTTTATCAACGAGTTCTTTAGGAAGTTCTAAAACATAACCGATTTCTTTGGCCTCTGTAACAGTCAGATTTGAAAGGGGAGAGAAATCGCCAACCGAATCGCCATAACGGGTGGAGTAGCCAACCCAGTCTTCAGATAAATTACAGGTGTTTGCAACCCTTCCGTTAACCGATTGACTAATCGCATAAAGAGTTGTCATTCTGATACGGGGCGGAATATTTGTAACAGTTTGTGCGGTTTTTTCGATTTCTTCGGGTAAAGAGTTTATAATTCCATCAACTGCATCCTTAACATTAACAACGAAGTGTTTAATGCCGAGATGGTTAACCAGCATATATGCCGCATCTATATCGGCCTGCTCGCCCTGAGGCATTAAAACGCCGATAACTCTGTCCTTTCCGAGAGCCTCGACACAAAGAGCCGCAACAATCGAGCTGTCCTTACCGCCTGATATTCCAACAACGGCATTACAGCCCTTTCCGTTATTCTCAAAAAATTCTCTTATCCAGTTAACACATTCATTTTTAACCTTAACTGCATCAAACATAAATTCCACCGCCGAGATAGTTTTTTATTAGTATACCATAAATATTCTAAAAACAAAAGAAAAATCGGAGTGAAAATTCACCCCGATTTATTTTTAAAGCTTTTTCATTTTCATTTTTCTTGCAATAAGAGTTAAAGCAAGTAAAACTATGTAGAGGCAGCCGATAGTAACAAAAATTGCACTCCAGCCGAATTTTTCCTGAACAAAGCCGAAAACAGAGGCCTGAATTGCGGCACCCATATAAACTGCCCAGTCAAGAACACCAACAACGGTTGAAGAAAGAGCACGTCCGCCCATATCGCCGGCGATGGCCCAGATAACGTCTGTAGCCATCTGAAAGGTGCATAAACAACGGGCTGTTGAGCAATTTTCGAAGAAAAACAGCATATTTTGAACTATACATAACAAAAGTGAGGTGAAATTCACCTCGATTTTGCTATTTTAAAATTTTATAAACCCACCAAGGTCTTAATTTTTTCTCCAAATGGTATCCTTTTACAGATATATAACCCAATGATTATAAGAGTTACCATAATTATTAAACCGATGAATGGGGAAAACATTAATTTGAACCAACTATTAGGAATTTTTGCAACAACGAATTGTACTATCTGCATATGTAAAAGATAGATACAATAAGACCAAGTGCCGATTGTGCTGATGTATTTTATATTCTTAATGGTGGCAAATTTATATGAAATTGCCGTAATAATTATGAGCGAAGAAAGACAAAACAAAAAAGATAAAAAATTAAAATATGTGAATATCTTTTTTGAGGAAAGTATCCAGAATAAAAAAATAGCTAAAATACACGAAATTATAATTATATATTTTTGTTTTTGCAACAGCAAATCAAAGCGGTATTTTCTAATCAAAATACCAAAACTGAAATATCCTATCCAATTTAGCGGATTGAGATAATCGGTAAAAAATCCGAGAGGAATAGTTGTAGATATCCCGAAAGAAGCAAGTGTAAGAGAAACTATTTGCACGACTATTAAAAGCCATAAAATAGCATCTTTATCATAAAGCCACTTAAAAATAAAGATGAAAAGTGTATATATGGTGATGTAATAGTACCAAGTACCGCTGCCCAAAATCCACTTAAAATAAGAACATACATCAAAACCATTTGACAAAGCCATAAGTAAATAAGTGAGTAAAGAACATATCAGCCACGGCACAACAATACGAAATAATTTCTTTTTCCAAAAAATCTTATCATCGTGCGGTTTTCTACTATATAAAAATCCACCTATAACAAAAAAGGCAATTACACCGACTTCACCAAATAACACACAAAAGGATGAAATAATCTCAGAGAACAAGTTGACGGATGAAAAAGAAATCGAATGAGCAGCAATTACACTTAATATAGAAATTGTTTTAATTATATTGATTGTAGTACTTTCTCTGTCACTCAGCGTTTTATTAGAGCTTGCCATTTTTCTTCTTCCTTTACTAAAATATTGTACATATTTTACTATACAAAGTTAAAAAAAGCAACAACAAAGAATAAACCCTCTAAAAACACAAATACTAGCAACATAATTTGTAATTTAAGGAGAAATGTATATATGAAAGCAACTGGGATTGTGAGAAGAATTGAGGAATGCGTTATAATAGGGCAAACCACTTGAAGACCGCATAAATACTAGGATTTATGCAAGTTTGCCCTATTGAACACAAGCCCCTAATTTTATGGTTTTTCGGCGGTTTTTAGAAAGGAGGACTTATTTCTAAGAACACGCGTCAGAAATACATACTCTGGGCAGCTAAAACTAAATATTCAAAACTGTCACAAAGCCGGATGGGTATATAGGCTCACCCGGCTTTCTTCTTGCTTAAAGCTTGGGTGAATAAGCACCGAGTCGTTCACTCTCCTAAAAATTGTAACTTTTTGCGGCAGTGTGGATTCCGAGTGCGGAAAGTATTGAAAAATCGAGAGTATTCTGATATAATAAAAATGTCAGCTTATTGTATATAGAAATAATCCTCACGTGGAGGTTGACATAGATGAGCAAGCAAAATAAAATCCGCAACGCAAGGACTAACTGTTCCTTCTTTGCATACATAAGTAAATACCGATGCTATGAGCCATTCGATGAATGGGCGTTGTTTCCACGCCCTGAACCAAGTGGCTTTTTGCGTTTCGGAAAGGGGTGTTTTATATGAGACGGATACGATACCTGTATAAAGATACCCTCCAGCGAGAGCCGGAACGGCGTAATACATATAAAACAACCGGAAGGATAATGGATATGAAAACGAAAGTATTTAATTCAAAAAGAATTTTAAGCCTCTTCTTAGCACTTGTAATGGTGTTCAGTATGCTACCGGTGACGTCTTTTCCGGCATTTGCGGTGGATACCACGCCATCAGCAGACAAAGCTATTATGCCTGG
>JAZSEU010000030.1:0-65772 GCA_045531855.1 Acutalibacteraceae bacterium
ATCGTTCTTATGGGTGCTTTTGGTACACCCGATAGCTTGTTCGGCAAGCTCTTCTCACCCTTGATGTCCCTCTTCGGAACATCTATAACGGGTACAATTTATTCCTTCGGATATACATTGCTTATAGGCGTTATCTTCAATCTTATTATGGGTGTTGTGGCTTCTAAGTGGATGTTAAAGAGCGTTTCCCGCCTTAAATTCCTCAGAAAACCCTGGCTTTATGGAGGTAACAACAATGCGTGAATTTAAAATAGATTTTAATAAAGCATTTAAATGGGTTGTTTCAGCATATGCTTTAATAATTATTGTTGGTATAGTTTTTTCTCTTATCTTTGGAGTTAATCTTGATATTAACTTCAGCGGCGGCACTAAGATTTCCTATTCTTATACAGGCGATATTGAGGAAAAGGATATCGAAGAGACGGTTAAGAGTGTTATTGATAAGTCCTTCACCGTAAGCCGCAGTACTGCACTTGCAGGTGATACCCAGACCTTTGAAATAGCCCTTGTTGGTAAAAACTCTGTTTCGGCAGAGGACCAGCAGAAATTAACTGCTGAGCTTGAAAAGAAGTTTAAGGATAATGAAATCACCCTTTATAACTCAAACTCAGTAAGCCCAACTATTGCGGGGAGCTTCTTTATTAAGGCTTTGGTTGCCGTTATCATAACCTCTGTTTTAGTTATTATTTATGTTGGAATCCGTTTCAGAAAAATAGGCGGCGTTTCGGCGGCACTCACTGCTTTGTGTTCTTTGGTGCTTGATGTTATTATCGCTTTTTTTGTCTGTGTTTTCTTCAGACTTCAGATTGATCTTAACTTTATTGCAGTTGTGCTAACAATTCTCGGTTATTCTCTTAATGATACCATCGTTATATATGACCGTGTTCGTGAAAACCGCAAGCTTAATCCCGAGAACGAAATAGGCGAGCTTGTTAATATGAGCATAAACAAGGTTATGATAAGAAATATTGTAACAACTGTTACAACTATTCTCGCTGTTACAACCATTATTGTGGTTTCCGAGATTTACGGTTTAACAACTCTCAGAACCTTTGCTATACCTATGGCATTCGGTCTTATTTCGGGTGCTATCAGTTCACTTTTTGTTTCAGGACCTCTTTGGGTTTTATGGAAAAGAAAAACTGCAAAAAATGCTTGACAAAGTTTTTTAGCGGTGCTATAATCACTTTATTAAATGCGATGAAGGAATTATTCTTTATTCGGTTAGTTTCAGAGAGTCGGCGGTTGGTGCGAGCCGATACGATGGTTTAAAGTTAAGTCTCATTCCTGAGCAGAACGGCTGAAAATAATAGTAAGCTGTTACGGCATGCCCCGTTATCAAGGCAACAAGCTTGTTGGAGCTTTATGAGAGACCGTTTTAAACGGTAATCAGGGTGGTACCGCGGAATTGGATTTTCGTCCCTGAGATTGCGAATATGCAGTCTCAGGGCTTTTTTATTGCCAAAACTTCAACATAATTTTTAAAATGAGAGGTAGAAATTATGAACATCAGAATTGCAGAAAGAACACTTTGCACGGGCGACAGTACTTTTAGCTTTAAGGAGAAAATAGAAATTTCACGCCAGTTTGAAAAACTTGGCGTTGATGCTATTGAGCTTCCCGAGATAGAAAATGTTAAAACAGATACCTTGCTTATTAAAACAATAGCATCGTTTGTTAAAAACAGCGTTATTTCGGTTGGTGTAGGAATAAATGCTCAGAGTGTTGAAAATGCGGCAGCAGCTCTTCAGACTGCTAAAAAGCCGAGAATCAGAATTGAGCTTCCCGTTTCAACCGTTGGAATGGAATATACCTGCCATAAAAAAGCTCCTAAAATGCTCGAGATTGTTAAAGAGTTAGTAGCTCTTGCAAAGCAGAAATGTGATGATGTTGAGTTCTGTGCTTTGGATGCCGCAAGGGCTGAAAAGGAAGAGTTAAAGGCATTTATCACTGCTGCCGCTGAAAACGGTGCAACCTTAATAACTGTTTGCGATAGTGCGGCAGAAATGATGCCCGATAGCTTTAAGGAATTTATAAATGAAATTAAGGGTATGCTTAATGGTTTTGATGTTAATATCGGTGTTATGTGCGATAACAAAAACGGCCTTGCAGCCGCTAATGCCATAACTGCGGTTACCAACGGAGCAAACACTGTTAAGACTAATGTTACAGGTGATTTAGTTCCCGTTGAAACCTTTGCGGGAATTATCAAAAACTGCGGAAACAGCTATGATTTTGAGTCGAATGTAAAGTATACCGAGCTTAACAGAATTATAAAGCAGGTTAATTGGATTATCGGAAACGCTAAGAACGAAAAGAGCGCTGTTACTGTTGCTGGAGTTGATGAAAGCGGAATAAAACTTGATAAAAATGACGAGCAGTCGGCAGTTATAACCGCTGTTATGAAGCTTGGTTACGACCTTTCCGAAGAGGATGCAGGCAAGGTTTATGAAGAATTTTTGCGTGTTGCTGAGAAAAAGAATGTTGGTGCTAAAGAGCTTGATGCTATTGTTGCAAGTGTTGCATTGCAGGTGCCGCCAACCTATAAGCTGATAAATTATGTTATAAACAACGGAAATATCATTTCTGCATCTGCTCAGATAACCCTTGAAAGAGATGGAAAGAAAATTAAGGGCATCTGCATTGGTGATGGTCCTATCGATGCGGCATTCCTTGCTATTGAGCAGATTATCGGCCATCATTATGAGCTTGATGATTTCCAGATTCAGTCTGTTACCGAGGGTAAAGAGGCTATGGGCTCAGCACTTGTTAAGCTTCGTTCAGGCGGAAAGCTCTATTCGGGTAACGGAATTTCAACCGATATTATGGGAGCAAGTATAAGAGCGTATTTGGGTGCTGTAAACAAGATTGTTTACGAGGAGGCATAAACTTATGAAATTATCATTTTCAACAAAGGGCTGGCATAACAGAACCTTTGAAGATTTTTGTGATATCGCAAAGGATTTAAAATTTAAAGGAATAGAGCTTCATAATATTCATAATGAGCTATTTACCGCTAAGGACGGCGCTTTTCACGATTATACCGCCGCCGCAACGGTTAGAAAATTATATGAATTAAAGCTTAATATTCCTTGTATTGATACAATCTGCGACCCTGCAGATAAGTCTAAAGAAAAAGAAAGCATTGAAGAAATCTTTGCTTGCGTTGATATCGCTTCAAGACTTAATATTCCTTATGTCAGAATCCGTGCTTGCACAACGGAGAACCCCGAAGAAAAAACCGAGAATATGGCTGAGGTTATTACTTCTGTTTTGCCAACGGCTGAGGAAAAGGGAGTTACCTTGCTTGTTGAAACAAGCGGTATTTATTCAGATACTGCCCGTCTTCGAGATTTGCTTGACCGTTTTGCCTGCGATAATTTAGCGGCACTCTGGGATATGTATTGGCCGTACTTTAATATAAACGAGCAGCCCGAGACTACCATTAAAAACCTCGGAGCTTACATTAAGCATGTTCATATTAAGGACGCTGTTAAAACCGAGAGCGGCAATGAATTTTGCCTTATCGGCGAGGGTGAAATGCCGATAGATGAAATGATGCTTGGTCTTCGCTCGGTTAACTTTGACGGTTTTATATCTCTTGAATGGGACCCCAAATGGTGCGAAGAGCTTGATGATATGGAAATCATTTTCGCTCAGTTTATAAACTATATGAAGCAGTTCGGCGATACCTCTAAAAACGAATCTGCACTTTATTATAACCGTGCCCATACGGGTAAATATGTATGGGAAAAGGACCAGCTTATAGATGCAACCTTTTCGGATGTGCTTGACAGAATGGTTGAAGAATTCCCCGACCAGTATGCTTTTAAATACACAACCCTCGACTATACAAGAACCTATAGCGAGTTCAGGGATGATGTTGATAACTTCGCACGTTCCTTAATCTCTTTAGGTGTTAAGGCGGGTACCCATGTTGCTGTTTGGGCTTCTAATGTTCCGCAATGGTATATCGCATTCTGGGCAACGGTTAAGTTGGGAGCGGTTTTGGTTACGGTTAATACCGCTTATAAAATTCACGAAATTGAATATCTGCTCAGACAGTCGGATACACATACCCTTATTATGACCGAGGGTGCAAAGGACTGTAATTACGGTGAGATTATTGCAGAGCTTTGCCCTGAGCTTGAGAAAACAAAAGAGGGAACTCCGCTTCACGCAAAAAGGCTTCCGTTCCTTAGAAATGTAATTTCGGTAGGCTTTAAGCAAAAGGGTTGTCTTAGCTGGAACGAGGCTTGTGGGCGTGCTTCTCAGGTGCCGCTTGAAGAGGTGCACAGAATGGCGGCTTTGGTCGATAAGGATGATGTCTGCAATATGCAGTATACCTCAGGAACAACAGGTTTCCCAAAAGGTGTTATGTTAACTCACTACAATGTTGTTAACAACGGTAAATATATAGGCGACCATATGGAGCTTTCAACTGCGGACAGAATGATGATTCAGGTTCCGATGTTCCATTGCTTTGGAATGGTGCTTTCTATGACCGCATCTATGACACACGGAACAACTATGTGTCCGCTGCCTTATTTCTCGGCTAAGCCGGCATTGGCTTGCATAAATTTGGAGCATATAACAACCTTTAACGGCGTTCCGACTATGTTTATCGCTATGATGCAGCACCCTGATTTTGCAAAAACCGATTTCTCATATATGAGGGTTGGAATTATGGCGGGTGCCAACTGTCCTGCAGACCTTATGAAAAAGGCAACTGAGGTTATGAATATGAAGGAAATCGTTTCGGTTTATGGTCAAACCGAGGCTTCTCCCGGTTGCACAATGAGCAGTTACTATGACTCTTTAGAGGTTAGAACTGAAACCGTTGGCTCTGCATTTGCTAATGTTGAATGCAAGGTTGTTGACCCTGAAACAGGGGATGACTGTCCTGACGGTGTTAACGGTGAGTTTGTTGCCCGTGGTTACAACATAATGAAGGGTTATTATAAAATGCCAAAGGCAACCGCAGAGGCGATTGATGAGAACGGCTGGCTTCATACCGGCGACCTTGCCTGCAGAAGAGAGGACGGAAACTACCTCATAACAGGCAGACTTAAGGATATGATAATCAGAGGCGGCGAAAACATTTATCCTAAAGAAATTGAGGAATTTATTTATACCTGTCCTAAGGTTCGCGATGTTCAGGTTATAGGCGTCCCAGATGAGCAATACGGTGAGGAAATAATGGCCTCTATTATTCTCAAAAAGGGAGAAACTATGACCGAGGATGAAATGAGGGCTTATATTGCGGCAAATATGGCTCGCCATAAGGTGCCGAGATATATTGATTTTGTTGATAGCTTCCCGATGAATGCGGCAGGAAAAATTCTTAAATATAAAATGAGAGAAGATGCCGCAAAAAAGCTAGGATTAAAGAAGGGTTAAGATGGTAAACGGAATTTTTACTATTGATGCTCATTGCCATATTTATCCCGAAAAAATCGCTTCAAGAGCGGTTGCAGGAACCGATAATTTCTATGGAGAAAACTCGGTTGGCACAGGTACAACAGAAAACCTTTTGGCTCTTGGAACTAAAGCCGGTATTGATATGTTCGTTGTTCAGTCGGTTGCAACAACACCCCATCAGGTAAAGAGCATAAACAATTTTATATCGTCTGAGGTTGCAAAAAGTCCCGATAAGTTTATAGGTCTTGGAACGCTTCACCCTGATAGTGAGGATATTAAGGGAGATATTGAGCATCTTTTATCCTTAGGGCTTAAGGGTGTTAAGCTCCATCCCGATATTCAGGCTTTTAAGATTGATGATTACAGATGTCTTAAAATATATGAGTTATGCGAGGAAAAGGGACTTCCTGTTCTTATGCATACAGGGGATAACCGTTATGATTATTCAAATCCTAACAGACTTTTACCTGTGCTTGAGATTTATAAAAACTTAACCGTTATTGGTGCTCACCTCGGCGGTTGGTCGATTTGGGAAGAGGCTGTAGAAGCTTATAAGGGTATTGAAAACTTTTATGTTGACTGCTCTTCAAGCTTTAATTATATTGATAAAGAAACCGCTAAGAATATAATAAGGGCTTACGGAGCGGATAAGGTGCTTTTTGGAACAGACTATCCTATGTGGTCTCCCGAAGCAGAACTTGAATATTTTTTATCCTTAGGGCTTGAAAATTGGGAAATAAATAGTATACTAAATATAAACGCTAAAAAAGTTTTTTGTTTGGAGTGAAACAAATGAGTAATTTAAAATTAGGAACAAAATGTGTTCAGGGCGGATATACCCCCGGTAACGGTGAGCCTCGTCAGGTCCCGATTATTCAGAGCACAACCTTTAAATATGCAACAAGCGAAGATATGGGCAAGCTTTTTGATTTGGAAGCAAGCGGATATTTTTATTCCCGTCTTCAAAATCCAACCTGCGATACTGTTGCAGCTAAGATTTGTGAATTAGAGGGCGGAACTGCCGCAATGTTAACCTCTTCAGGTCAGGCGGCTTCTTTCTTCTCTATCTTTAATATCGCTTCCTGTGGAGACCATATTGTTGCTTCTTCGGCTCTTTACGGCGGAACATATAACCTATTTGCAGTTACTATGAAGAGAATGGGAATTGAGTTCACCTTTGTTTCCCCCTCTGCTTCAGAAGAGGAATTAGATAAGGCATTTAAGGATAATACCAAGGCAGTTTTCGGTGAGACTATCGCTAACCCTGCTTTGAATGTTCTTGATATTGAAAAGTTTGCAAATGCTGCTCATAAGCACGGTGTTCCGCTTATTATTGATAACACCTTTGCAACACCTGTTAACTGCCGCCCTTTTGAATGGGGTGCTGATATTGTAACCCATTCAACCACTAAGTATATGGACGGACACGGTAGCGGTGTTGGTGGATGCATCGTTGATTCAGGCAAGTTTGACTGGACAAAGTATCCCGATAAGTTCCCCGGTCTTTGCACTCCGGACGAGAGCTATCACGGGGTTACCTATACCGAGCGTTTTGGGCTTGAGGGTGCTTATATTACCAAGGCTACCGCTCAGCTTATGCGTGATTTCGGCTCTATTCAGTCTCCTCAAAATGCTTATTATGTGAATTTAGGACTTGAGAGCTTACACCTTAGAATGAAAAAGCATTGCGAGAACGGTCTTGCAGTTGCTAAATTCTTAGAGAGTGATGACAGAATTTCTTGGGTTACCTATCCCGGACTTGAGTCGGATAGTAACTATGAGCTTGCTAAGAAGTATCTTCCTAACGGCAGCTGCGGTGTTGTAAGCTTCGGTGTTAAGGGTGGAAGAGCGGCTGCGGAAGCCTTTATGAAGGGCCTTAAAATTGCAGCTATCGAAACCCATGTTGCAGATGCCCGTTCTTGCTGCTTGCACCCTGCAAATGCAACCCATCGTCAGATGAATGAGGATGAGCTCAAGGCTGCAGGTATTTCGGGCGACCTTATCCGTTTCTCTTGCGGAATTGAGGACGCCGAGGACCTTATTGCCGATATTAAACAGGCGCTTGACAATATTTAATAAAAAAACCCCTCTTGCATAAGAGGGGTTTTTATGTTATTCTATATAAAGATTAAGAAACGAGGTGAAAACTATGCCCATTAAAATACCGAATGATTTACCTGCAGTTAAAACACTTAATGATGAAAATATATTTGTTATGACCGAAACGAGAGCAATAACTCAGGATATCCGTCCTTTGAAGATATTGCTCCTTAATTTGATGCCTAAAAAAATCGAGACCGAGACTCAGTTATCCCGTCTTCTTGGAAACTCTCCCTTGCAGGTTGATTTAGAGCTTATTCATACTAAGAGCCATAAATCTAAAAATACTTCGGCTGAGCACCTTTTCACATTTTATAAAACCTTTGATGATGTTAAGGATAAAACCTTTGACGGAATGATTATAACAGGAGCTCCGGTTGAAAATATGGAGTTTGAAGAGGTTGAATATTGGAACGAGCTTTGCGAGATGATGGAATGGACCAAGACCCACGTTCACTCAACTTTTCATATTTGTTGGGGAGCTCAGGCGGCACTTTATTATCATTACGGGATAAAGAAATATCCTCTTGATAAAAAGCTTTTCGGTGTTTTTGAGCATAAGGTTGATTATAAAAAATCCATTCTTTTCAGAGGCTTTGATGATAGATTTATGGTACCTCATTCTAGGCATACAACTATAAAAGAAGAGGATATAAAGGCGGTTAAGGAGCTTAAGATTCTCTCAACCTCGAAAGAGGCAGGGGTTTATGCCGTTTCAACTAAAAAGGGTAAACAGATATTTATTACGGGGCATTCGGAATATGATGCCGATACTTTGGCTAATGAATATTTCCGTGATTTAGGAGAAAATAAGCCGATAGAAGTTCCTAAAAACTATTTCCCGAAGGATGATATCAAGAAAAGCCCCATTGTTTCTTGGCGTTCTCATGCAAATTTGCTTTATTCCAACTGGCTTAACTACTTTGTTTACCAGACGACACCTTATGATATTGAGAAAATTAAAAAATAAACGACAAGGGTTTAAAGCCTTGTCGTTTATTTTTGGAAAGGGTCGAAGCCCTTGGATTTTTCACCTATTTGTTCGAATCCCCCTCAAAATACACAAATTTAAAAAGAGCCCATCCTAAAAGTGATAGACTCTTTTCAAATTGGCGGAGAGAGGGGGATTGATTTTTATATTTATTTGTTTTTGCTTTATTGTCAAAAAACCGCATTATTACTGCATTTTTAATGCTTTTTGTGGTAGTTGACTATTGTTATTTTTGATGATTCTCCGAAAAATTCGTGCAAAATTCGTGTAATTTATATAGTGTTTAGAATTTTAATAGCTCGTTCTTCTTCGCGGGGATATAAATGCGCATAAACCTTAAGCGTTATGTTTGCGTTTGAATGGCCTAGTCTTCGAGCTATCTCCTGAATATTAATTCCCTCGTTTATAAGCAGGGTGGCGTGGGTATGCCTAAAATCATGTATTCTTATAGTTCTAAGTCCTGCTTTTTGGGAAAGTTCAATATTCTTATTGGAAAGGCTTGTATCACGAAGGGGAATTTCACCGCCGCAAACAAGCATATTTTCATTCCATTTTGAGTATTCCGTTTGTTGAATTTTCTTTTGTTCTTCAAGGATACTTTGTAAAGGCTTTGGAATTTGCAGTTTTCGTTGGCTGGAAGCGTTTTTAGGCGGAGTGAATATATTTTGCTTCCCTTTTACTTTTTGAGCAACAGAGCGGGTCACGGACAATATATCGCCCTTTATATCGCACCATCTTAGAGCGTTTATTTCCCCTTTACGCATACCTGTATAAAAAGCAATAGAAAAGAAAGTGTAATAAGCCCAGTCTTTCGGGGATTTCAAATCTAAAAAAGAAATAAACTTTTTGTATTCTTCGGCCGTATAATACTGAATTTTTTCTTCGGGCTTATTAAAATCATATGCATCTTTAAAATTAGGAATCCTTTGAAGAGGATTATTTGGTAGATATTCCATTCTAACCGCAAAATTCAGCATTGCTGTAAATTCTTTATAGATATTCTTTTTAGATGTTGTCTTTAAGGTTAATTTTGCGATTTCATTTTTCCAGTTCTGAAGGATAGGAATAGTGAGTTTTGATAGCCTTACATTTGCAAGCGTTGGTAGCACATATCTTTCGAGGTTACTTTTTGTTTTTGCAAGACTGGTTTCTCTAACTTCGTTTTGTTTTGTTTCGATATACAATTCATAAAGGCCGGATATGGTTAAAATTTTAGAAGGTTCAATATTGGTTTGGGCCTGCAATTTTGCTTCTGCTTGTTTTGCCTCGGTTGAGCCGTATACTAATTTTGATTTTTGCTTATAATTTCCGTTAGTGTCGGTGAAATTATAAGTTACCCTATATTGAGATTTTCCTTCTTTATTCTTTTTTCCTGTTTTATATATAGGCATTATAATATCACCTCTTTATTACTGTAGATAATAGTCTAAGGCTTTTTGCATAAAATCCTCGGTAACGCCGAAATGTTCGGAGAGCTCCCAGCGGTTTCGGCAATATTTACAGGCTTCTTTTAGCTCATCCTCGGGGATGAGTTTTTTTATTGCCCATTTATTTGCTGTGTTTTCGTGTTTGGAACGAATATCAAATGGTGAATACTGATTATAGAACGCTCCGGTTTCACAATGCCCGAGTTCATGAGCGAGTTTGACTTTTTCGTCTGATTCGTTAATTAACTTCAAAGGGTTTATAGCTATATGGCATTGCCCATCGAGTAATAGTGAAACGCTTTCGGTTTTTTCCAAATCAAAAGAAAAAACATTAACATTATCATATTCGGCAATATCATATAGGTTGCTTAATGTCATAGGGTATCCTCTTTCTTTTTTTCTCTAATAAACTGTGCGAATTTACGAACATCTTCAAGAATATCAGGAGTGATATCCTTATTGTCTTCTCCGTAGAGCGCAAACATTAAAGCCTCGTCGTTAGTGATAACGGTGGGGTTTTCTTTATTTATAATCTGATTTATTGCATTTTTAGTTTCCGGTTTGGTTCGATATTCCATTATCATTTTCATTTCGCGGTTTGTTGCAATAAAGGGTTCGGAATCTTTTGAAGGTAAATTGGAATCTTCCTTAAATATTAATACGGAGTTTTTATTAGCGGAGTTGAGAACCAGGGGATTGGAATTGTCAGTTGTATTTTGCAAGGGGAAATTCATTTCATACTGTTCGTCTTCACCCATTATAAAAGATGGATGCACTTGAAGAGCGTTAGCCAAAGAAACAATTTTATCACGGCGCATATTCGCAATGTCTCCACTTTCCCATCTTGAAACGGTAGCTTCGCTGACACCGATTTGTTTCGCAACCTCGAGCATAGTCAATCCTAATTCTTTTCGTCTTTTCTTTAATTTTTCACATATATTCATTCTACGCACCTCCAATATTACGATAGAATTATAACACATTACTTGCAAAAAAGCAAGTGCGAAACGCTTTTTTTTGAAAAAACTTGCGAAAAGGTATTGACAAAGAGGAAAAGGTGTGTTATCATTAACTTGCGTAAACGCAAGAATTATAGAAGGGAGGAAACGTAATGTTTAATCAAAACATGTTAAAGGCGAAGATTATTGAAAATGGAAAATCAGTTATTGACCTATGTAATGACTTGGGTATTTGTGAAGCTACTTTTTATCGAAAGTTAGCACGAAATGGAGATTTTTCCCGTTTCGAGATTAGAAGGATAACGGAATCTTTGAATTTGAACAAGGCAGAAAGGGACAAGATTTTTTTTGCTTGAAAACTTACGGAAACGCAAGAAAATTATTTTAGAAGTAATTCTTCATTTTTAAACTTAGAATTTAAAGTGCAGCTATCGTTTGGACATATTCTATCAAAAACATTGTCCAATAAAAAGGACTAAGGAGGTGAAAATGTGAGGCAGGTGAATATCGCAGCAGCTCTTGAATTGTATTATGAGAGGTTAACCTTAAGTAACAAGGATATAAAAAATATATTTGGTGTTACGAGTGATAGTACTGCAAGCAAGATAAAGAATGAAGTGATTTGTTATTTTGCTGAGTCTGATATAAATCCCATTAGCGCTCTAAACGGTAGGATTAAAACTGAATATGCTTTTGAGGCTTGGGGCATAGATATCAAAAATCTTGAGATGCGCTTTAGAAAATTACAAAAAATAAACGCCGCCCCCGGAAATAGCGTTCCGAAGACGGCAAAAGAAAATTAACTTATTGGCATTATACCAAAAGTATAACAAAAAGTCAAATGATAAGGAGAAAAGAATATGAGTAATTATTTAATGTTAAACGGAAAAAGGATAGATTTAACAGCTGAACAGATAGCGGATATAAAGCAAAGCTTTGGTATCGAGGATGTTAAATTATCAGATATAAAGGTTGGGGAAACTTTTAGAATCGGAGAGTATGAATTTGTTGTGTTAGAACAGTCCGGGGATACTACTGCAGTTATTCTTAAGGACTTATTGCACGAAGAAGAGATATTTGGCAGCAACAATAATTATGATGGGTCAAATGTAGACAAGCTTTGCAATGAGTTTGGTGAAGAAATAGAAAATATAGTTGGTTCGGACAACCTTGTTGAGCATACAGTAGACCTTACAGCTGATGATGGGCTTAAATGCTATGGAACTATCAAACGAAAGCTTTCCCTTATTACCGCCGAGCAGTATCGCAAATATGTGTACATATTGGATGAGCATAAAATCAGTTCTTGGTGGTGGCTGGCTACACCGCATAGCACAGATAAACACGAGAATGCAAGTTGGGTTAAAAGCGTTTCGCCTCTCGGCGGCATTAACAACTGCGGTTGCAACTACTATGACTTTGGGGTTCGCCCGTTTTGTATCTTAAAATCTAATATCTTTGTATCTAAATAAGGAGAATAAAAATGAAATTATCAGAAATTAAAATAGGAAATACTTTTAAAATTGCAGGCATTGAATTTGTAAAGCTCACAGAGGAGAACGGTGTATGTGCGGCTATATCCAAGGATATACTTTTCAATTCTAAATTTGGTAAGAATAATAACTTCGCTGAAAGCGAAATTTTAGAAAGACTTAATAATGAGGTTTTACCAAAATTAGAAGCTGAGGTAGGCCCTGAAAACATAAAGGAGTTTGAAATTGATTTAACTTCGTTAGATGGCTTAGACACATACGGCAAAATTAAATCAAAAATAGGATTGCCGACTATTGATTTCTACCGTGAAAATGTAAGAACTTTTGATAAGTATAAACCTAATAACTGGTGGTGGTTAGCAACACCTGATACCACAAAGGAACACTTGAATGATAATTGGACAGTTTGCGTTTCGCCTCTCGGCGGCATTGGCAACCGCCATTGCATCATCAATAGCCTTGGGGTTTGCCCGTTTTTATACTTTGTATCTTTTATTTCTGTATCTTGAGAGGAATAAGCTATGGCCGATAATGATTTAAAAGTGATAATAAAAGCCAAAGAATTAGCGGTGCATTCTTTCAAGTTGACTTCCAATTGCAATAGATATCCTAAAAAATATAGGCATTCGCTTGTTGACCAAATACAGCTGATAAGCTTGAAAATTCACAATAATTTATTGGAAGCGAATAGAACTAATAATGTTAGTCATTTGCGAGAACGATGCGAAAAGATAACCAGGGCTATTACTTGTTGTGATGAGTTGCTCTTTTATATTGAATTATCTATCGAGCTTGGACTATTAGCGGATAATTCTGCAGCTTATTGGTCGAAGTTGGTATCGGATGTTAAGTATATGTCTATTGCGTGGAGAACAAAAGAAAAAAGATAAATTTATTTAGGCTGTATGTTGTATTTTTCTATGCGTTTCGCCTCACGGCAACATTAACAACAACAATTACAACAACAATAACAATGGGGTTCGCCCGTATTGGTGGACAGCCGGTCAGAGTAGGTTCTATACCGAAATCAGAGCACCGCCATCAAAAGAATGTACAGCCTTTCCGTAAGGATAAACAAAGAGAGTGTGTTGTATGACCGAGTTTGAGAAAGTAATCGATTTTAATAATATGTATAAAGCCTATCGAAAGGCCAAGCGTGGTAAAGGCTATAAAAAGAGTTCTGCCCAGTTTGGAATAATGGCATTAGATGGAATAAACAGGCTCATAGAACAATTAAATAACAAGACCTATAAAATATCTGATTATCAGGAGTTTAAGGTTTATGAGCCTAAGGAACGGATTATTAAAACTACCGCTTTTAAGGATAAGGTCGTGCAACACAGCTTGTGTGATAATGTGATATTACCAAGACTTAAAGAAATCTTTATATACGATAACTGCGCCGGCCAAAAAGGAAAAGGCACTCTGTTTGGTCTTAACCGCCTAAGTGAACAAATGGCAGAGTTTTATGAGAGGTATGGGACTGACGGATATATTCTTAAATGCGATATATCTAAATTCTTCTACAGCATACCTCATCAACAATTAAAAGATATCGTTAACTATTATTTTTCAGATGATAAGGATATATGTTGGCTCTGCGATTTGTTTATTGATAGCACCGAAGGGAAAGGAATACCGTTAGGGAATCAGATTAACCAGGGCTTTGCTCTTCTTTACTTAGATGGTTTAGACAAGCTTATTAAAGGTGAATTAGGTATTCAATATTACGGGAGATATATGGATGATTTCTATTTAATCCATCCTAGCAGGGAATATCTCAAATATTGCCTTGAAGTAATAACAGAGTTTTTAAGTACTTTGGAGCTTTCTTTAAATGGGAAAACACAAATATTCCCTATAAAAAACGGAGTTAGTTATCTTGGATTTCATACTTATATTACTTCCGATGGGAAGATAATACGAAAACTAAAAAATCAAAATAAAAGAAACGCTCAGCGAAAATATACAAGAATGGCAAAATTAGTAGCTTCTGATAAATTAACGAGAGATAAGTTTCAAAGCTCATATAATTCTTGGAAAAATCATATATCGCACGGTAACTGTTATAAGTTGAGTAAGGTTTCAGATAAGAAAATAAATAACATATTAAAGGAGAAAAGAATATGAACGGTTGTATTTACATAGATGGAATTGTAATGTGGGTGGTTGTATCAATATTAGTTTTATTGGTTGCGATTGCTCTTTTTTGTTCGATATGCAGCATCGGGCTTCAGGATGAAAATTACATATTAAGGGACAAGCTCAGGAAGTCCGAGGAAGAGAACAAGGATTTGCGGTGTGAGCTTAGTAAAACATTACAAAAGCTATACTCCAAGCAATATACGGACAACCTCAAGAGTTTAGAGGTGGAATAATGGCTGAGTGCTTAATCACAAAAAAAGCCTTACCTGAAAGAAATGTTCATTTTATAGGGTTCGAATGCAGAAACAAGGATAGATATTGTTGTCCTAATTATAGATATAGTTTTTTAGATGGGACAAACTGTCAGTTGCTCAGAAAACCTCGTAATGTTGAAACACTTTTAAGGAGGGCGGAAAATGTATAGATGCAATAACTGCTCTGCTGATTTTGAGGAGCCTGATGTTATCAGAGAGGATACAAGCGAAAAATGGTTCGTATGTCCTTATTGCAGAGGAACGGACTTCGGTGAACTAAGACCAAGAAAAGAAGATGATGCCTTTTTGAAGATTAAAAAGAGCGAGGTTATAGATTTTGCGGTTGCTGCTATTGCTTTTATAAATGCAGGTGAAACAGACACTGCAAAAGAAACCCTTATTGAGCTCGTTGGAGAGATGGTGGGGTGCCATTTTGAATACAAGCAAAGCCTTGCACTTGTATCGGATAAAAAGGCAGTAGAGGAGCTCAGAGACAATATTATCACAATGTTAGAGGTGGAAGTTGTATGAGATACGATGAGAATTTAACCTCTGCAGAAATTAGGCTTATAGAAAAGCTTAAGGATAAGAACCGAATGGAGCAAGACCAAATCATAGGAGAGTATGAAAATGGCTAATTTCGAATCAGGAGTAGCTTCTTATGTTAAGACCTATGCCGTTGTTGAGGTTTATTTCCCGGTAGACGATAAAGGCAGAGCAGATATTTCCTGTAAACGCTGTCCTTATCTCACTACAACGGGGATACAGGCTAAATGCCAGTTGAATAAAAGGGTTATAGCATTCCCGGATAGATTTGTCGGGGATTATTGTCCGCTTAATAAAATTGAAAGTGAGGAATAATATGCAGTTTAGAGATTTAACAGCTGAGGATATTGAATGCCGAGTTGCACAATGCAATCAAATTTGGGGTGTTCAACTTTTGCTTTATAAAAACGCAAGAGTAGATATGAATATTCTTGATGAGACTGTAGGTAACGAAAATTGGCAAAATAGATTTTATGAATGCAAAGGGAACCTATATTGTTCACTTGGAATAAATGTTAATTACGATAAACCCGAAAAAGAGCCTTTGTGGATTTGGAAGGATGATTGCGGTAGCGAGAGTAATACCGAAGCTGAAAAAGGAGAAGCCAGTGATGCTCGAAAGCGTGCTGGAGTTGCCTGGGGAATTGGCAGAGAACTTTATACTGCACCAAAATTCATTTGTTTCAAGCCTGAAGATGTTACTTGGAAAGATGGAAAATGTAAGGATACTTTTACAGTTATATCCTTAACGGTTGAAAACAAAAAAATTGTGGGTTTCCAAATTCAAAACAACAAGACAAAAAAGGGAATTAAATATGGCAAGTGAGTTAAATTTCGATTTCAGTTCGGTTTCATCCTTTAACTTCCATATGCCTACACTTCTTAACTTTATTTCGCAGCTTAACGAGGGTGAATATACCCTTGAAATTAAGAAAAAGAAGAAGCGTAGAAGTCTTAATGCCAACGCTTATTTATGGGAAATGTGTAACCAATTAGCTTTAGAACTTAGCAAAGACGGAACGGTTGTAACCAAAGAGGATATATACCGAGATGCCATAAAGAAGTGCGGAATATATAAAGACTTCTTCGGATTATCAAAAAGAGATGCAGATACTCTAAGGCACGCCTGGGAGATGCTCGGAACGGGTTGGGTTACTGAACAAGTCGATTATATGCCTGATGGCGAAAATGTAGTTATAAGGTGTTATTACGGCAGCAGTCAGTATAACACAAAGCAAATGTCGAGAATAATCAACCATATCGTTGAGGAATGCCGAGAGCAAGGGATAGATACCCTTAGTGAGCAAGAAAGGAGCTTGCTTTTATCAGAATGGGAAAGGTAAAAGAATTCTCAATAATGCCTGAAAGCGAGCTCTATTCAACCGTTCGATATGAAGGTTTACATAGACACGAAGTTTTTTATGGCACTAACAGGCAAAAATCCATTGATTATGGGCTTGTAGTATTCCTAACCCCCGAAATGCATAATATGAGCAATTACGGGGTGCATTTTAACAAAGCTTTTAATGATGAGCTGAGAAGAATAGGCCAAAAGGTTGCTATGGAATATTACGGCTGGAGTATAGAAGATTTCCGAAATATCTTCGGAGCAAATTATTTATAAGGAGAAATATTATGTTTAATTTAGTAGTTTTAACAGGTCGCATGACCGATACACCCGAGCTTAAAACAACACAAGGCGGAGTATCAGTTACTTCGTTTTCAATAGCGGTTAACAGGCCGTATAGAAAAGATAAGGAACAGGAGACCGATTTTATTAACATAGTCGCCTGGAGACAAACAGCGGAGTTTATTTGCCGCAACTTTACAAAGGGAAGCTTAATCGGAATCGAAGGGAAAATACAAACCCGAAGATACCAGGATAGAGACGGTAATAATAGAACGGCTTTTGAGGTGGTTGCCGATAATGTTGAATTTGTTATACCTAAGAGCTCGGCTGTTCGTTCCGAGGGTGCTGATACGAATGATTATCCCCCTGAGGCTGAAAGCTTCTCAGAAGGCAACACAGAGGATTTTGAGCAGATGGATATATCTGATGATGATTTGCCGTTTTAGAGGTGAGCTTTAAATGACGGGATATATGAAGCTGTACCGTTCATTGTTGGAGAACCCATTGTTTGATAATTCTGACTTGCTAAAAGTATGGATTTGGTGTTTGTTAAAAGCCTCATATCAACAACATTTTGAAATGGTTGGAAAGCAAAAAATTGAACTCTTGCCGGGACAATTTGTGTTTGGGAGAAAGAAAGCGGCAGCGGAATTAAAGCTTGGTGAGAGTCAATTTTATCGCTTAATGAAGCATTTAGAGGGCGAAAATCAAATAGTCTTAAAATCGAACAACAAATATACCCTTGTAAATGTGATAAATTGGGAGTTTTATCAAGGCTTAGAGATGCAAGTTGAACAACAAATGAACAACAAACGAACAACAAATGAACAGCAAATGAACACTATAGAAGAAAGAAAAGAAATATATAAAGAAAATAATAATATATCATCATCGTGTATTACGCGTGTGCGCGCGTGTGAACAAATTTCGAATGACGATGTTATCGCAATGGAGGAACTGCAAAATTTGCCATTAGAAGCTCAGCTAAGATTCGATGATATTGCTGAAGAACTAATTGAAAAATATTTCCAAAGAGAATGTACCGTTAGCGATAAAGCGAAAATGTATTGGTGGTTGGAATTATTGTCAAGCAAACCTCAGATGACCGACAGTGATTTAGACCTGTTGCGTACCGCTTTTGAAATTGCCGATGAGTCTGGCGGTATGAATTTTAAATACATAGACGGAATTTTCAATAATTGGGTAGATAACGAAATAAGAACTATTAGCGATTACCGTATTCACGAAATAAGGAGAAGAAAATAATGGAAGCATTATCAAGACAGTGTAAACGCATTATTGATTTTATAAACACCGAAGGCAGTATAACCGCTGCAGAGGCTAAGGACCATTTGGGGATTATGAATTTCTCTGCTCGCCTTTCAGAGCTTAAGGAACAGGGATATGTTTTTGAGATGACAAGAGAAAAAGGGCTAAATCGTTTTAACGAAAAAACCTGTTACGGAAGGTATAGGTTAGTGCAATGATAAAATTTACAATACCTATTGCTCCGATAACAAAGAAAAATCACAGTCAGATAGTTAGACCTAAGGGGATGAATCGCCCGATTATAGTTCCGAGCAGTCAGTATAAGCAATACGAAAAGGATGCGGCTATGTTCATCCCTAAGGGTAAGCTCATATCGGTACCCGTAAATGTTAAGTGTATTTTCTATATGCCAACAAAACGGAAGTGCGATTTAACTAATCTACTTGAAGCCATAGATGATGTTATGGTGCGTTGCGGTTTACTTGAAGATGATAACTACACGATAATACATTCTCACGATGGAAGTCGGGTTATGTATTGCAAAGAAAGACCTCGGACCGAGGTTGAAATAACGGAGGTATGAGTATGAAAGCGATTTTAAAATATCCCGGAGGGAAATGGCGTATCGCTGATTGGATAATATCACATTTTCCTGAGCACAAAGTGTATTTAGAACCTTTCTTTGGAAGTGGTGCGTATTTTTTTAATAAAACACCCTCTTATATTGAAACCATAAATGATTTGGACGGTGATATAGTTAATCTTTTTACTGTATGCAGGGAACATACAGAAGAGTTGGCTCAGCTGATAAACTTAACGCCATTTGCTCGTGATGAGTTTAAAAACTGCTATGAACGGTCCGACAATCCTATAGAGCAAGCACGCAGAACACTGGTGAGATATCATCAATCTTTTGGGACAAGTAATAGCAGTAAGAATAGTTGGCGAAATGTGCAGACTTATGGAGGACCTAGGTGTGCAACCATGTGGAATTATTTGCCCGAAATAATATGCTCTATTGCCGATAGGTTAAAAGAGGCTCAAATAGAAAATACAGATGCATTAACCCTTATAGAACGATATAACGATAAAGACACGCTAATTTATTGCGACCCACCGTATTTAAGAAATATACGCAAAAAAAATATGTATGCTGTTGAAATGAATGATGAAAAGCATATACAGCTTCTTGATGTTCTTAAAAAAAGCAAATCAAAAATAGTCCTTTCAGGGTATGATAACGATTTATACAATCGAGTACTTAAAGATTGGTTTACGGCCGAAAAGCAAACAACAGCACAAATGGGATTACATAGAACTGAAAAACTATGGATGAATTATAATCCAGGTATGATGATATTAGATTGAGTTTGAATTTTTAGGAGTGGAATATGAAGAATTACGAACGAATTAAAATTATGAGTATAGAAGAAATGGCTGAGGTTCTTTATCGTGCAAACGATGATATATGCTTTCATAATTGCACTCAAGATACTGGAAATAAATTTGAATGTTCTTTTGGCGATAATCTTAAGCCTGAACATTGTTTATCTTGTGTGAAGAGATGGCTATTAAGTGAACCAAAGGAATGTTCAACCTGCACTTATTACAACACTTCCCGAGAAGACCAACCTTGTTGTAATTGTAACGGTGAGAACTATGAAAAAAGAGAGGTTGAGGGAGAATGACACTTGATAGAATGAAATTGTCTGCACAAACAGTAAGAGATAATATAGCAATTATGGAAGAATGCGAAGAACCTGACGATGCAGGTTATTATTTTCAATTAGAACACGAAAAATTTGTCCTTGCGTGTATTGAAAAGCAGATACCGAAAAAGGTTAATATTTCGCTTAAAGGTACAACAGGTTGGAATACAAAATGTCATTGTGCTAATTGCCGTGCTTTCATTTCAAACGGAAAATATTGTTCTGAGTGCGGTCAAGCATTAGATTGGAGTGATACCGAATGACCGATAGAGATAGGCTGATAGAGTTATTGCAAGGTGCAAGGAATAAATATATTAACTTATTGCCATTTGAAAAAGAACTAATTACCGACCACCTTTTAGCAAACGGTGTTATAGTACCGAAAAAAGTAAAAGGTTATACCGATTATTTTATTGATGAGTATGGAAATGTTTATAGTCTTAAAACCCATAAATATTTAAGTCAAGAAAAAGGCAAAGATGGTTATTATTATGTTCAACTTTGTGAAAATGGGAAAAGGAAAAGATTATCGGTGCATAGATTGGTTGCCGAAGCTTTTATTGAAAATCCTTGCAATTTGCCTATGGTAAATCACAAAGACGAAAACCGAGAAAATAACGAGGTAAATAATCTTGAATGGTGTACCGAGAAATACAACACCAATTATGGTAATGCAAGAGTAAAACAGGCAAAAGCCGTAAGTAAAGCCGTTGTTTGTATTGAAACAGGCGAGGTGTTTTCTTCTCAAAAAGAAGCAGGGCAAATTAAAGGTATTGCACATCAACATATTTGTGATTGTTGCAAAGGCAAAAAGCAAACTTGCGGTGGGTATCGTTGGCGGTATGCCACCAAAGAGGAAGCAGAAGCAAAGTTAAATGAGCATAACAATGGCTGAATACATAGAGCGTGAAGCATTGATTGAAAAACTGAATGAAGTACCTGCTTACTTTGATAGTGGTGATATACGATACGGAACAGACATCGCAATACAACAAGTAATAGAACAACCTACTGCTGATGTGGTTAAGGTTGTAAGGTGTAAGGATTGTAAGTACGCCAAATTAGATTTAATGGAAAAAGGATTAGTAGTTTGCAGAAGACCTGTATTAAAAAACGGTCAACTATTACCATTTAATTGGGAAACCAAGTACACCGATTTTTGCAGTTACGGAGAGTTAAAGGAGCGTGAGTAAGTTGTTATCACGAATAGCAAGTGATATGAGATACACTATGAAAATGATGAGAGATATAGAGCGGTGGCAAAATCAAGGTAGTGTATTCTATCAACCTAAACGAAAACACCCAAAAAAGCAAAGAAGAAAGAATAAAAGGAAGTGAACAAAATGCCCGATAAACTACCCGATAGCGAGATTGTAAAGGCTTTGAAAATATGCAGCACTTATAAAGGCAAATGTACCGATTGCCCTGCCTTTGTAAAGGTTGACCGTTCAAATTGCAAAAAGGTGCTTTTGGGTGCGGTAGAAATAATTAACCGCCAAAAAGCAGATTTAATTGATAAAGAGAAACAATTACAAGAAGCCCTGAAAAGTATGGCGGTAAACAAAACAAAGGTAATTGATTGTGAAAAAGAAATCGCCCGCCTACAAGCAAGAATTGACGATTTAGAAAGAAACGATTTGCCGAGATGTAAGGACGCTTTAAGACGAGCAAATGAAATTGGTGTTGAACTACAAGCAGAGATTGAGAGGTGAGAAGGGATATGATGGTTAAGGATTTGGAAAAATATCAGAAGCTTCTGAAGGAAGATAAAGCAGTTAGGGATAAGGCACAAAAAGAACTTAGAAAGCTTAACCGCTTTATCATTTCTTGCCCTGACCCCGTTATCCGTTCAATAATTATCAATCGATACATAAAGGGCTTAAGTTGGACTGCTGTGGCAATGAAAATAGGCGGCAATGTTACTGATGACAACTGCCGAAAAATGCTTACAAGATATCTGATGAAGAAGAAATAACATTTACAGGAAAGACGCTCATTTGGGCGTTTTTTCTTTTTTGAAAATTTGTCCGTTTTTTGAAAGTTAGTGCCGTTATAATTTCAATATCAGAAGGAGGCGAGAAGATGGCTAATGAGCAAAATTTAATACCGGGTGGATATATTCCAACTAAAGAAGAAGCCTCGAAAGGCGGCAAGGCATCAGGTAGGACAAGAAGGCTGCAAGGTGCTATAAAGAAAGCCCTTGAAGCTAAAGCCTCTTCAGCCGAGTTTGCGGAAATCTTTGAGCAGTTCGGTATTGAAGAACAAAATAAAGATTATGCAATGGTAATCGCCTGTGCACTTGTCGGGAAAGCGGCGAAGGGCGATTTATCTGCTGCCGGATTTATTAGAGATACCATTGGCGAAAAGCCGAAAGAGGAAATTGACTTGAACGGAGGCGTGGTGATAGTTGATGACATCACCAATCCGATTAAGTGATATAGTCGGTGGTGGGTATGATGCTTTCTGGAACAGCCGAAAAAGATATAGAGTTTTAAAGGGTGGCAAGGGCAGTAAGAAATCAACCACCACTGCACTTAATTTGATATACCGCCTGATGAAATACCCTGAGAGTAATATTCTTGTTGTTAGAGCGGTTATGAACACTCACAGAGACTCAACCTTTGCACAACTTAAATGGGCTCAGGAAAAGCTCGGAGTTTCGCATTTATTCAGAAACAATGTTTCACCTTTAGAAATTACTTATTTACCAACAGGACAAAAGATATTATTCAGAGGTTTTGACGATGTTTTAAAACTTGCTTCAACAACTGTTGAAAAAGGTTATCTATGCTGGGTTTGGATAGAAGAGGCTTATGAAATCGAAAGCAAAGTTGATTTTGAAAAGCTTGACTTGTCCGTTCCGAGAGGCAACATACCCGATTATCTATTCAAGCAAACAACCCTTACCTTTAACCCATGGAGCGATAGGCATTGGCTTAAAAAGAGGTTTTTTGATGAGGAGCGCGAGGACTCCGATTCATTCTCGACTAATTATCTGATTAACGAGTTCCTCGATAAAACTGATATACAAGTCTTCGAGAGGATGAAGGATGAAAACCCGAGAAGATATGCAGTTGCGGGACTTGGTGAATGGGGAATTGCCGAAGGGTTGGTTTTCGAGAATTGGGAAGTTAAAGAGTTTGATATAAAAGGTCTTGGAACCGAAGACAACGCTGAATGGCAATATAAACACTTCTTTGGACTTGATTACGGGTATACGAATGACCCTACAGCTTTTGTTGCGTTTGTGGCTAACCCAATAGAAAAAACAGTTTATATTTACGATGAGCATTACGAGAGGAAAATGCTTAACACCGATATAGCCGATATGATAAAGAATAAAGGCTTTGCAAAAGAAAGGATAAGAGCCGATGCGGCCGAACCTAAATCAAACGATGATTTAAGAAGGCTTGGAATTAGCAGAATAATGCCCTCGGTTAAGGGAAGAGACAGTATCGTTAACGGGATAGCAAAGCTTCAGGAATATAAAATCTTTGTTTTGCCTAAATGTCAGAATATGATTACTGAGTTATCAAGCTATTGCTGGAAAAAGGACAGGCAAAATGATAACTCACTTAACGAGCCTGAGGATAGGAACAACCATTTGTGTGATGCTTTAAGGTATGCTTTTGAGGATGTTAAGTTCTTTCATCCTGAAGACCCGAAGATTAAAAGAAGAGTATCGCCGGGAGCGAGATATAGTATTACACAAGAAGACTTCAAGGAAGGATGGGAATAGGATGAAACTTATACTGCTTATTTTATTTATTATTATTTTATGCCTGCTTTTCTTTTTAGGCGGTTTTTTGGTTGCGGTAACAAAAGGTATTGCCATTAAAAGAATGGAAGAGCCTGAGCTTTCCGAGGAAGAGAAACGCAAAAGGGAAAAGGCAAAAAGGGAATATGAGAATTTTTTGAGATATGACGGAAGTCTACAAAGCTAATTAGACCGATTAAAAGGTTTGATTTTATATAATCTCCCATACCATAGGGAGAAAGGAGTATTTTATGAAAGAAATGGAAACAATGGGAACTTTGGAAGAGGAAACCATACCGAATTCAGAGGAAACGAGCGAGACAGCAGAAACAGAGCAGACCGAAACCTCACCACAGGGAGAGGAAAGCAAAGAGGAGCAGTCAGAAGAAGCGGTTAACCCCGAGGGAAGCGAAGACATCGAGTTTTTGGAAGTTAAGTTCAACAAAGAGCAGAAGAGTCTTAATCGTGATGAGGCTATTAAATATGCTCAAATGGGTATGAATTACGAAAGGTTTGAGCCTTTGATTTCAAAGCTTGATTACCTTGCGGCAATAAACGGAGTTACACGTGAACAGTTTGTTGAGGCACAGCTTAAGGCTCAAGAAGATGCCGAGAGACAAAGCTTAATCGAACGTTTCGGTAATGATGAGGAAGTCATTAAGGATATGATGGAATTTTCAAAACAGAAGCACCGTAAAGCTTATGATGAAATGCTTGCCCGACAAAAAGCAGATGAAGAGTCTGCAGAAGAAACCGAACAAGCAAGAATAGCGAAGGAATTTACCGAGCTTTGCGAAGAGTTCCCCGAGCTTGCTGAAAAAGGTTTCAAAGGATTGCCTAAGCAGGTTAAACAAGCGAGTTTTAACGGCGAAAAGCTGTTTAATGCTTATCTTCAGCACCTGCATAGAGAATCAAAGAACATAGCCGCTGCTCAAAAACAAGCGGAAGAGGCGGCAAAGAAATCGGCAGGTTCAATGGAATCGCAAGGAACGAATGAGTCTATAGGCGATGCATTCCTGAACGGTTTATTTAAAAAATAATTTATAAAGAAAAAGGAGAAAGAAAATGTCTATCAATTCTATTTCAACTGCTACAAAGTATTCGGACGCTTTGGACCAGGTATTTATGCAGAAGTCCGTAACTTCATTTTTTAAGGATAATGCACTCGGAACAAAGTTTGTAGGTGCTAAGACTGTAATGATTCCCGATGTTGATTTTGCAGGTCTTGTTGACTATGACAAAGACACAGGCTTTGCAAGAGGAACAATTACTGTTAACCATGAGTCTTACACTCTCAGTATGGACCGTGCACGTTCAATTATGATTGACCGAGAGGATATGGATGAGACCGGTATTGCAAATCTTGCAGGTAAGGTTCTCGGCGAATATGTTAGAACTAAAGTTGTTCCCGAGTGTGATGCTTATGTTATTCATAAAATCTTCGGTTATGCTACTGCAAAGAATAACGCTGAGGTTTATGAAGCCGGCAAGGAACTTTCACAGCTTACCGCTGCGATTAACGGTGTTCGTAAAGTTGTTGGTTACGATGAGGAGCTTGTTGCTTTTGTTGAGAGCGATTTCTATGCGGCTCTTGAGAACTCTCCTGAGATTTCTCGCCATATCACCGTTTCAGATTTTAAGAAGGGCGAAATCAACACTAAGGTTAAATATATTAACGGTGTTGCTCTCATCCCCGTTGTTCCTGAGAGAATGAAGAGCGATTATACCTTTGTTAAGAACGGCGAGGCTGCTGAGGGCGGTTTCACTGCTACAGAAGGAGCAAAGGATATTAAGCTTATAGTTGTTCCTAAGAGCGGTGCTCACCTCGTTCAGAAGAGCGAGAAAATGAGAGTGTTTACTCCCGAGCAGAACCTTGATGCTGATGCTTATAAGTTTGATTACAGAACTTATTACGATGTATTTGTTAAGAAGAGCGGCGAGAATGCTATTCAGGCCGTATATGCTGAATAAGATAAAAAATAAAAACTGCAATCTTTAAGGGGTTGCAGTTTTTTAATTTGTCCGTTTATAAGAAGTTAATCGCTCTAAAATCTAATTATAAAATACCGAAAAGGAGTATACAAATGAGCGATTTCAAAATAAAGACAGAGCCGAAAACTATATTTGAAGAGTTTAAAAACGGCGACAATTACAAGCAAGGAATAGGCAAAAGAGGTCTTGCTGAACAGGGAAAGGTTAACGAGAGATTTTTTATCGGCGACCAATGGCACGGTGCTAACTGCGGAACGAACAGACCGCTTGTTAGAAGAAACATTATCAAGAGAATTGGGGAGTTTAAAATGTCCTCAATTACTGCTGCACCGATAGCAGTTAACTATACGGCGGATGGAATACCCGATATAAACCTCGAGGATGAGAAAAAGGCTTATTCTAAGGAGCTTGCTGAGGGAGCAATGATGAGCGGTGAGGTTAGCAATGCGGAAATTGCGACCATAATGCAATGCTTATCGGAATACTTCAAAATAACGGGAGAGAGACTAAAACTCGATATGTTGAAAGAACAGGCACTTAGAAACTGCTATATAAGCGGTACGGGGCTTTTGTATACATACTGGGACCCAAATATTAAGACGGGACTTTATGCTGATGAGGCTAAGCAAATGCCTATAAACGGAGATATAAATTGCGAGGTTTTAGAGGTTGAGAATGTTGTTTTCGGAGAGCCCAATAATGACGATATTCAAACTCAGCCCTATATTATCATTTCTCGAAGAAGACATATAGGAGAGGTTATCAGAGAGGCAAAAAGAAACGGAGTATCCGCTGAGGATATTGCCGATATCAAGCCCGACAATGTTGATTATATGCAGACCGAGGGAGAGCTTGGCGAATACGAGCCGAATGACAGCAACAGAGTTACAACTCTTACGAAGTTTTATAAGAAATGGGCTAAGGATGGAAACAGTTTCAAAATTTTCTGCACTGAGGTTGCGGAAAAGGTTGTTATAAGAAAGCCTTTTGATATCGGAATTACTCATTATCCTTTTGCAATAATGCCTTGGGAACGCCGCCGCTCTTGTATTTACGGTGAGAGTGAGGTTACTCATTTGGTACCGAATCAGATAGCAATAAACCGCTGTCTTACTGCGGCAGTTTGGGGAATTATCTCAACGGGAATGCCGATAATGATTGTTAACGGTGATGTTGTAACCGAAAGAATTACTAATGAACCCGGTCAAGTTATAAAGGTTTATGGAAGCAATGAGGATGTTGCAGGTGCTATAAGACATATTCAACCGCCTGTGTTCCAAAGCCAATACTTCCAGAGTGTTAACGAGATGGCGAGCAATACCCTTAACGATTCAGGAGCAAATGATGCGGCACTCGGAAATCTAAGACCCGACAATGCTTCAGCCATAATCCAGATGAGAGAAGCCGCTATGCAACCAATGCAGATTTATATGAACCGCTTTTATGATTTCATAGAACAGCTTGCGAGAATTTGGGCGGACTTTTGGATAAATCTTTATGGAAAGAGAATGCTCCAAACCGTTACAAAAGAGGGAACTAATTATATACATTTTGATGGCGAGAGATATAAAAATCTTGTTATAACCGCAAGAATAGACGTTGGTGCTTCAACCCTTTGGAGCGAGGCGGTTGTTATCTCTACTCTTGATAATCTGCTTGAGAGACAAATGATAACCTTTGAGCAGTATCTTGACCGACTTCCCTCAGGAATTATTCCCGATGTTACAGGGCTTAAGGAAGACCTGCAGTTGCAGAGTCAACAGGCAGAACAAGAGGCGGGCCTTTCTGATGAAGCGGTGCTGAGAGACTTTGCACAGCAGCAACCCGAACTCTATAAACAGTTTGAGAGAATGCCTGCTTCTCAGCAGATGGCATTGATGGCAAAAATAAAAGGAGCTTATAACGGCGGTGAAGCTCAGGAGGTAATAGAATGACAGGACAACAGATTTTAAAGCTTGCAACGGATTTACTCGGATATACAAATGCTAACGGCAATCTGCAGCTGAGTGCAAGAATTATGGGTAAAGCGGTTGTTAATATAAACCTTATATATAGCGATTTATGGCGAATTTGTTATGATACAGAATTTGAACCTATAAGTAATATTCACGGTGAAATAAAGCTTCCTGAAAGGGTGCTTAATGACATTATGCCTTACGGTGTTGCGATGATGTTAGCACAGAGCGAGAGTGATGGCGACCAGCAACAGCTTTATTCTGTTCTATATAACCGCAAAAGAACCTCTTTATCGAAGAAAGAGGGTATTGAGGATGTATTGCCGAGGTGTTATGACTTATGAGATTTCCTTCTATAAACAAACAGGGTAAGCGAAGGGTTAATATCCCGCAGTTTACAGGCGGAATTAACCTTCGTGATAACCCGACACAATGCAATGATAATCAGTTGACAGAGCTTGTTAATATGTGGTTCAAGGATGGAACGCTGAGAACAAGACCGGGACTGATAAGGCTCAACGATAATGAGGTTTTTGAAACTGAGTCGCCTTCGCTTACGGGAGAGTATAGTGTAGAGGGCAAGGCACATAACATCTTGAATGATGATAAAAGGCTTATAAGCATTAAGGAAACAAGGATTTCAACTATAGGAGAAGCCTTAAAAACTTCTTTTTATGCTATACATTTCTTTTGGTGTAATAAAGATGGTGCTGTGAAGCTTCCGAGTATCAGATACGATTATCAGGAAAATAATTTTGTTAATAAAGACCTTGAGAACTATTTTGTTGTAAATCAAAACGGAACACTTTATTGCTTTGTTAAAACGAGTGCTGATAGAAGTGTTTATATGCTCGAAAAGAGCAAAGAAAAATGGCAGAAGCTTGGCGATGAGGATATGTATATACCAACAGTTATGACTCATTGCAAAGTGAATCATAAACTAAAAGATGGACATGCCTATGAAAAAGGTCATACAGGAACGATGCTTGAGGGCTATAACCTTTTAAGCAATTATTACAAAATGGTTTATTCAACCGTTAATACCGATGCGGATATTTCAGATGATGCCTATCCTATGGTTTATTCGGTTGAGGAAAGCACCTACTATAACAAATATAAGGGTTATGAGGTTAAGGCTGAGTATATCGATAAGAAAGGTAATGTACATAAACACAGTGTAACGCTTCAGGGTGTTCTTGAGAATGGTTGGTTTGTATGGGAGAAAGAGGCTTCAACCGATGGCTTGGTTATGGGAGTTTGCAGCCGACAGATACGTTTTGCTAAGCCCGGAGTGGATAGTGCGGCCACCCTCACAAGAGCTGATTATGTTGAGGACAACCTCACTATTACAGTTCCCTTTATACCTGATAACAGAGAAGAAGAGCTTGATAAAATTTTTTGTATGACCGAATGTGAATGGTTCGGAGGAAGCTCTGCAGGACTTACAGGCGGAACGAGACTGTTTTTAGGCAGTAATAAGAAGCATGAGGAAAAGGCACTTGTTATATGGTCGGGTCTTAACAAACCTCTTTATTTCCCCGAAAACTCCTATTTTTATGTTGGTGATACTTCACAGAGGATTACAGGTTTTGGCAAACAGTCTAATATGCTTGTGATTTTCAAAGAGAATGAAACCTGGTATACGCAATATCATCAGAACACAAGTATAACAGGGGAAGACTTGGCAAGTCAGAGAGTCATTGATTTGCAGGCAAGTGCAGTGTATTTTCCGCTTGTTCAAATCAATTCTTCGATAGGTTGTTCTTATCCTGGAACGATTCAGCTTTGCAGAAACCGCCTTGTTTGGCTCGGAAGCGGAAATAAGGTTTACAGCCTTGTTTCTAATAATCAGTATAATGAGCGAAGCGTTTATGTTGTTTCTGAAATGATAGAACGTAGGTTTAAAAAGGAAAATCTTTCGAAAAGTATAGCTTATGACTGGAACGGATATTATTGCCTTAAATGCGGCGGTGAAATGTTCCTTATGGACTATAACAGTTATGGTTATATTTATGTTTCGAGCCATTCGAAGACAGAGGATGCGAATATAAGAATACCGTGGTATTATTGGGAGTTTCCGAATGCAGAGGATGAAGGAACAGCAGATATTATGTTCCTTTGCGGTGATGAACTTCTTAATATGAAATTCAAAGCTTCGGGAAGCGATATAACCTGTTCTGCATTTGAGTTCAGAAGTGGAATAGGAAACGATATTCTTGTTGACGGTACCAAAAAAGAAATTAAAAGTTTAATTGAAACCAAGTTCTTTGATTTCGGTGAGCCTAATTTCTATAAAAATATAGGCTCTGTAGCACTCTCTTTGGGTTATAACGGCGGAGGCGAGATAAGTGTTGCCTTTATAACCGATGGCGGAGAAGAGCAAACAGGACTTGTTTTAGAGGAAGCGGCGGATGAACGCTCGGCGGGATTTACCAAGAGCAAGATATTAACCCCCGCAATTTGTTCGGCACTCAGGTTTGGAATAAGGCTTGAAAGTCAGAGCGATATCTTAATTGATGGATTAACAATAGATTATAGAGTTACAGGGAGGGCAAGATAATGGCAACTAAACCAAGAGATTGGAATGTCATACATTCTGAAATTGAAAATTCACTTGCTGCTCAAAAGCAGGCGGATAAGGATGCACAAAATAAAATATTTGATACAAATAAAAAGACCATAACCGATAATTATACGCAGTCAATAAAAGATGGTGAGGCTGAGTATGAGGACGATTATAGAGAAAACGCTGTTCAGAAAAAGGTTAACGAGTTTTACATATCCGAAGAGATGGCTAATATGGGGCTTGCTAATTCGGGGTTCAATCGCACACAAATTACGGCAAATCAGTTATCCTATGCCAATAATAAGGCGGAAATCGACAGGAAGAGACAGAGTATGGTTGATAGTCTCAAAATAGAAATGACTAATAAGCTTACCGAAAACGAAAACGAAAGAACAGGTGCTTTAGCAGGTATTGATTCGAGTTACAAGCAAACTGCAATCGAAAAAACAAATGAGATTTATGGAGATGAGTGGGATGCTTATAATAAAGAACGAGAAGCGGAAATTAAAGCTGAAACGGAGAGGCAGAAGGCGTATTACAGTGCCTTGGAAAAACAAGCAGAAGCAGCAAAAAACGCCAAGCCCCAAAATATTATAAACAGCAAGGAAGGGTTTTTAAATCGTGAGGCTATGAAGGAGGGCGGCTTTACTGCAAACAACATCAAAGTTAAAGAAAACGGAAATGGAACAGTAACTTATTTTGATATAGATACAGGGTATTCTTCTACATTTGCGAAAAATGAAAATCCGTTTACTGGACGTGCGCATAAAAACGCCCAATATGGAACATTCGATAACGGGTATCAGCCAAACAACATGGGTAAAGATGAAAGCGGAAAAATATTAAAGTTAAGAGCTGCAAAGAGAGTTGATACAGGCGAAACTGCAACACTTCCTAAAAATGGACAGCAACAAACAGTATGGACCGTTGATGGCAAAACATTCTATCTTTGGAATGGAGCTATCAACGATTATGAAAAATTAAACCCCAACAAAGCAAAAGGAGTGTTCAAGTAGTGAATGTAATCGACTTCGATATTAAAAAAATAGGAAGCAAAAGCGGAGAGAATACACAAAAAACGGTGGATTTCGATATATCACAAGTGGGAGGTAAAGGGGATGTTGACCCGATTACAGTACTAAAAAACCTTGCTTCTCCTTCTTCCTCCTCTCAATCCCCCCTTCGCAAGTATAGTTCGATAGATTGGGAAAACAATCCCTTAAATAAAATCGACAAAGCCAAATCAACTATTCCTTCGGTGTATTACGATGAGAGTTATGTTGAAACGAAAAAGAATAACGCTGAAATTGCAAAATTGAAGGCTGATATGGAAGCGGCAAAATATAATTTCCAACACGCCAAAAACGATTATGGTTTGGTGCAGCAAGGAATGGAATATTTGAGAAATTTCGATGTTGTTGATACATATTCGGGTGAAAAATATTCAGCATATAAAACATGGCAAGAAGCGGCCGAAAAATACTATACCACAAAATACGGAAACAAAGAAGCTCAACAAATTTTGTTAAATCAATTACAGGCCACAAAAAAAGAAGTTCCTGAAAATAAAAAAGAAACGGTAGACACTACCATAAAAGAATTACAAAACTCTTTATATGGAGATTATGTTATTGATGATTTTGTAAGTAATAGCATAATGGCAGGTGTGTCTGGATATGATGCAGGATTTTCTAAATCTCTGGATGCAACATTAGGTAAGGCTTTAAATTGGTTGGGATGGAAAAATAATCCTATAAATAAACTAAATAGTTGGATATCATCGGGTAATGAATATTATGCGGAGAATGCCGCAAATGCAGCGGCTGCGATGGGTGGAGGTATTTATAATTACGTAAACGCCTTTAATCAAGGAATTATAGGTATGTTGCCAGATATTGTAATTGCGATGGCATCGGGTAAAGGTTTAGCCAATACTCCAACAGCTCTTAAAAAGATAGCTAATATTGCAACAAATCAAGCCTCGATGGGAGCTATTGCGAAATTTGGAGATAATATGACAAGGGCGGTTTCCAACACTTTTTCAACCGCAGTTAAAAATCCTTTATATTGGACTTCTATGACAAGAACTTTTGGTAACGATTATGAGGAGGCTAAAAAGGGTGGGGCTTCAGAAGGAGCAGCTTATTTATATGCTACACTTACTTCTTCAATGAATGCCTTAGTAGAAATCGGCGGTGGTGTGCAAGTTCTTCCTGATAAACTTAAAAATTTAACTAAACCGCAAATATTAGAATTAATTATAAGTGCCGTTGAAGAAGGTAATGAAGAGGTAATCCAAAGTTTAATTAGCGATATTAACGCAAAACTTATATATGACCCCAATAAAGAAATGACTTCCGCAAAAGATTTAGCTTTTGAATGGGCCGTTGGTTTTGGTGTTGGTGTTGCCGGAGGCTCAGGAACTGTAATTTTAGATAATATAGTTAATAATCGTTCCGAATATGCTAAGGTAGGTGAAATTGTTAGAAAAGATAGCAACAATGTTGAAGGCGTTATAGAATATGCTTCAAAATCTTCCAATGAAAGCATTAGAGATATAGCGACCAAAAATATAAGTAATCCTTCGAAAATTTCCAATACGGATTTAGGTGTTTTGTATTCTTATGTAATGCAAGATATTGATACAGCGTTTAATTCTGCAACAACCATTGAAAATCTTTCAGAAGCGTTAACTAGTTTGAATACTTCAAATGAAACTGTTAAAAATTTAGCGTTTTCAAGATATGTTAAAAGAGCTATGGAATTAGGCGAAGATATAAAAAATATCGAAGCAAGTAAGAATGAATTTATAGTTCCCTCAAATACCGCTCATGCTTCTTTAACTGAAGCCGAGCAGGAAATATTAAACACCCCCGATGAGCAGTTGACACCTGTGCAGAGAGCAATTAAACAAAATATTCAAGAAAGACATTCTTCAGTGTTGCGCACGGGTGCAAATAATAATGGCACAAATGTGAAACTTGAAACTATGAAACAACAAAAAAACACCGCCCAGGATAGCGATGCAAATACTGAAAATATTGTTGACCTTTCAGGAGATAATAATTTGTCAAAACTGGTTGAAAATTTGCATGGTGCAGAAAAATACAAAAAAATCAGAGATTATATATTTGGCATTTTGGGTGGCCGCAACATAAAACTTAGTGATGGCAAAAATGCTATTGTTGATAAAAGCGATGCTTTGCATATAGCAAATAAATCAGGTTCCGAAAAAACTTCACAAATATCGAAGATTAAAGAGTTAATAGAAAAAGCTAGGCTTTATGCGGAAGATAATAATGTTCAACATAATAAATTCAACTATTTTTGTTATTATATTGTTGATATAAAATACGGAAAAGAGATTATCCCTATTTATATTAATGTTGGCAAAGGTAAAAACGATGGTAAATATCATATTTATGATATTACTAAAAAAATAAGAGATACCGCCCATCGAGTTAACGATGTGGAGCGCCCCAAACCAAACGAGGGCTACGCTCTAGAAAACGATATCTCTAACAATAGATTAACACAAAAACCACCTATTGTCAATAATATTATATCCAACGAAGGCGATAATAATTCCTCCACCCCCTCCGATATTATCCTTCCGGAAAATATAAAGGAGATATCGATAGCAAATAAAAACAAACAGCGACATCATACAACCCTGAAAGAGCAAAACTATATTATAGGCATAGGTAAGGCTTTGGGCAGAACGGTTGTTTTTGAAAATGTTGTTGATAAACTTAGAGCCGAAGGAATAGACCTTAAAGGGCAAATACCTGATGGATATATAGATAACAATAATGTTATTCATATGAATTTTACGGTTATAGACCCATTGACTTTTATTTTCAAGCATGAGCTCACTCATTTCGGAGAAGGTACCGAAGCATATAACAAGTTTGTTGATGCGGTTAGAAAATCAGATGCTTTTAAAAACTGGCTTATAGAGAAAACGGGTCTTAATGCTGAAGATAATACCGTAGAAGTTCTTATTGCTGCAGCAAGACAAAGCGTTATGGATAGCCGTACTGGTGATGCGGCTGTTGATGTGGACGCGGCAATGGCCGAGGTTATAGCCGATTTTGTTGGAGATTGTTTATTTACTGATAACGGCTCAGGCCTGGAGTCAATGCTCAGCAACCTTAATGTTAAGGAACGAAACGCTGTTATTCAATATATACTCGACTTTTTATCTTACATAAAGAAAAAACTCGCAGGATATAAAGATATAGAGTTTGAAATCTCCCGACTTGAAGATAGCTTTAATCGAATGCTATCAGAAGCAACTCAGGTAAAGGCTGCGGGCGACTTTACGAGCGAAGGAAATAAGTATACATTTGCTCGGTCTTATGATACCGAAGCTATATCCAAAGCTGAGGATATGGAGAGTCAAGGTGCAAAACATCCTGAGATTTGGGAAGAAACAGGGCTGATGCGTGATGGAGGAGGAACTTGGGTTTATGAAATAGATGATTCCGAGATGGAGTTTTATCCTGAAGGCAATGCGAAAAAAGAGCTTGATGCGGATTATTACGAATATCTTTCATTAGCAAAACTGAAAAGGCGAACTCCTGAAAAAAGCAAAAGATTTATGGAGTTATATTCTAAATACGGCAACATTTTTTTGAAAAAATATACGGTTGCAGATTTTGTTAAGCACGATAAGTTGTTTAAAGCATATCCGCAACTAAAAGATATAAAAATAGAGTTTAGAGATTTGGGCGAAAATGGTTATGGCGGCTATTATTCTCATTCGGAGAAAAAAATAGTTATCAATCAGCATTCGTTAAATTCTAAAGACCCGAATAGAATAAAAAAGACTTTGATTCACGAGATGCAGCACGCGGTTCAATATATTGATGGTCGTGAAGAAGGTTCTAATAAGGAATTTTGGAATGCACGTATTTTGAACGGCGAAAGAATGCCTATAAATTATAGAACCGGAAGACCATATACGTCCGAAGAAACATATGATGCCTATTTGGATACTGCAGGGGAAATGGAAGCCAGAGAGGCCGCAGAAAGATTCGATTATACTGAAGATGAGCGAGGATATAGCTTTTTTGCTCCCGATATAGATTATAATAATTCTGTAAGGATGAGCGAGTTTAAAAAGGAAACGGTTCCTACCGCTATGTCAGAAGGATATATTGAAGCTGTAAATTCAAAGGATGTAAATACTGCTCAGCGTTTAGTTGACCAAGCCGCTAAGAAATCGGGTTATACCGAGAGACTTTATCATCAAACGGGAAAAGAATTTACGGAATTTAATACCAACAACCAAATTGCCGGTAAATATGATTGGGAGTTGCCTACAGGGACTTTTTTAAAGCCGTCTAATAACGATATTGGTTTATCCGGCAAAAAGCAACTGGAGCTTTATGCAAAGTTTGAAAATGCATTGGTATTCAAGAATAGAAGTGAAGCTCGAAAGTTTTGGGTTGATAATATTCCCGAATATAAGAAGATAGCTCAAGAACTCACAAACATAGATTCTCAATACCGCAGAAAAACCGATGAGGCTATGGATAATGTTCGCCAGTATTTGAAACAATGGAAACAAAAAAATCCCACTACTGACAGTAGAGAGATTTATAGTGATTCCGAATATCAAAGGCTCAATGATTTAGAGGATAAAATCGTTGATGAATGGGAAGAAAAGAGCAATGAGGCAAGCTTAAGGGCTAAGGAGTTGCTTGATGATTTCATTTCGAACAGTGATTTTGATGGTGTTGTTGTAGAGAATGATGAAGGCTCATATGGTAGGAGTACAAAGACATATATTGTTTTTGATTCGAGTCAACTAAAGGATGCTTCGCCTATTACCTATGACGATAATGGTAATGTTATACCTTTGTCAGCAAGATTTGATTCTGACAAGAAGGATATTAGATATTCGATACCTCGTGGGACAACGCATACTGGCGAGGATTTAAAAGATACTCCCGATACATTGAAACCAAAATCGAATAGAGAATGGTCTGCTTTTAATCGCTCATTCGCAAATCAAACAAATGGATTGAAAAGTGGAGCGAAAAAGAGTATAATAATTACAACTCAAAGCAATGTATATTTTGTTTTTGCGGATGGATACATGAGCGGCGAAATTGTAAAAAAAATAAATATTGATAAATTAAAGAAAGGTCAAGAGTTTTATGACAGTTTGGGACGGGCAGAAACTAATCATAGCAAAGATGAAATCATTGGGAATAGACAAGGAAACTATAGTGGTAGCTATGTTTTTGGAAACCAAGAAACAGATACTAACTATGATGAATTGGATGAATTCATTGACAAACATCCCGAGTGGTTCCGAAATAAAAGAGAAAGTTATGCAAATTATAAAAGAAGAGAAATAGATAAAAATAAATATTCTATACCAAGCGAAGCTAATAGTTTGCTCGATAGATATGAAAACGGAGAAATCAGTCGAGAGGATTATCAGCAACAATTGGATGAGCTTTGGAAGTCGGCTAATGAGGAATATGGAACTATAAAGCAAGGCGAAAATGCTAAAACGCCATTAGCTATTCCTAAAGCGGTTGAAGATGGTATGCCTACTAAGCAATTCATAAGAACTGTTATAGAAACAGGTAAGCTTACTTCTGAGATGATAGAAGATATTGAGCAAGAAGTTTTATTAGGTGATACATATTTTTATAAAGTTGTTTCCGATGAAAGTGCCAAGAACAAGGCAGAAAAAAGTTTTGAAAAGGGAATAGCTGAAGAAAGCTGGAATAAGGCAATATCTACAAAGGCGATTTCAAAAGAGGATATTGCTATCGGTGAAAAACTTTTATTGCAGGCGATAGAAGATAATAACAGGTTGGGGGTTATCGAATTATCTGCCGAACTTGCCGATGCATTCACTCGTTCAGGACAAGTTGTCCAGGCGGCGAGAATGCTCAAAAAAATGTCAGGTGTGGGAAGGCTGGTTGCAGCACAAAAAAATGTAAACACGATAAACAAATCTTTACAAGAAAAGTATGGAGATAAGTCGCCAACGGTGAAGCTTAATCCGTTACTTGCGGAGCAGTTAGCAAAAACAAAAACCACCCGAGAAATTGAAATGGTTTACGGTGAGGTATTAAGTGATATTGCTTCTCAAGTCCCTGCGACTTGGCTTGATAAATTAAATGCTTGGCGGTATTTCGCTATGTTATCCAATCCGAGAACCCATATAAGAAACCTTGTTAGCAATACGGTGTTTACACCGAGCATTATGTTGAAAAGATTTATCGCTACAGGTGCGGAACATATACTTATTAAAGATGCTGATAAAAGAACAAAAGCGGTTTTCATCAAAAAAGAGTATATGGATTTTGCTAAAAAGGATATTAAAAATCGTGAAGTTAAGAATATGCTTCAAGGAAAAGGACAACTGGATGATAAAGCCATCATAGAAGAGCTAAGGAAAACTTTTGAAACCAAATGGCTTGAATCACTTACAAAGGGCAATGGCAATCTTTTGGAAGCTGAAGATATGTGGTTTAAATCACATCATTATAAAGTTGCCTTTGCAAGTTTTTTACAGGCCCGAAAAGTAAATTTGAAAAGTGTTAGCGAAACCACTTTACAGGAAGCTAGAGAATATGCAGTTAATGAAGCGAAGAAATCTACTTTCCAAGATTTCAGTAAACTTGCGAATTGGCTCAACAATATAAAAAATCCTGTTGGTAGAATTGCTGTCGAGGGTGTGCTACCCTTTAAGAGAACCCCGATTAACATTATTAAGCGTGGGGTTGAATATAGTCCTATAGGACTTATGGAAAAACTCACTGTGGGATTATTGGATGTTCGGAAAGGAAAGATTACTGTTTCGGAATTTTGCGATGGTTTAGCTGCAGGTATTGCAGGTACGGGCTTGATGGCTATTGGTTGGGTTTCGGCATCTGCAGGTATGGTTGTTGGCAGTTCCGGAGATGATGAAGAAGATAAGTTTAAGCGACTTAACGGCGAACAAGAGTATGCTGTTCAAATTTTTGATAAATCATATACTGTTGACTGGGCTGCACCGGCTGCGATACCCTTTTTCATAGGGGTGGAGCTTGCGGGCGAAATTGATGAGAATGATGGTTTTGAATTTAAAGATTTAACAGATAGCTTTTGGAATGCCTTGGAGCCTATTACAAATCTTTCTATGCTTTCCGGAGTGCAGGGACTGATAGAGGCTGTAAAATATGAGGATAGCAGTAAGACAATAGGAACGATGATAGGCGATGTTGCTACTAATTTTGCGATGCAATTGATTCCTTCTTCATTTGGTGCAATCGCAAGAACGATTGATGAAACCCAACGAACTTGGTATACTGACAAGAACTCATCCTTAGACTCATTCTCACAATCGATAATAAATAATGTAAAATCTAAGGTTCCTGGTTTGTCATATACACAAATACCAAAAATCGATGCATGGGGTAGAGAAGCAAGTCGAGGCTCGGTTGGAGAAAGGATAGCGGAAAACTTTATTTCTCCCGGATACTATTCGCAAATTGATGTTTCGGATGCTGAAGAAGAACTTAAGAAAATTTATAGGAGCACTGGAGAAAATGTTTTTCCAAAAACAGCTGCAAAATATTTCCAAGTCAACGGTGAAACCAAGCATTTAACTGCAGATGAATATGTTGAATATGCAAAGGCGAAAGGTGAGTACTCTTTTGATTATATCGAGGAGTTTGTTAACAGTAGTACTTTCACTAAACTCACCGACAATGAGAAAGCGGAGGTTATTAAAAACCTTTATGAATATGCCAATGCAAAAGCAAAGGCTAAAGTTTCTGATTATGATATTATGAAGCAGTATAAAACTGTAACTAATTGGGAACGAGACGGAAAATCGGCAGTTATTTACTACATATCCAAAGCTATAAACTAAAAAAGACCGCCCTTCAAAAGAGGGGCGGTTTTTAAAATCTAATCTTGTATTGGTTCAGCTTCAAAGAGCCTGCCACACATTTCTTCAAAGCTAATCAATTCTTCCTCTGGAGTTTTTAAAGCTATTGAAAAATTTGATAATTTTGAATATGGGGCATACATTATGCCTCGTTCGATTTTGCTTATTGTTGAACCACTTTTATAACCGACTTTTTGAGCAAGTTCTTGTTGAGACATACCTAGTTCTATTCGCCGACGTTTAATAGCTTCACGGAATAATTCTATATTTTTATGTATTATTATCATATCACACCATCCTATTTATATCGTAAAATAAATTTAACCTAATGTCAATAAGAATTTGGTGATATTAACACTTGTTTTTAAATGAGCAGGTGTTTTATTTTGTCCGTTTTTGAATATTATCTCAATTAAAATAGAATTGTAAATAAATCAAAACGGAGGTTTGAAATGGCTGTAAGAGAGTTTACATATACGGTTGGAAAAAATGACATTGCCGCCGCTAACATACCTCAAGCGGGAGTACAGGGTGAGCATAATGCGACAAAGGTTATTTTTAAAATTGCTGAGGATTTAAAAACAGAGCTTTCAAGTTTATCGGGGGATGGCAAGACATTTTGTTATCACTTTGACAGATATGATGGAACAGGAGGAAAGAACTCAACAGAGCCTATAAGGTTTAATCCTGATATAGATACGGAGTTTTCTCATTTGATAGAGCAATGGCAGACAAGATACGGTGGAGCTATACAGGTATTTTTTGTTATAACGCTTATTGAAAATGATAAAACCGAATTGGAGCTCTATTCATACTGCGTTAAAATGCAGCTTAAATCTTTGCCTGAAGCAGCAGAAGTTGATGAGGAAAACTATGATACCATAGTTACTCTTGCTATGGTTGCTAAAAAGCATTCTGAGATAGCGACAAATGCTGCTATAGATGCGACAAATGCTGCACAAAGAACAGAACTTGCAAAAGCTGAACTTCAAGGCGGTTCGGAATGGGTATTCGATGGTGGAAGTGCCTCAGATGCTATAGGAATAGATTTTGTTGTTGATTCGGAGGTTATAAATGATAGTGATAACCCTGTAAAGAGCAAGGCAATAAAAGCCTATGTTGACGAGAAAACAAATGCTTTGGCAGCAGAAAATGAAGAACAGGAAAAAGTAATAAATGAAAATGCAACGGTACTCGGTAAGATGGTCGATTATATTGTTGAACAGGATACCGTTGGAAATTGGACATATCGGAAATGGAATAGCGGAGTAGCTGAATGCTGGTGTGTTATACCTACCACAATAAATGAGCTTGTGAGGGGTGATGACTATCATTTCTTTCAAGCAATATCCGACTATAAATTTCCAGAGGTCAATGGACAACCTTTGTTTATAGCTGTCCCTAAACTTGATGTTGATATAGGAAATGCACCGACAACGGGTCTTGGCCAAGGAATTCTTTATTCATTACGAGGATATCAAACTATAACGAACACAGGAACTTTATATGTTGCAGGAACATCAAAATATATTGATGGTTTCGAATTATCCTATACAAGAGAAGATGGTTTGAAGGTATATAAATTAGAAAAAGGAATGAAAGTAATTATAAGTATTGCCGCAAAGGGTATTTGGAAATAAGGAGGGAGAATAATGGGAAACGGAGCGACAAGAATAATTGCAAAAGCAAGGTTTAAATATAGAAGTGATACAAAAGAAAATTGGGAAAAGGAAAACCCTGTTTTGCTCTCGGGGGAAATCGGTGTTGTTACCGATGGAACCGAAACTGAAAAGGTTAAATGGGGAGACGGTGTAACTCCTTGGAATAGTCTTGGTTGGTGGAAAGGAGAAAAGGGTGAAACTGGAGAGACAGGTCCACAAGGCGAAAAAGGTGATAAAGGGGACCAAGGAATACAAGGCATTCAAGGACCAAAAGGAGATAAGGGAGATAAGGGCGATACCGGAGCAGCAGGAGTTGACGGCAAGGACGGTATTAACGGAACAAACGGCACTGATGGTGTGAGTATTACAAAAACCGAAATTAACTCAAATGGAGAGCTTATAATTACCCTTTCGGATAACACTGTATCCAATCTCGGTGTTGTAGTTGGAGAAAAGGGAGAACAAGGTATTCAGGGTGTACCGGGGGAGCCTGGAAAGGACGCAGTTGTTGAAAATACATACAACCCTGAAAGTGAAAACGCACAAAGCGGAAAAGCGGTAGCAGAAGCAATAGAATTACAAAATGTAAATTTCAACAACAACTTTGCAAATGCAATTAAATCATCTAAAAAAGGCGAGATAATTACAGTAGATGATGTTTCACCTTTAGAACACGATTTAAAAATTAAACTAACAAGTGATACTATTACTGATTTTTCTACGGTCAAAGTTAGTAGATATGGGAAAAATTTATGTCCTATTACTGAAAGAGGTGCGGATTATTCTCAACCTATTATAGATATCACAGATGTTTGCCCGAAAGGTGTGCCAGTAACGGTTCGGGGCTACATTGTGCGAAGTGTAGAAACGGAACCGGCACGATTAAGAATAGATTATGTTGTTGATGGCAAAGTAAATTATTTCTTTTCGAACGTTTGGTCTACAGGCAGCGGATATAGTTGGCTAACATTTACCGTGCCGACAAATGCAACTTCGGTCAAAATTACTGTTCAATACTTAAGTACAACTACCGGCACTATTTCGTGTAGTAAAATGCAACTCGAAATTGGAGAAACATATACGGAATATGAACCTTATACAGAACCGCAATTTGCAATTGCAAACGCAGATGGAATAGTTGAAGGGTTAAAAAGTGTTTCACCAAATATGACTTTAATTCCTGATACGGATAACGTTGTTATTGAGGTTGAATATATAGCAGATACCAAGCTTTATATTGACAATAAATTCAAAGAACTTAAATCAGAGCTTCAAGCTTTAATTTTGGAGGGTTAAAAATGAGTAAAAGAGAACAAAGAGTTATTAAGGCATTCATCAACTGCGTAAGGTCAGGCGAATATTCTTTCGATTACGCAACCACCTTAATAGAAAATACAGAGCGTTACGGCTATTTAACGGATGAGGCAAAGGAAACCTTTTATGCTGAGTTTGAGGTTGCAACGGAAGTTGTTGAAGCGGAGGTGTAACCGATGGATATAGCATCAGCTTTAATAAGTGCTGGAAGTTCGGTTTTAGTTGGAGTGTTAGCTCTTTTGGGTGTTATTATCACCAATAATCGCTCAAACAATAAAATGCAGAATGAATCGAAAACAACTCAAGCTGTAACGAATGAGCGAATTGATGAGTTAACCCGAGAAGTGCGAGCTCATAACGATTTTGCAAGCCGAATACCTGTGCTCGAGGAAAAAATCAAAGTAGTTAACCGAAGAATTTCAGACCTTGAACAATTCCATAAACCAAATAATTAAAGAAAGATGAGGAAGTTAATATGTCAGTAAAAACATATTCTTTAAAAACAGACGGCAACAAATATTGTTCCGTACATACACAAGTAAAAGAGATGAGAAGTAAATGCGGTGCAGATAAAATCTTAATTGATACCGCATTAATGGAAATGGTAGAGAAACTCTTTACAAAATTAAGATGTTCAAAATATATCATTTCAAGCGGTTATCGCACCGCTTCGCACGATAAAGCCGTTGGCGGTAGCGGAAAAGGTCAGCATACAACAGGCAGAGCCGTAGATGCGTGTTTCTATTGGAAAGACGGTTCTATCATCCCTGCTCAAATCGTTTGTTGTGTAGCACAGGATTTAGGCTTTAAGGGAATTGCTAATATCTCTAAGAATTATCGTTATGTTCATTTAGATATGAGAGCAAGCGGTACATATTACGGTGATGAGGTTAAAAGTTATAACACCGTTACAACTGATTTCCGCAAATACTTCGGTGTTAGCGATGCCGATATTGCAAAATATACAGGCGAGAAACCCAAAAAGTCGGTTTCCGAAATCGCAAAAGAGGTTCTTGAGGGCAAGTGGGGAAACGGAGCGGACCGCAAGAAAAAGCTCACAGCGGCGGGCTATGATTACAACAAGGTACAAGCAGAGGTAAATAATCTTGTCAATGGCAAATCCTCACCGAAAAAGAAGTCTAACGAAGAAATTGCAAAGGAAGTTATTGCAGGCAAATGGGGCAATGGAGCAGACCGTAAGAAAAGATTAACCGCTGCAGGATATAATTACTCTACAATTCAGAAGATTGTTAATAAACTTACATAAGGAGAATTATTATGAAAGAAAAAGTTATAAAATGGTTAAAGGCCGCAGGTATAAGAGCAATTAAAACGGTTGCCGAAACTGCAGTAGCAACTATCGGTACTTCCGCAGTGCTTGCTCAGGTAGACTGGAAGATAGTTGTATCAGCTTCAATTCTTTCAGGAATACTTTCCCTATTGATTTCAATTAAAGGCTTGCCTGAGATAAAAGAATAAGATATAAGAAAAACCGCCTCGTTCAAAAAAGAATGAGGCGGTTATTTAATTTGATTCGGTTTTTATTGAGTTTGTAATATAAAAGACGGTTCCGATTAAGGTGGCAATTACTTCAACGAAGGGTAATATTAGTTTAGAGGGTTTGCTCGGGTTTGTTTCTAAAACCTTTTCGTTATAAGTTTTGTAAGGTGTGATTTTAATTTTCCATTCTCTATCTCTTTGGTCTGAAAATGTTTCTGCAGTATCATAATCTGTGTAGCAATCTTCGAAATATAAGTAACCGCCGTTTTTAAAATAAACATTGTTGATATAATAAATGGTTTTTGTTTTTGTTTTGCCTTCCTCGTATTCGTAAGTATCAGAAATTTTTTCAATTTTTGCAGGTAGTGTATAGGTTTTGCCTTTTTCATTTGTTGCTTTAACATAATAACAATATGTACCTTCGGGCATTACGCGTATATCATTGCATCCGAGAGAGATAACTAATTGATTACTCGAAAAAAGTATTAAAAAACATATGAATAAACCTATAATAGAAGATAAAAAGGCTTTATTTTTTAGGTTTTTAATGTTTCCGTAAAATAAATCTAAAGCAGGTGTATTAGATTGCTTTTTTATTGAGCTTATAACTTCTATTGCCGCAAATAGTGCATAAAAAAACGATATTATAAGGAACGGCCAAGCTGAACAAAAACGATATATTGAATATAAATCCATATTAGAACCTCCTCAACGACTAAAGTATAATCATCGCTTATATTATTGTCTATGCAATAAAAAATGCAAGCTGAAAAATAAAAAAATCAATAAAATTCGTGCATAATTCGTGTAATAAAAAAAGAAAACCGCTTAAAATAAGGGGTTTTCTTTCGTCTGGCGGAGAGAGGGGGATTCGAACCCCCGAAGTGGTATTAGCACTTACACGATTTCCAGTCGTGCGCCTTAGACCAGCTCAGCCATCTCTCCGTAGCAAGCAATGATTATTATAATTCATAACAAATGAAAAATCAAGCATAATTTTAAATGAGATGAATTTTTTTTAAGTTTTCATTGCTTTAATCGGTATTTTATTATATAATTTAGAAAAGATTTCCTGAAAGGAGAGTTTTATATGAAGAAATTGCTTATAAATATCTTTAAAACGCTTTTCTTTTTTGACTTGGCGGTTATGTGTTTTCCTATTTTGCCAACCATCAAAACTGAAAACACCGCTCTTTTAAAGCTCTTCACTGAGGGAGTTCAGTTGATTTTTATTATCATTTTAACCTGGATTTTTATTAAATGGGTTGAAAAGAAAAGTATTAAGCTTCCCTCTAAAAAGAAAAAGGTTAAACAGGTTTTTAAAGGTCTGTTTTTCGGAATAGTTCTTCCTGTTATTGCGGTTGCTGTTATGGTTGCAACAAAGAGTATTGATTTTGTCGGTATAGAGAAAATCAAATACCTTTATTTTTGGCTTCCTGCTCTTTTAATCAATGCCGTAGTGGCAGAGCTTTTATTAAGAGGCTATTTATTCCAGCTTTATAAAAGGGAATATGGCGTTATCGCCTCTTTTGTTATAACAACACTTCTTTATATCTCTCTTAACTCCCATATTCTTAAAATGGGCAGAATTTATATCTTCACTTTAATAGCACTTAATCTTCTTTTGTGCTTATTGCTTGAATATTCAGGCTCATTAGTTGTTACTGTTTCGGCAAGATTTTTCTATTCATTGCTTAGCGTATTTTTGTTAGGCTCTGTTTCTTTTGCAGAAGGATATCCCGTTTTGCTTAAAACAAAGCTTTCGGGCAGTGCATATATAACGGGAGTACCTTACGGAATTGAGGGAAGTGTAACACCGCTTGTTATTATCGGTGTGTTTACTGCTTTATGGGCTTGGAGAAAATATAAGCCTATAACTCTTATTAAAAATTTAACAAACAAAATAAGAAGAAATGCATAGGGCGGAAAATCCGCCCTATATTTTTTTACAAAAAGGTTACAGATGGTGTAAAAAGTTGACAATTAGGGCTTAAATTTGGTATAATGATATGACTATTATGGAGTAGTATTATCGGGCGGAAGCCCTTAATGGAAGTGGATAAAAAATGATAAAAAGTATGACCGGTTTTGGCAGAGCCTCAGGGGCAAATAACGGCTTTGAGGTTACGGTTGAGTTAAGGTCGGTAAACCATAGATATTTTGAGTTTACCTCCCGTATGCCGAGAAGTTTTCAGTTTGCTGAGGAAAAGCTCAAGGCTCTTTGTCAGCAGAGCATTTCAAGGGGCAAGGTTGAGGCTTCGGTTTTTATTGAGGATACCAATGAAAACTCAACCGAAATTGAAATCAACCGTCAATATGCCGATGCTTATATAAAGGCTTTAAAAACTCTTTCAAAGGAATATAAGCTTAAGAATGATGTTAAAGCTTCTTCTTTTATCGGAAACAGCGATGTTTTTAAGCTTCGCCGTAAGGAAGTTGATGAGAAGCAGGTTTTAGAGGCGGTTTTACCCGTTGCAGAAGAGGCAATAAATAGCTTTATTGCTATGCGTGAAACCGAGGGTGAAAGGCTGAAGGCTGATATTTCCTCAAGAGCTGAAGCAATACTTTCAAAGGTGGCTATTATCGAGGAGCGTTCCCCCGAGACCGTTAAAGCATACAGAGAAAGACTTGAAAACAAAATTAAGGAGCTTCTTGATGACGCTAAGGTTGATGAGCAACGCCTAATAACCGAAACTGCAATTTTTGCAGATAAGGTTGCGGTTGATGAGGAAACCGTAAGGCTCAGAAGTCATATAAAACAGCTTTTCTCTTTGCTTGAGGAAAACGGTCCTGTTGGAAAGAAACTTGATTTTATTGTTCAGGAAATGAACAGGGAAACCAATACAATAGGCTCTAAATGTCAGGATGTTGATATAGCCCATATAGTTGTTGATATAAAATCTGAAATAGAGAAAATCAGAGAACAAGTTCAGAATATTGAATAGAGGCAAGAATTATGAAATTGGTAAACATTGGTTTTGGTAATATGGTTTCGGCAAACCGAATGATTGCAATAGTAAGCCCCGAATCGGCTCCTATTAAGCGAATAATTCAGGATTCAAGGGAACGGGGAACACTTATCGACGCTACCCACGGTAGAAGAACACGTGCGGTTATCATTATGGACAGCGACCATATTATTCTGACTTATCTTCAGGCTGAAACTCTGGCAAACAGAATTGCCGAGGAAGAGGAGCTTGAAGAAGAGGAGGATGAGGATGAATAAGGGTTCGGTTTTTATAATCTCAGGTCCTTCGGGCTCAGGAAAGGATACTATTTTAGTAAAACTTTTCAATAAATGCCCTGAGCTTAAATTCTCCATCTCCTCTATAACAAGGGATATGCGAGTGGGTGAAACAGAGGGCGAAAAGTATAATTTTATCTCCCGCGAAGAGTTCGAAAAAATGATTGAAGAAGATATGCTTCTTGAATATAACTGCTATGTTGGTAACTATTACGGAACTCCGAAAGCACCTGTTATCAAGGCGACCGAAGAGGGCTATGATATAGTTATAGAGGTTGATGTTAACGGTGCGGCAAACATCAGGAAAAAGCTTCCCGATGCTATAAGCATTTTCATTATGCCGCCGTCTTTCAGCGAGCTTGAAAGAAGACTAACAGGCCGTGGCACAGATACAAAAGAGGTTATCGCTAAGAGAATGGCAAGTTCTCTCGGCGAAATCAAGAGAGCTGTAGAATATGATTATATCGTTGTTAATGATGATATAGATACTGCTGTTGATGATATAATTTCCATTATCAATGCGAGTGGCTTAACGCTTGAAAAACAAAGCCAAATACTTAAAGAGGTGTTAGAAAAATGTTAAATCCTAATATTGGAAAACTTATTAAGAGTAGAGAGAACAGGTATCGTCTTGTTATAGATGTTGCCCATACTGCACGCGAAATTTCAAAGAAAACCGAAGAAAGCGGCGAGATTACGGTTGAAAAGCCGGTTAGTGTTGCTATTGATAAATTAGCTTCCGAAATCTAAAAAAGATTATTTCTTTAAAAGGGGGAATGGGATATGTCGGGGCTTGTTGCACTAATCGCACTAAAAGACGCAACCTTAGCGTTTGATAAGCTCTATACCTATGCCGTTCCGCCTGAGCTTCACACCAAGGCAGAGGCAGGAAAAAGGGTTTTGGTTCCCTTTGGAAATGGCAACATAAAAAAACAGGGTATAATTTTCTCCTTAAAGCAAGCAGAGCTTAAAAATCTTAAGAAAATACTTGCTGTAACCGATGAAAATGCTGTTTTGAACGAGGAATTGCTTTCTCTTTGCGAATATATGAAGGAAAGCCTTTTTTGCACGTATTATGATGCTGTGAGTTCTATGCTTCCGCCGGGATTAGGGTTAAAGCTTATAAACTTTTATTCTGCTAATTCCGAGTTTTCAGCAATCTCACTTTTGACAGATAGCGAAAAAGAGGTTTATGAATATCTCTTGAAAACGGGAGAAAAGGAAGAGGATAAGCTAATAAGCGACCTTGGTATTGAAAAGCAGGTAATTGAAAGCCTTGTTCTCAAGGAAGCGGTTATTAAAAGCTTTGATACAAAAAGAAAAATCGGAGATGCAACTTCGAAATGGGTCAAGTTATGCGAGGATGATATATCCTCTGTTAAGCTTACTCCAAGGCAGACTGAGGTTGTATCCTTGCTAAAGGGCATAGGCTCTGCCTCAGTTAAAGAGATTTGCTATTTCACGGGGGTTACTGCATCTGTTATAGAAACTCTTGTTAAAAAAGGAGTTCTGAGTGCTTTTGAAAAGCAGATTTTCAGAACACCCATAAGAGCAAAGCTTTCCTCAAAATCTGAGAAGATTACCTTAACCTCTGAGCAAAAAGAGGCTTTTGAGGGACTTCTCAAAGATTATAAAGAGGAAAGCGGGAAGACTTCCTTGCTTTACGGAATAACAGGCTCGGGCAAAACTCAGGTGTTTTTAAGTCTTGCCGATGAGGTTATAGCAGAGGGCAGAGGGGTTATCGTTATGGTGCCCGAAATTTCGCTCACTCCTCAGCTTATTTCCATTTTCACCGCCCGTTACGGCGATAAGATTGCCGTTTTCCATAGTGCGATGTCTATGGGGCAGAGAATGGACGAATGGAAGCGTATTAAAGAGGGTAAGGCACTTATTGCAATTGGTACGAGAACTGCAGTTTTTGCACCCTTCAGCGATTTAGGACTTATCATTATAGATGAAGAGCAGGAGCATACCTATAAATCGGAGAAATCTCCCCGTTTTGTTACGAGGGATGTAGCTCGTTTCAGGGTTATGAAGCATAAGGGACTTTTGTGTTTGGCTTCCGCAACCCCATCCCTTGAAAGCTATACTGCCGCCAAAAAGGGTAAATATTCCCTTTATAAGCTTACCTCCCGTTACGGAAATGCCGTTTTGCCCGAGGTTATAACGGTTGATATGAGGGAAGAGCTTAAGAACGGAAACAGCGGTGTTTTAAGTAGCACTCTTTATGAAGCAATCAATGAGGCTTTGAGTGAAAAAAAGCAAGCAATAATTCTGCTCAACCGCAGAGGGCATAATACTTATATATCCTGTCCATCTTGCGGATATATTGCCGCTTGTCCCAACTGCAGTGTAAGCCTTACTTACCATTCTGCGAATGACCGACTTATGTGTCATTACTGCGGTTATTCTGAGAAAGCGGATAAGAAATGCCCTGAATGCGAAAATGAGCATATGAAATTTATGGGTCTTGGCACTCAAAAAGCTGAAGAGGAATTGAAACTTCTTTTCCCAAATGCAAGGGTTTTAAGACTTGATGCCGATAGCACCGTTTCGAGAGATTCTTATGCTACCTATCTTGAAGCTTTTTCTAAGGGAGAATATGATATTTTACTTGGAACTCAGATGGTTGCAAAGGGACTCGATTTCCCGAATGTTACGGTAGTTGGTGTCTTGGGAGCGGATAAGGCAAGCTATAGCGAAGATTTCCGCAGTTTTGAGAGAACATTTTCTTTGCTGACTCAGGTTATCGGCAGAGCGGGAAGAGGAGAAAACCCCGGCAAAGCCATTGTTCAGACAATGAACCCCGAAAGCAATCTTCTTGAAATGGCAGAAAAACAAGACTTTGATGCCTTTTATGAGGAAGAAATACTAACCAGAAAGCTTATGATTTATCCGCCTTATTGCGATATTTGTGTTGTTAGCGTTCAGTCGCTTGATAGAGGTATCGCCGAAAAAACCATAAATGAGGTTTTCGGAAAAATAAAAACACTTATTGAAAGTGAATATTCTGCCGTTAAGGTTATAATTTTAGGACCTGCAGCGGCTTCGATACCGAGGGTTAACAATCGATATAGGTATCGGATGATAATTAAATGTAAAAATAATGCCGAATTCAGAAAAATGCTCGGCGAGGCAACAAAAATTAAGACTATGAATGATGCAACGGTTTGGGTTGATATGAACCCTGAGACCATTATATAGGAGGAAATATGGCTATAAGAAATATAGTTAAGGTTGGGGATGACGTGCTCAGAAAGGTTTGCCGCACACAGCTTACCTTTGATGAGCGTTTAGCCCAGATTTTAGACGATATGGCCGATACAATGTATAACGCTGAGGGTGTTGGACTTGCCGCTCCCCAGATTGGAATACTCAGAAGATTTTGTATTGTTGATACGGGGGATGGACTTATAGAACTCATTAACCCCGTTATAACCGAAAGAAGCGGTTGTCAGATAGGGGCTGAGGGTTGTCTTTCTGTGCCTAACAGAAGTGAAGAGGTTAAAAGGCCCATGAAGGTTACTGTTCGTGCTCAGGATAGAAATGGCAACAACATTGTGGTAACAGGGGAGGGCTTAAAAGCTCGTGCTTTCTGCCACGAAATCGACCATCTTGACGGAATACTTTATATAGACAGAGCTGGTAAAAAATGAAAATAGTTTTTATGGGAACTCCCGATTATGCGGTGAGCACTCTTGAAAGGTTAATAGAAGAAGGGCATGAGATTGCCGCTGTTTTCGCTCAGCCCGATAAAAAGGTTGGCAGAAAGCAGATTTTAACCCCGCCGCCTGTAAAGGTTTGTGCTTTAGAGCATTCAATTCCCGTTTTTCAGCCTGAAACCTTAAGGGATGGTAAGGCTGAGGAAATTTTAAGAGAAATTAACCCTGATATAATTGTTGTTGTGGCTTACGGTAAGATTTTGCCCAAAGAAATTTTATCCTTGCCAAAAATGGGCTGTGTTAACGGCCACGCCTCACTTCTTCCGAAATATAGAGGTGCTTCACCTATTCAGTGGTGTATCGTTTGCGGTGAAGAGGAAACCGGAGTTTCAACTATGCTTATGGATGAGGGTATGGATACAGGCGATATCCTTGAGCAGACTGTTGTTAAAATAGGCGAGAATGAAACGGCCGAAGAGCTTTTTGACAGACTCTCTGCCATCAGTGCCGATTTAATGGCTTCAACTATTGATAAATTAGAAAAGGGAGAAATTGCTCCCAAAAAGCAACCTGAGGGTGTTACCTATGCTCCGATTATAAATAAGGAAATGGCACACTTGGATTTTAGCAAAACAGCAAAAGAGGTTCATAACGCAATAAGAGGCTATTATTCCTGGCCTTGTGCTTTCTTCTTTTTAAAGGGTAAGCGGGTTAAGGTGATTTCTGCTGAAATGGGTATTGAAACCAACAAAAAAGCAGGCACTGTTATCACCGAAAATCAAGAGATGTTTATTGCCTGCGGTGACATGAAAACAGTTAAGCTTAATGTTATTCAGCCCGAGGGCTCAAAGGCTATGACAGCTAAACAGTTCCTTTGCGGAAATTCTGCCGTTTCAGGTATTGTTATCGGTGAAGAAAATGGCTAACCCGAGAAAAATTGCGGTAAAGACACTTGTTAAGATTGAAAAGGATAATGCCTATTCAAACATAACCCTTTCCTCTGTTTTAAAGGAATATGATTTAAAAAATGAGGATAAAGCATTTGTTTCTGCTTTGGTTTATGGTGTTTTAGACCGTAAAATCACTTTAGATTATGTTCTCTCTTCATTTATGAAAACACCTCTTAGAAAGACCGCACCTTTTACCCTTAATGTTTTAAGAACGGCACTTTATCAGATAATGTTTATGGATAAAATCCCTGAAAGTGCGGCGGTTAATGAGGCAGTAAAGTTAATTAAGGGTTCAAGAGAGAACAGAAATTCGGGATTTGTTAATGCGGTGCTGAGAAGTGTTCTCAGAAGTGAAGAGCTATTGCCCGAGGGGGATAGTATAGAGGATTTAAGCATCAGATATTCCGCTCCTTTTTGGATTACAGAAAGTTTTGTTAAGGATTACGGAAAAGAAAATGCTAAGTCTTTATTAAGTGAAAGTCTTAAAACTCCGCCACTAACTATTAAGGTTAATACGGTTAAAACCGATATGAATTCCCTTAAAGAAAAGCTTTTTGAAGATGGTATTTCTACTAAAGAAATCGAAGGCTTCGATGCTTTGATTATAGAAAAGGGAATGGATATAAAATCAAGCCCTCTTTATAATAACGGTTTATTCTATGCTCAGGATTTAGCCTCACAAACGGCTATAAAGAGTATGGGGCTTTCAGGCGGAGAGAGGGTACTTGATATGTGTGCCTCTCCGGGTGGAAAAAGCTTTACCATGGCTCAGCTTATGGGTAATAAGGGTGAAATTATAGCCTGCGACCTTTATGAGCATAGGGTTAAGCTTATAGCAGACGGGGCTGACAGATTAGGCCTTGATATAATAAAAACTACAGTTCAGGATGCAACTGAATATAATAAAGATTTAGGTGAGTTTGACTTTGTTTTATGCGATGTCCCCTGTTCGGGACTCGGGGTGTTAAGACGAAAGCCTGAGATAAAATACAAGCAAACAGAAGATTTTAACGGTCTTCAGCAAATTCAGTATTCAATACTTAAAAATGCAATAAAATATTTAAAAAAAGGCGGCAAAATTCTTTATTCAACCTGCACCTTAAGAAGAGATGAAAACGAAAATATTGTAAATTGCTTTTTAAAGGAGTATAATGGGTTTAAGAAAACAGAAGAGAAAACCCTTATGCCGCATATAGACGGGACGGACGGATTTTATTTCGTACTGCTTGAAAAGCTTTAAAAAGGGGGAAGGCTCTTTTGAATAAAACAGATATAAAGTCAATGACCGAAAAAGAGCTTTCCGAAATGTTAGAAGCTTTAGGTCAGCCAAAATTCAGAGCATCGCAGATTTTCAAATGGCTTCAGACAGGAGCTGTCAGCTTTGATGAGATGACTAATATTCCAAATTCTTTAAGAGAAATACTTAAAGAAAAATGCTATATTGCTGATGTTCAAATAGTTAAAAAGTTCGTATCAAAAATAGATTCGACCGTTAAATATCTTTATAAGCTATATGATGGGGAATATATCGAATCGGTGCTTATGAAGTATGAGCATGGGTATACGGTTTGTATTTCAACCCAGGTAGGTTGCAGAATGGGATGCAGCTTCTGTGCTTCAGGTATTAACGGACTGACGAGAAATCTAACGGCTTCCGAAATGCTTTCTCAGATAATGGCAGCAGAAAGAGATAACGGTATCAGAGTTTCCAACGTTGTTATGATGGGAATGGGCGAGCCGCTTGATAATTTTGATAATTCGGTAAGGTTTTTAGAGCTTATCTCTTGCGATAAGGGAATGAATATAGGGCTTCGCCATATATCCCTTTCAACCTCGGGAGTGGTAAGCGGAATTGAAAAGCTAAAGGAATATAATTTCCCTATAACCCTTTCAATCTCTCTTCACGCACCGAATGATGAAATCAGAAGCTCTATGATGAGGGTTAATAAAAAATGGAATGTTGATGCCCTGCTTAAAGCTTGCAAGGAATATCAGAAGAAAACAACAAGAAGAATTTCCTTTGAATATGCACTGATTGAGGGAGTTAACGATTCCAAACAATGTGCTGAAGAATTAGCAAGGAAGCTAAAGGGTATTATGTGCCACGTGAATTTAATACCCGCAAATCCCGTTAAGGAAAATTCCTTTAAAAAGCCCGATAAAAATAAAATATTCAAGTTCCAACAGGAGTTAGTAAAACTTGGAATAAATGCAACTGTAAGAAGAACGCTTGGAGCCGATATTGAAGCCTCTTGCGGACAGTTGAGACAGCGAGTAAAGGAGGGGATAGAAAGTGATAATTCATAGTAGGTCGGATATAGGCAAGGTTCGAACCTCTAATCAGGATGCCTATTTTGCCGCAGAACTGAGCTCCGGCACAGTTTTTGCCATTGTTTGTGATGGTATGGGCGGAGCTAATGCCGGTAATGTTGCGAGTGAAACGGCGGTTAAGGCAATATCCGAGTATGTTCTTCATTCCTATAGATTTGATATGGATAGCTTTGAAATTGCAAAAATGCTCAAAAATGCAATAGTGAGTGCGAATATCGAGATTTATGAAATGTCGCTTAAAAATCCTGATTTAAAGGGTATGGGAACAACGGTGGTTGCCGTTCTGGTAAAAGACGACAAGGCGGTTGTTATAAATGCAGGTGATAGCCGAGCATACCATATCGGCGAAGAAATTACCCAGATAACTAAAGACCATTCGGTTGTTCAGTCGCTTATTGAAAGCGGAAAGATAACAAGTGAGGACGCAAAGGTCCACCCGAGAAAAAATGTTATAACCAGAGCATTGGGTGCCGAGGAAAACATTATAGTTGATAGTTATGAGGTAAAGCTCGCTAAGAACAGTAAGTTTTTACTCTGCACAGACGGTCTTAGCAGTTTTGCTGAGGAACAAGAAATTTTTGATATTTTTAAAACCGCTGAAAAAGATGACGTAACCGAAGAACTTATTGCCCTTGCTAACGAAAATGGCGGCGGAGATAATATAACGGTTGTAACTTTAGCGATGGAGGAATAAATTATGGATAGATTTGTTGGTAAAAGACTTGACGGAAGATACGAAATAAAAGAGATTATCGGTGTTGGCGGAATGGCTGTTGTTTATAAAGCACACGATAATGTTGAGAACAGAACGGTTGCTATAAAAATTCTCAAAGAGGAATTTGTTTCTAATGAGGAATTTTTACGCCGCTTTAAGAATGAGTCTAAGGCTATTGCTATGCTTGCTCATCCGAATATCGTTAAGGTTTATGATGTTAGCTTCGGCGACCTTATTCAGTATATCGTAATGGAGCATATCGAGGGTATCACCCTTAAAGAGTTTATTGAACACGAGGGAAGTCTTCGTTGGAAGGACGCTGTTCATTTCACCATCCAGATACTCAAGGCTCTTCAGCATGCTCACGATAAGGGAATTGTTCACCGTGATGTAAAGCCTCAGAACATAATGGTTCTTTCTGATGGAACTATAAAGGTAACCGATTTCGGTATTGCAAGATTTGCAAGAAGTGAGCAGAGAACAATGACCGATAAGGCTATCGGTTCAGTTCATTATATCAGTCCCGAGCAGGCAAGAGGTGAGAAGACTGATGAGAAGGCAGATATTTATTCTGTTGGTGTTATTCTTTATGAAATGCTCACAGGAAGAATGCCTTTCCAGGCAGAGAGTGCAGTTTCGGTTGCTATTATGCAGCTTCAGAGAGACCCTCAGCTTCCTACCGAGATTAACGGTTCAATCCCCTTAGGTCTTGAACAGATTACTATGCACGCAATGCAGAAAACTCCTGAGAGACGATATCAGTCCTCGGCAGAAATGCTCTGCGACTTAGGTCAGTTCAGAAAAGACCCATCGCTTACCTTTGAATATCCTTATTTCGTTGATAATTCTCCAACCAAGTTTGTTGGAGCTATAAAGGAAGAGCTTGTAACAGAGGATGAGCCGGAAACTCGGGAAAAGAATAATATTATCCCTATTTTAGCAGGTGTTGCCGCAACCTTTGTTATTGCAATTATTATCATTATTGTTTTTGTTGTTGGCAAATGGGGAAAAACGGGCGAAGAAATTGTTTGTCCTAAGTTTATCGGTCAGACACTCAGCGATATCAAGGACAATGCAGAATATAAAGAAAATTTCAAGTTTATTGAAAAATGGGAATTTAACGAAGACTTTGCTTACGGAATTGTTTATGAGCAGTCTGAAACAGAGGGTGAAAAGCTCAAAAAAGATGCTAAGATTACTCTTTATATAAGCAAGGGGCAGACAACCAGAAAGGTTCCCGATGTTTCGGGTAAAACCGAGGCTGCAGCTGTTTCTGAGCTTGAAGCAAACGGATTTAAAACTGTTGTTACCCAAATTGCCGATGAAGATTTCGAAGAGGGAATTGTTATAAAAACAGACCCTGCAAGAACAACTGTCGTTGGAGAGGGAGCAGAGATTACTGTTTTTGTAAGCACAGGAAAGCCAATTAAAAATGTTAAAGTACCCGATGTTATCGGTATGGAAAAGGCTGATGCTGAGAGCGAGCTTAAGGATAAAGGTCTTGTTGCAGAGTTTGTTGAAGCACCCATTACCGCAGAAGATAGATTTTATCCTGTTGGTTGTATTTTCAAGCAAGAGCCTGCTGCAAGCTCTGAAGAGGTTCCCGAAGGCACAAAAGTTAAGCTTTATGTCTGCACAGGATATAAGTTTGATTTATCCTTTGAGCTTCCGTCAGACCTTAAGGACGGAAAATATACAGTTGAGCTTTATGAAAATGGAAAACTTATTCATAAGGGAGATACCATAAGCTCTGCTGCAGTGCACGGCGAATATAAGTTCGAGGGTGTTGTTACCAAGAAAACTGAGCTTACGGTTACAGTTATGATTGATGACGGTAAAGAGCAGTATGAACTTTTCGATTATAAGGTTAATAACAAGACTGGTAAAAATTCTGTAATAACAAAATATAAAAATTATCCGCAGGAATCCGATTTAGGAGATATTGATAACAGCAGTTCTGAGGCTAACGGATGATTATGGAAGGGATAATAGTTAAGGCATTATCCGGATTTTATTATGTTGCCGCTGGCGGCAAAACCTATGAATGCAAAGCAAGGGGAAACTTCCGCAAAAGCGGAGTTTCCCCTTTGGTTGGAGATAAGGTTAAAATAGAACTTTCGGATGATAAAAGCGGAGTGGTTGATGAGATATGTCTTCGGAAAAACAGTCTTTCAAGACCGCCTGTTGCTAATATCGATAAGCTTTTTATAGTTTCTTCCTATTCTTCGCCTCAACCAAATACTCTGATTATTGATAAAATGACCGTTATCGCTGAGCATAACGGAATTGAGCCCATTATTGTTTTTAATAAATGCGATATGGGTGATTTCAAAGATTTTCAGAAGATATATAAGAATGCGGGCTTTAAAACCTTTGTTGTATCGGCAGAGAACGGCGAGGGCTTTGAGGCTTTGCAGAAGGAAATGAAGGATTGTATCAGTGCATTTACTGGGAATTCGGGCGTTGGGAAATCGAGTATCCTTAACAGAGTTTTTGGAAGTGAATTGATAACAACAGGTGAAGTAAGTGAAAAGCTTGGCCGAGGAAGACATACAACAAGACATACCGAGCTTTATCCTTTGTCATTTGGAGGCTTCGTTGCCGATACCCCAGGCTTTTCAGCTTTAGAGCTCGGGGGATTTGATTATGAGCTTAAGGAAAATCTCGTAAATTGCTTTAGTGATTTTGAAGAATTTAAAGATTTATGCCGTTTTTCTTCCTGCACTCACACGAAGGAAAAGGGCTGTGCTATTTTAGACGCATTAATTCAGGGAAAAATAGAAGAGACGAGACATAAGTCATATATTGCTTTTTTTGAAGAAATGAAGGATTTAAAGCCCTGGGAAGCAAAAAGAAACAAATAAAAGAGAATTTAATGTAACAAATAAAAGCTTTTCTCTATATACTGTTAGTGTAAGTCATCGGGAGGGAAGCTATATGAGGAGAAACCGCTGTTCTAAAAAAGGCTTATTAGCTTTAACCTTTGCTTGCGGACTTCTTGTGAGTTGCTTTTGCCCTCCGAAATTTTTGGTGGCTGTACTGGCTATCTGGGTTATAATACTTGGAATTTCAGCCTGTAAGTAACGGAGGGAACATAATGAAAGTGGTTTTAATTAAAAGTCCTAAGTTTTTAGGTGGTATTCTCAGAATGCTTTTTGGAATTAAAAAACAAAATGCTTAATACATAAAAAGACCTATGCCGCAGCATAGGTCTTTTTTCTATCTTTTAACTTTCTCACCATATCCATAGGGTTGTTTATGATATTTTGAGTTGATGCTGTGTCTCGCATCGGTTTGGTTAAGAACAACACCGATAATTTCGCATCCGCTCTTAGATAGCTGTTCCTTAACTTTAATAGCATCGTTTTGCTTCACCTTGCCCGAAGCTAGAACTAAGATAGCCCCATCGCAGTTAACCGAGATAACAGCCGCATCAATAACCGGACCTAATGGCGGGGAATCGATAATGATATAATCATAAATCTTTCTGAATTTTTCAAGAATTTCTTTAAAGATTTCAGAGTTTAAAAGCTCAACGGGGTTTGGCGGAAAATGACCGCTGAATATAACATCAAAATCAGGCATTTGGGTGTTATATAAAACCTGACTGATGTCAGCCTGTCCCGATAGAAGCTCAGAAAGACCTAAAATTCCTTGGGTTTTAAGGTTGCGGCGAAGGATAACCGATTTTCTCATATCTGCATCGATAAGAAGGGTTTTCTTATTGATTTCAGAAAGGCTCTTTGAAAGCTCGGTTGCAACGGTGCTCTTGCCCTCATTTTCAACAGAAGAGGTTACAAGAATTACCTTTTTATTTTTGCCGCAGAATAATAGGTTCGAACGAAGGGTTTTAAAAGCTTCGTTGGTTGAATAATCTGTTGTTGCAGAGGCGTTAAAATTAACTCTACCTACAGTTTTTAATTCATCAAAATTCAAAATATCCATTTATATAGCCTTTCGGTTGTTTAATATTTCGGTTTTTGTTTTCCCTGATTATAGGGAATAGATGCTAAAACATTAAGGTTAAGATATTTTTCAATATCTTTAGAGGTTGAAATTTTATTATCAGTCAGATAAATAGCCAGGATTATAATAGCAGAAACAATAACTCCAAATGCAAAAGCATAAATTAGGTTAAGTAAGGTATTGGGTGAAGAGGGGGTTTTTTCAAGACTGCCGTTTCGGATTATGTTTATTCGGTCAAAGCCCATAACATCAACCAGCTTGTCCTGCGAAATGCGACAGATACTGTCAGCAATCTTCTTAGAGTCCTCAGCCTTTGGAGAACGCACCTTAATTTCGATTATGCGGGTGTTTTCAGGCTGAGAAACCTGAATGAAGCCTTTTAAGGTGTTAACATCATATTTGTTTCCAAGGTCGTTCGCAACCTCTTCAAGAACAACCATATCTCCAATAATCTCTGTAAAGTCGTTAGTAAGATATGTAGAAATCGAGAAGTCAACTGAATTTACAACCTGAGTTTCTTTATTAACAACATAAAGCTTAGCGGTTGAATCGTACATTGGTGTTGCGATAAGGGATGAATAGATAAAGGATATAATCAGTGATATCGCAAGAATAGGTGCTATGATAAACCAACGTTTGATTGCCAGAATTATAAGCTCAGTAAAGTCAACAGTTTTTTTATTTTCAGACATTTTTTTCTCCGTATTACATTTTTTGAAGTGTACATCAAAATACAGTTCATTCTATCACACATAATAATATTTTGCAAGAGGTATATTATTGAATTGGCAATAATTTTATACAAAAGTAATGTTCAATACACTTGAAAAATGTAATAAAATGTTGTAAAATTATTATGTATTATTGTATACGATATTTTCAAAGGAGTATGTTATGGAGAAAAAAGAAAAAATACTTCGTCCCGTTAAGATGATTAGCGGCGGAGCATCTTTGCCCCATTTGAAAAAATCCGCAGAAATCGAAACGGTTGTTATGCCTCCTGTTTCAAAGGTGAGCATTCCTCTGCAGCAGCATATTGGAGCACCCGCTGAAAGTGTTGTTAAAGCAGGCGATAAGGTTTTTGTTGGGACACTTATTGCAAAATCGGGCGGTTTTGTGAGTGCACCTGTTCATTCAAGCGTTTCGGGAACAGTTCAGTCTGTTGGAAGCCATATTGTTATTGAATCGGACGGACTTATGGAAAAGGACCCTGAGCTTAAGCCGTTTCCAGTTAAAACCCCTGACGATTTAGCAGAGGCTGCTGATATGTGTGGTCTTGTTGGTCTCGGTGGTGCAGGCTTTCCTGCTAAGGTTAAGCTTACGATTAAGCCCGAAACCAAGATAGATACCCTTATAATCAACGCTGCAGAGTGCGAGCCTTATATCACGAGCGATTACAGAGAGTGTATGGAAGCTTATGATGATGTTATTGAGGGAGTTTATCTTATCAAGGATATACTCGGTATTGAAAAGGTTATAATCTGCGTTGAAAGTAATAAGAAAAAGGCTATCGAAAAGCTTTATGAAATCGCAACAGATAAGAGGGACAGTGATGACACTGTTAAGCTTATGCGACTTCCTACTCAGTATCCTCAGGGTGCTGAAAAGGTTATAATCTATTCTGCAACGGGTAGAAAAGTGCCGCTTGGAAAGCTTCCGAGTGATGTTGGCTGTATTGTTATGAACGTTACAAGCGTTGCAACCCTTTATAGATTTATTAAAACAGGTATGCCGCTTGTATCAAAGAGGGTTACTGTTGACGGCACCTCAGTTACTGAGCCGAAAAATGTTATCGTTCCGATAGGAACGCCTATTAAGGAGCTTCTCGAGTTCGTTGGAACTGTTGATGAGGAAGCCGATGAAATCATTATGGGCGGACCAATGATGGGTATCGATGTTTGCGAGGAAACAGCGGTTGTTGAAAAAAGAAATAACGCAATAACCGTTATGAAATCGCATGATACTCCAAAGGTAACTGCTTGTATTCGTTGCGGAAGATGTGCTTCTTCTTGTCCTATGAAGCTTTATCCTGCCTCGGTTGACGGTGCTATAACCTTTGGACCTGAAAAACTCAAGAATTTAAATGTTAATTACTGTATGGAATGCGGAAGCTGTTCCTTTGTATGTCCTGCGAACCGACCGCTAACTCAGACTATGCGACTTGCTAAATCAATGCTAAGAAAGGGGATATAAAAATGAAAAGTATTTTAAATGTTGCTTCTTCTCCCCATATCAAGCATATTGATACAACAAGCGGTATAATGCTCGATGTTATAATCGCTTTGCTTCCTGCATGTGTTTTCGGTTGCATTCTTTTTGGTATAAAAGCTGCTTTAGTGCTTCTTGTAACTGTTGCAAGTGCAGTTATAAGTGAATTTTTATGGAACAAGATTTTAAAAAAAGAAACAACTATCGGTGATTTATCGGCAGTTGTTACGGGACTTTTGCTTGGAATGAACCTGCCCTCAACCATTCCGCTTTGGATGGCGGCTATTGGCGGTGCAGTTGCGATAATCGTTGTTAAGCAGATGTTCGGCGGAATAGGTTGTAACTTTGCAAACCCTGCAATAGCGGCAAGAATTGTGTTGCTTGTTTCTTTCCCTGCTGCGATGACAAGCTTTGCAGAACCGATTTCGCATATCCCCGTAACCTCAGCAACACCCCTTGCGGCAGAGGTTGCACCCTCTATTAAAAACCTTTTCTTTGGTTTACATAGCGGTTGTATCGGCGAAACCTCAGCATTTTTACTTATAATCGGCGGTCTTTATCTTATTATCCGCCGTGTAATTTCTCCCGTTATTCCCGTTTGCTTTATCGGAACAGTCGCTGTTTGTTCCTTAATTGCAGGTGATAGCCTTTCGGTTTCCTTACTTGGTGGAGGACTAATGCTCGGTGCTATATTTATGGCAACTGACTATACCACAAGCCCCACAACCAAGCTTGGCAAGTTAGTATTCGGTATCGGCTGCGGACTTATAACCTTTGTTATAAGAAAGTTTGCCGCTCTTCCCGAGGGAGTTTCATATTCGATACTTCTTATGAATATTTTAGTTCCTCATATTAACCGATTAACCCTTTCTAAACCCTTTGGCTTTGTAAAGGAGGGAAAGAGTAATGGTTGATTTTATTAAGAAAAACTGGAATGATATTTTCAAGCCCGTTGTGGTTTTGCTTGCGATTTGCGTTGTAATTCCTTTGGCTCTTTCCTTAACCAACAAAATAACAGTTAAGAGAATAGCAGAGCTTGAGAAGAAAAATACAAATGAAACTATGACAAGTCTTATTTCTGCTGAAGAGTTTGAAGAAAAAACATTCGGCTCAGAAAATATCTTTAACTATTATGTTGCAAAGAGCGAGGATAAGGAAATAGGCTATATCTTTGTAACAAAGGCTAAGGGCTATGGCGGCGAGGTTTCTGTTATGACCGCTGTTAATATTGATGGTACGGTTAAATCGGTTGCTATTTTAGATGCCTCAAACGAAACCCCAGGACTTGGACAAAATGTTACAAAGGAAAGCTTTTACTCTCAGTTTACAGGCAAAAAAGAGGGAGTAAAGGTGCTTAAAAACGGAGCGGATAGCGAAAAGAATGAAATTGATGCCGTAACAGGTGCAACAATTTCTTCCCGTGCCGTAACCAAAGCGGTTAATGAAGCACTCGAAAATTATAAAATTGTAAAATCACTTTCTTCAACCTATGTACCCGAAGGGGAGGTGGCAGTAAATGAGTAAGAAATATTTAGGATATTTTACAAACGGTCTTATAAAGGAAAACCCTGTTTTAAGACTTGTGCTTGGCACCTGCCCCACCTTAGCGGTTACAACTGCCGCTATTAACGGTATCGGAATGGGAATTTCGGCAACGGTTGTTCTTGTTTGCTCAAACCTTGTTATTTCATTACTCCGTAATGTTATTCCCGATAAGGTTAGAATTCCCGCATTTATAACCGTTATCGCAGGCTTTGTTAGCGTTGTTCAGATGCTTGTTAAGGCATTTTTACCCTCGATTGATAAGGCACTTGGAATATTCTTGCCGTTAATCGTTGTTAACTGCATTATTTTAGCCCGTGCCGAAATGTTTGCTTCCAAAAACAGTGTTGTTCCAAGTATTTTAGACGGACTCGGAATGGGAATAGGCTTTACCGCAGTTTTAACCCTTATGGGTGCTATTCGTGAGTTGTTTGGAGCGGGAACATTGTTTTCTCTCCCCGTAACCGCCGAGTTTATCGACCCGATGGTTATATTCTTGTTACCTCCCGGTGGATTTTTCGTGTTTGGTGTTTTGGTTGCAGTTTCTAATGCAATAGCCAAGAGAAACGGAAAGAAACCTGTAGAACATTTAGGCTGTGCAAATTGCCCATCACGTGCTATTTGCGGCAAGACAGAGTGCGAAGAAAAGGAGGCAGTAGTTAATGAATAATACAACTATAGTTTCAATTTTACTTGCCTCTATTTTAACAAATAATATGGTATTATCGAAGTTCCTTGGAATTTGTCCTTTTTTAGGTGTTTCCAAGAAAACCAACACCGCCTTTTCAATGAGTATTGCCGTTACATTGGTAATGGTGGTTGCAACGGCGGTTACATGGCCGATTTATACCTATATTTTATCCCCTAATTTTACCTATCTTCAGACAATAGTTTTTATCCTTGTTATAGCGGCTATTGTTCAGCTTATTGAAATTGTTTTAAAGCGTTATATTAAGCCGATTTATAATGCCCTTGGAATTTATCTTCCCCTTATAACCACTAACTGTGCGGTTTTGGGTATTACAATGCTTAACATAACCGATGAGCTTAATTTTGTTCAGTCTTTATTCAACGCTTTAGGAGCAGGACTCGGCTTTATGCTTGCTATGCTTCTTTTCTCGGGCGTTAGAGAAAGAATGGAAACTTCAAATGTTCCCGAATTTTTAAAGGGACTTCCCATAACACTTATCGCAGCAGCCTTGGTATCTCTTTCATTTTTAGGCTTTGCAGGAATAGGAGGTTAATATATGGAAATTCTATTACCTGTAATAATAGTGGCTGTTATAGGTCTTGTGGCGGGTGTCGGTTTATCCTTAGCTTCAAAGTTTATGGCTGTTCCTGTTGATGAAAAGCAGGAGAAAATAGCTGAGGCACTTCCAGGAGCTAACTGCGGTGCCTGCGGATATTCAGGCTGTGATGGTTATGCTGCGGCTATAGCTTCGGGTGAGGCTGAGCCTAACCTTTGTGCCCCCGGAGGAGCGACAGCGGCGGCTGCTATTGCCGAAATCTTGGGTGTTGAGGTTAAAAATGAGCCCAAGGTTGCCTTTATTGCCTGCAAAGGAAATAGAGAAATAACAAAGCAAAAATATAACTATCAGGGGCTTGAAAGCTGTGCGGCGGCATCTCTTTTATATAAGGGTCCGCTTGAGTGTGAATTTGGTTGTATTGGCTTTGGGGACTGTATGATAGCCTGTCCTTTCGGTGCAATTACCCTTGAAAACGGCAAGCCCATAGTTTGCGAAGATATATGCGTTGGTTGTTCAAAATGCGTTGCAGCTTGTCCTAAGGCAATTATTTCGCTTATCCCGAAAGACCATAAAACAACCGTTAACTGCTCCAACAAGAATAAGGGCGCAGCAGTTGTTAAGGCTTGTGCAGTTTCCTGTATTGCTTGCCGTTTGTGCGAAAAGCAGTGCGAAGTGGGAGCTATCAGCATTGTTGATAATCTTGCTGTTATCGACCATTCACTTTGTAACGGCTGCGGTAAATGCAAAGCCGTTTGCAAGAGGGGTGTTTTAATTTAAAATTCGGGAGATAAAATGGAAGTTAATTATAAAAACAAAAAGTATTATAAAACCTCTAAGTATCCCATAAGGCAACCTAAAATAATGGCATTTTTGCTTTATCTTGTGAGTAAGATTATGATGCCAAGGGTGCCTTACAAAATTGAGAAGTTTGGTATGGAAGACTTGAAACCTCCGTATATTCTTCTCAGTAATCATATGTATTTTGTTGATTTTCAGTTGTCGGCTATGGCAACATATCCCCATCGTGTTAACAATGTTGCAACTATAGACGGGTATTACAGAAGACCTTGGCTTATGGAGCTTTTAGGTTGCATTTGCAAAAGAAAGTTTACCAACGATTTGCATCTTATAAAATCAATAAGAAAGGTGCTTAAAAGGGGAGATATACTTTGTATGTACCCCGAGGCGAGATATTCGCCTGTTGGAACAACGGCTATCTTACCTGATTCTCTCGGAAAGCTTATTAAGATGAACAAGGTGCCGGTTGTAGTGCTACTGCACCACGGAAATTATCTTCATACTCCTTTCTGGAATTACAGAAAGCCCCGCAAGGCTCCGCTTTATACTACAATGACCAAAATCCTTTCAAACGAGGATGTTGAAAGGATGACGGCTGATGAAATCAATACTGCCGTCAGAGATGCTATGAAATATGATGAATATGAATGGCAAAGAAAGCAGGGTATAATTATTGATGAGCCTTTCCGTGCTGAAGGACTGCATAAGGTTTTATATCAGTGTCCCAACTGCAAAACAGAGCATAAGATGGACTCTAAGGGAAGTGAAATCTTCTGTACGGAGTGTGGGAGACGTTGGAGAATGAACGAGGATGGCTCACTCAAAGCTCTTATAGGCGAAACCGAATTCAGCCATATTCCCGATTGGTATGAATGGCAAAGAGTAGGGGTCGGAAAGCAGATTGAAAACGGCAGTTATTCTTTCTCTGATGAGGTTGAGGTTTATTCTCTTCCGAGGTGTATGCGATTTATGAACCTCGGCAAAGCAAGGCTTACCCATAACAGTGAGGACGGTTTTGTTCTGGAGGGACATTACAGGGGCAAAGATTATAAAATCCAAAGAAAGCCTATTGAAATGTATGGCGTTCATATTGAATATGATTACTGCTATATAAAGCCATTTGATTGCATCGATATTTCAACCGAAAAGGATTCTTTTTATTGCTACCCTAAAAGTAAAAATGTTGTTACAAAGCTATCTTTAGCAACTGAGGAAATATTTAAAATCAAAAAAGAAGAAATAAAAAAAGGACGCTGAGCGTCAATACCATTAAGTTAAGAAAAATAAGGCTCTTTGTCAATAGTTGGGGTAAAGAGTTAAAATGAAAATGTTTTATGCAAGCAGTCGCTTTAAGCGGCTGCTTGTTTGTTATTAAGTTGTTGATGAGAAAATATATGTAAAATACGGTTTCTGAATCGCTTGAAATTTTGGTAACCATATGCATTTCGTTTTAAAACTTTAATTTTGTTGTTGCAACCTTCGGTAAACCCATTGGTAATAGTAGTTGAAAATGAA
>JAZSEU010000055.1:0-4527 GCA_045531855.1 Acutalibacteraceae bacterium
TGAGAATATCTTTGTGTCAGATAACGCATTGAAGCACCCAACTCGCCATCTGGACCGCCATATTGACTTATTATGATTTGAGCGTACTTGGGGTTTACATTTTTAATGTTTACAGGATACTGTAATTTCTTTTCATATTGCCACATAATTTAAGCCTCCCAAAATTCGTTTTCCCAGGGCCACGGGCTCTCAAGCCATTTCCAGCAGGTATCTGCGGGAACATCTTTAGACGTTACAATGAATGCACCATAGCGTTCTTCATAAAGTCTAACGCATTCTTCACGCTTTTCACGGTACTGGGAAAGTAATTCCAATGCTTTTGCGTTCGTTGGGTGAGAATCTAAAAACAAAACTAACTCATGGATAGCAAAGTCAAGCTGATAGATTTTTATTTTCATTTCTTTTTTATTCATCTGCATTTACCTCCGTAAAAAGGCTTGTTGAGGTTAGGGAAGAGGGTACCGTTCGAAAAAGCAGTTTCAAGCGGATAAACGCTCTCTAAGGGCTGCACATCAATAAAAGCCATTGTTAAAATTCCGCCGTTGCGGTCTCGGGGCGTTAAAACACAGAAATCATCGTTTATACAAGAGGGTGTTGCACCATTCTGAGTTGTATCACGATACATATCGGTAACATTCCAATATCTTTTATCCATCTCATTTTCTCCTTTTCTTTTTTGGGCTTAACTATGCCTGAAATTCGCATAGCTGTCCTAATAACATAATATTATTGAAAACAAAAACAGTTACAGGATACTACTGTTAAGAAAATGTTAAGAAATGTTTGCAATTGTTAAAATTATAACAATTTTCGACTTTTATTATTGTATAATAGTGAAATAGAAGATATAATAAGTGTAAATGGGCAAATTTGTTAATTTATCAGATTGCCCCAATTTGAAGTATTTTTTAACCCTTGGGGAGGTGCGTTAAATGAATAATACTTTTGTTGTTTGTATGGGTATAGGAACAGTGTTTGTAGGTCTTATTTGCATAATAATTCTTTGCAAAATCATCGGTGCAATTTGTATGGCTTCTGAGAAAAATAATTCAAAGCCTGTAAAAGAGGCTCCGGTTACTGCTACGGTTGCCGAACCTATTCAAAATCGTCAGGAAATAGTTGCTGCGGTTTCTGCTGTTATTGCAGAAGAGCTTGGCAAGGATATTTCCGCAATAAGAATTTTATCGTTTAAAAAAATTTAAAGAAAAGGTGATTTAAAATGAAAAAATATAATGTTACTGTTAATGGCACTGCCTATGAAATTACTCTTGAGGTTGTAGACGCTGCTGAGGTTAAGGCTGCTCCTGCGGCTCCCGCTGCTGCTCCTGCACCTGTTGCTGAGGCACCCGCTCCCGCTCCCGCTGCTGCACCTGCTGCCGGCGGTGAGACCGTTACAAGCCCGATGCCCGGAACCATTCTTTCTGTTAATGTTCAGAATGGTGCATCTGTTAAGAAGGGTGATGTTCTCTTAATTCTTGAGGCTATGAAGATGGAAAATGAAATTATGGCTCCGGTTGATGGAACAATTGCTTCTGTTAATGTTCAGCAGGGAGCTTCTGTTGAGACCGGTGCTGTTCTCTGCGTTATTGCTTAATAGATAACCTTAAGGAGAATAAAAAATGGATGCTATAATGAATTTTATCGAGCAAACCGGTTTCTTTATGCTCATAGACGGTTTTATGGCCGGCGGATGGAAAAATCTTGTTATGATTTTAGTTTCGCTTCTTCTTTTATGGCTTGCTATTAAGAAGCAGTTTGAACCGCTTTTGCTTATCGGTATTGCTTTTGGTATGTTGCTTACAAATCTTCCCGGTGCGGGAATGTATAACGGTGAACTCTGGACTGCATTTATGGACGAGTCCTCTGAGTATTACCACTCCTACGGTTATATAATGGCAAACGGTGGATTGCTTGATTACCTTTATATAGGTGTTAAGACCTGTATTTATCCTTGTCTTATTTTCTTAGGCATTGGTGCTATGACTGATTTTGAGCCACTTATCTCTAACCCCAAGTCTCTTCTCCTGGGTGCTGCTGCTCAAATTGGTATTTTTGCTACATTTATTGGTGCTATTGTTATGGGCTTCCCGCAAACTGCGGCAGCTTCTATCGGTATTATCGGCGGAGCTGACGGTCCTACCGCAATTTACACTACTTCACTCTTACATCCCCAACTTTTAGGTCCGATTGCGGTTGCGGCTTATAGCTATATGGCATTAGTTCCTGTTATTCAGCCGCCTATTATGAAGCTTTTAACCACCAAAAAGGAAAGAGAAATCGTTATGAAGCCTCTTAGAAAGGTTTCTAAAACTGAGAAGATTATCTTCCCAATTGCTGTTACTATTTTCGTAGCTTTATTAGTTCCTTCCGCAACTCCTCTTGTTGGTTGCCTTATGCTAGGTAACCTTTGGAAAGAGTCGGGTGTTGCTGAAAGGCTTTGCAAAACTGCTCAAAATGAGCTTATGAATATTGTTACAATATTCCTTGGAATCTCAGTTGGTGCAACTGCAACTGCTGAAACATTCCTCAATACCGAAAAAAATACCGTAATCCTTTTCGGAAATACTTTCGAAATGCTTAGAATGCCAACAGTTGAAATTATTGTTTTAGGTATAGTTGCTTTCGGTGTTGCTACTGCTTGCGGCGTTCTTTTTGCAAAGATTATGAACATCTTTACAAAGGACAAAATCAATCCCCTTATCGGCTCTGCCGGTGTTTCGGCTGTTCCTATGGCTGCACGTGTTTCACAGTCTGTTGGTCAGAAGGCTAACCCCTCGAACTTCCTTCTTATGCACGCTATGGGTCCGAATGTTGCAGGCGTTATCGGTTCGGCTATTGCTGCCGGTGTGCTTATAGCATTGTTCGGTTAATTGGAGGGTAATTTATGAAAAAAAATAAACTTTTTATAACTGATACTATTCTTCGTGATGCTCATCAGTCTCAGGCAGCAACCAGAATGAGAATTGAGGATATGATTCCCGCTCTCGAGAAACTTGATAAGGTAGGCTATTGGTCTGTTGAGTGTTGGGGCGGAGCTACCTTTGATGCTTGCATGCGTTTTCTTAATGAAGACCCCTGGGAGAGACTTCGCACCATCAAAAAGCATATGCCCAACACCAAGCTTCAGATGCTTCTTAGAGGTCAGAACCTTTTAGGTTACAAGCATTATGCTGATGATGTTGTTGATGCATTTGTAAAGAAATCTATCGAAAACGGAATTGATGTTGTTCGTATTTTTGATGCTTTGAATGATACCCGTAATATTGAGGCAGCTTTAAAGGCTACCAAGAAATATGGCGGTATTGCTGAGGTTGCATTGAGCTATACCTCAAGCCCTGTTCACAATGAGGAATACTTTGTAAAACTTGCTAAAGAGCTTGAAAAGATGGGTGCCGATGTTATCTGCATTAAGGATATGGCAAACCTCTTGCTTCCTTATGATGCTTATTCCTTGGTTAAAAAGCTTAAAGAGAATGTTAAGCTTCCAATTCACCTTCATACCCATAACACAACTGGTACAGGTGATATGACCTATCTTATGGCTGCTCAGGCAGGCGTTGATATTGTTGACTGTGCACTTTCACCCTTTGCTAACGGTACTGCTAACCCCTCAACCGAGGCTTTGGTTGCAACCTTGCAGGGCACTGAGAGAGATACCGAGCTTGACCTTAACACTCTTGGTGAGGTTGCAGCTCATTTCAGAACTGTTGCTGATAAGATGAAGGCTGAGGGCATTCTCGACCCCAAGGTACTCAATGTTGATACTAAGACACTTGTTTACCAGGTTCCCGGCGGTATGCTTTCAAATCTTCTTTCACAGCTCAAGCAAGCTAATGCAGAGGATAAATATTATGATGTTTTAGCTGAAGTTCCACGTGTTCGTGAGGATTTTGGTTATCCGCCTCTCGTTACTCCTACAAGCCAGATTGTCGGCACTCAGGCAGTTCTTAATGTTCTTGCAGGCGAACGCTACAAGATGGTTCCTAAGGAGTCTAAGGGACTTCTCAGGGGAGAATACGGAAGACTTCCGGCTCCTGTTAATGAGGAAGTTCGCAAGAAGGCTATCGGCGAGGATGCAGTTATCACTTGCCGCCCTGCAGACCTCTTAAAGCCCGAGCTTGAAGGCTATGTGGCTGAGATGAAGGAGAAGGGAATAGGCAAATCTGCTGAGGATGTTTTGAGTTATGCTCTCTTCCCACAGGTTGCCGAAAAGTTCTTTGCTGTAAGAGATAAAGAACCTGAAGATGAAAATGCTGTCAGAGAGCTTATAGTTGAAGACCTTTCTATCTAATAAAATAAGGCTCTTTGTCAATAGTTGGGGTAAAGAGTTAAAATGAAAATGTTTTATGCAAGCAGTCGCTTTAAGCGGCTGCTTGTTTGTTATTGAGTTGTTGATGAGAAAATATATGTAAAATACGGTTTCTGAATCGCTTGAAATTTTGGTAACCATATGCATTTCGTTTTAAAACTTTAATTTTGTTGTTGCAACCTTCGGTAAACCCATTGGTAATAGTAGTTGAAAATGAA
>JAZSEU010000032.1:0-40913 GCA_045531855.1 Acutalibacteraceae bacterium
TAGCCTTTTGTGCTGTCATCTACAAGCACGTGCGTAACCGCTCCGATAAGCTTACCGTTTTGCAAAATAGGGCTACCAGACATTCCCTGAACTATTCCACCAGTTTTATCGAGAAGTTCACTATCCGTAACTGTTATTAACATATTCTGGGTTTTGGCAAGGAAAGCTGAGGTTCTAACCTCAACTATGCAATCATAAAGCTTTGGTCCGTTATCATCAACCGTGCAAAGAATCTGTGCCTTACCGTTTGAAACCTCTTGTCTTAAGGCAATTTCATAAACCCTTGATAAGTCAAGCTTTCCGTCAAGACCTGCGTAAACTCCGCCATCGCAATTTAAATCTATTTCACCGATAGTCTGAAAACCGAACTTGCCCTTAAGCTGACCTGGGGCTCCCGTTTGCCCCTTTTCGATAGAAATGATTTCAGCCGAAACCATCTCACCTGAATTTAATTTTAAAAGAGCACCTGTATCCTCTTCGCATATACCGTGCCCCAAGCCGCAAACAGTTTCGGTTGCGGGACTATAAAAAGTCAGCATTCCTATTCCCGCCGAGCTATCCTTTATCCAAATACCTATTTTATAGGTACCAGTCTCCTTTGAAAGAGCGGCAGTAATCTTTAAGCCAAGCCTTTTCTCATCCCTTAAGATAACAAAATTCATTTCTCTGCCTTCGCTGTTTTCAACTATTTCACTCAAATCTTCATTTGTTGAAACACTTTTGCCATTAACCGATAAAATATAATCGCCCTTTTTAATTCCCGCCTTTTTAGCAACGTTTATATTTCCGTTATTGGTGCTTACCTCACTTGTATCAATAACCAAAACGCCCTCAGTATAAATTCGCATACCGAAGGGAACACCTAAAACTGCTACCTCAAGCTCATCAACCACCTGAACATTAGCGGTTGAAAAAGGGATTACGCCGAAAGCCTTTAATTTAACATCAAATTCCTCTCCCGAGTTTTCAAGCATACCGCTTTGCGAAAGCCTTAGCCCCTTGTAATCCGCTGTTACGGGAACAATACTTTCAACCCTTAAATCATTTCCTTTTTTGATTTTGAACTGATTACTCACCGAAAAATCAAGATAGCCTATAAGGGAGAAAATCATAATACTCAAACCTGAAACAATATAAAAAACCGTTTTGGTTAAAACTCGCATAGTTTTCAAAAAAATCACTCTCCATTTTTTATATTGCTCAATTTAAAGCAATTTAAAAAATGAAAAAATAACCGTTTCAAAAATGAAACGGTTATGTATATCTATTTCTTTTTATTAACCTTAAATAAGGCTCAGGGTCGGTGTTGACAAGGACGGTTTCATGGCCTATAACACTAATTTCTGCCCAAGGAATTATAATATCCTCTTCTCTTCCAAAAAGACCAAAAAACCGAGGTCTGCCAAAAATCACCAAGGATTGCAGTCTGCCGGACGAGGTATCGATTTCAACATCTGAAATAAAACCTAAAACGCACCCGTTTTTAACGCAGACAACCTGTTTATTCCTCAAATCATTTACTCTGCAACACATATTTTATCACCATTAAATATGTATGCTGAAATTTAAAAAATCAGTCCTCTATATTCTCCTCGGTTCCCTCTTCTTCGGTTTCGATTTCAATACCTAAATCACGGCGTTTTTCGATATCCTCTTCAGGATGCTCTTTATAATAAGGGTCAATAATATATTTCTTGATTGCGGGGAAAACGCAATACTGAATCATAAGAAACTTATATCCTGGGAATGTTATGGAATAGATAATAATTGCAATCGGGATAACAATATACCAATAAGCCTGTAAAAGATAAATTATCACAAAATAAACTGCCAAAGAAAGAACTAAAGAAACGCAACAAATTAAATTGTTCTTAAGGTTTATAAAAACAAATTTATAAGCGTTTTTATAAATCTGCTTAATGGTAAACTTAAAGGTTATTATCATTGTTGGGATAAAAAACTGCATAATTGTAAAAACAAAAAATATACAGAAAGAAAAAGCTAGCAAAAGGGTTGAAACTGTTCCCTTTTCCATAGACCAGAAGAAATAAATATCAAAAATCAGCAATATGTAAACTATCGTATTGATAATTCCCGTAACTAGTGCCTGCTTCCAGTTTTTCTTTATAGTTTCAAAAAAATCGCTGAGCCCGAAGGAATGCTTATCCCTTGCGGTTTGTCTTGCAACATGGGTAATACCTGCAGAAGCAAGACCGCCTGTGAGCTGAGGTAATGAAAGCAACGAGTAAACCAAGCTTATAGGAATAAACTTCCAGAAATTGCGGAAAAATGTTTCAACGAAAACGAAAATCGTTTTTTTCTTAGGGGCATCCTTTGCAATTCCGGGGCCCTCTTTTTCATAATTAAAAAGTCCAAAAAAACCTGCCATATTTTTTCTCCTCGAAATTATTTCTTCTTATATACAAGCTTATCTAAAAGCGCGATTTCCTTATATCCTAAAAGATAAGCAAAATAGCAAATAATAGGAACGGTTATCTGGGTTAAAGCCATTAAAACAAGCTTTAAAACAGGAACATCCTTTAAAAGAACCACTTTGTTTTGGAGCAAATCTATCAACGAATAAGCATTTGCATTTAAAAATTTAAACCAAACTGCAGGGAAATTAGCTGTTAAATTACCTTTTGTTATAATAAAGAAAGCAAAGAACAGCATTGCGGGGATAATAGCAATAAAACCTATCTTAAGACCTTTAAGTTTGTCCTCAGCAATATGACCGAAATGAACGAGGTTGCGGTCCTTCGAGCCCAAATTCCAGATAGCAGGATAAAGAACTACCGCTAAAACACAAAAACAAAAAATACCCGAAACAGTTAGAAATACAACATTTCCCTTTTTGGTTGAGGTAGTTATACTCTGCTCAGAAAAATCCTTATAGCCCTTTTCCTCATACTTTGCCTTCTCAGTATCCTCGCCATCCTTAAAATAATGGCTATAAAGATACTCAGGCTCTTCCTTATCTTCGGCAACACCGAAAACCATAACTCCTACATTCTCTTTAAAAAAATTAGAGGCTAAAACACTAATTGATAAAACAATAAAAGCACAAAGAACATTGACTAAAACCAATTTACCGAAGGTTTTAGCACCCATTCCGAAAATTTCTTTCATATTATCACCAAACCTTAAATTTAAATCTATTATAGAACAAAATAGAAAAAAATGCAAGAAATTAAGACCATTTCCTGCATTCTTTAATAATTTATTTACAATATTAAAATAAGACCAACCGCAAGTGTCGCTAAAATCAAACCTAAAATACATAAAAGTTTGATATTCAGCTTCCTTTTATATCTCTTTCTTAGCGTTTTTGCGGGAGAATATTCATAATTAAACGAAAATTCGCTCGCTGCCTTTTTCAGCTGCTTGGCACTCAGGTTTCCATATTCCGGGGTTACATAAAATACTATCTTTTCAAACAGTTTACTCCCCGTGTTGTTGACAACTATAACCGTTTTGCTAACACCTTTAACCATATCTTTTCCCCTTTTCTTTGGTACGAAATTAGTGTTAACAAAAAAAGGAAAAGTTATTCAAGTTAACATAAAAATGTGGATAACTCGGTGGAAAAGTTGATAAACTCCCCTATTTATGCGGTTTTGTTATGCACATTTGGTATTTTTTTGTCGAATTATGTTAATCTATTGTAATCCTACCGCTTAAAAAGTCCACTGTTCTTTCAACCGAATTTTTACACTCAGAGTTTGATAAATTAGCAGATGCCGAACGATAATCAAAGCTCATTGCAAACTCGCTCAAATTATCATAAAGCTTTTTTGAATACTCCCCTGTGATACGGTTAAGGCTCTTTAAAAAGTCTCCGCCGTAGTGCTTCATATTATGCTTGTTAACTCCGCTTGAAAGCAATTCATAGTGCTTAAGACAGAACATACTCTGATTATCGAAAAGGTTTCTGAAGTCCTTTTCATTTTCATAACAGCGGTAGATAGTATCTATCATTCGGCTCATACCGAACTCAATTTTACTGCATATAAAACAGCTATCAAGAATTTTCTTTGCCTCAGAGGCTTGTTTAGAATTGGAAGTGAACAGCTTTTTGGTAAAAACCTTTTCATTAAGCTCTGCAATATGGGTTTGAAGCATAAGAGTCAACTGCAGCCTTCCCCTGTTTGCCATCATTTTGTCATAATGCTTTTCGCAAAAGCCTACCTCATTGGTTGAAATTCTGACATCGGGCTCCATCATAGCGTCTCCCATAATATAATCAACTATTCTCTTCTCAATTATAGCTTTCATTCGGCAGATGGGACATCCGTCATCAACTTCGAAAACCTCGCTGACAGGTATAGTGCAAATATCGTCTCTCATTATTTTTTCTCCTATATTTACTTTTTAAAAAAAATTTTGTATAATGGTTACGGTGATGAAATGTTTAAGGCTGAATTTAAAAACGGAAATGCTTATATAAAAGGTATTACCGAAATAGACCTATCCCAAACTCTTGACTGCGGTCAGGCTTTTCGTTGGGAAGTGCAAGACGGCAAATGGCAGGGTGTTGCCTTCGGCAAATTCCTCGAACTTGAAATTAAAGACTCGGTTATCATTCTTTATAACACAACCGAAGAGGACTTTAATAATATATGGTGCGATTATTTTGATTTGGAGCGTGATTACGGTAAAATCATAACCGAAATCAGCACAAACGAAATACTTAAAACCGCCTCTGATTACGGCAAGGGTATCAGGGTTCTAAACCAAGAGCCTTGGGAAACCCTATGCTCATTTATAATTTCGCAAAACAATAATATTAAAAGAATTAAAGGCATTATTGCAAGACTTTGCGAAAATTTCGGAGAAGATAAGGGAGGATACTATTCCTTCCCTACCGCTCAAAAAATCGCAAGCCTGACTTTAGAGGATTTAAGCGTTTTGCGTTCTGGATTCAGAGCAAAATACATACTTGATGCCGCAACAAAGGTTGCAAACGGCGAAGTTAACCTTGAAATTTTAAAAGAGCTATCGATTGAAGAAGCCCGAAATGAGCTTATGAAAATCAAGGGAGTTGGTCCCAAGGTTGCTGACTGTGCTCTGCTTTTTTCCCACCGCCATATATCCGCATTCCCTAAAGATGTCTGGATAAAAAGGGCTATGGAAGTTTTGTTTGGCGGTGAACTTCCAAAAGAAGCCGAAAAATATGCAGGTATTGTTCAACAATATATTTTCTTTTATGCGAGAGAAACTAAGCTCCAGCTTTAATATTTTTCAAGGAAAGAATGAAGCTCTCCGCTATCTCTATCTCTCCAACCTGGGATGGTTGCTAAATTAACATTATGAAGACTCCGAAAGATGCTGTCATCAACTTCGGGGTTTTCTTTTTTAATATTAGCTATCAGTTGTTTGATTTCTTTTCTTTTGGATAAAAGCTCAATATCAGCGTTTTTCTCGGTCATCTTGCAAGCACACTGCAAAAATTTAAGCCCATTATACTCTGCCCAGCTTATGATATCCTTTTCTTTAACTTTATATAAAGGTCTGATTAACTCCATTCCCTCAAAATTGGTGCTATGGAGCTTCGGAAGCATAGTTTTAATCTCAGAAGAATACATCATACTCATCAAAACAGTCTCGATAACATCATTAAAGTGATGACCTAAGGCTATTTTATTGCAGCCGAGTTCTTTTGCCTTCGAATAAAGACAACCTCTTCTCATTCTGGCACAAAGATAGCAAGGCGAGCCGCCAACCCTATCAGTAACCTCAAAAATATCGCTTTCAAAGATATGAACATCAAGATTTAAGGTTTTAGCGTTTTTCTCAATGAGTTCCCTATTTTCCTTGTTATAACCGGGGTCCATAACCAAAAAAACACAAGAAAAAGGAATATCGCTATATTGCTGAAGCTGTCTCATACAGCAAGCGAGCATCATAGAATCCTTACCGCCCGAAATACAAACGGCAATTTTATCGTTTTCCTTTATAAGCTCATATTCCTGAACCGCAGAAACAAAGGCATTCCATATAGTTTTTCTATATTTCTTTATAATACTTCTCTGCACCATTATGTGCTTTTCTAAATTTCTTTCCGCCAAAACAATTCTCCTAAAACAAAAATCTCCGTTACAATTATACCTGTAACGGAGATTTTTTTCAACACTTTATATATTACTTACCGTATTTCTCACGGGCAACATAAGAAGTATGGAGGTCATGATGAGCCTTATGACCGCCGAAGCCATCGTACCACTCGCTGTAAAGAGTCTTAACAACGGGAGATTCGTGGGACTTTCTGATAGCCATAGCAGCATCCTGGTCATAGAGAGCCTTAGCGCGAACAGCCTTAAGGTCAACTGTATCACGAACATACTGAGGCTGAATAGGCTGACCGCCGCCGTTTACACAACCGCCGGGGCATCCCATAATCTCAACAAAGGTCCAACCGTCAGGATTGCCATTCTTCATTCTATCCATAACAACCTTTGCAGCAGCAGCACCTGAAGCTACAGCAACCTTAATATCATTTCCTGCGATATTAACAGTAGCCTGCTTAAGTCCCTGAGTGCCACGAAGAGCGGTAAAGTCAATATCGGTATTGTCCTTACCAGTAAGCCAGTCGTTAGCAGTTCTGAGAGCTGCTTCCATAACACCGCCTGTTGCACCGAAGATAACAGCTGCACCGGTATCCTCGCCGAGAGGATTATCAAACTCTTCATCAGGCAAAGCTGTGAAGTTGATACCTGCACGCATAATCATACGGGAGAGTTCTCTTGTTGTAATAGCAATATCAACATCGGGAACTCCGGCAGCACTCTGGTCTTCTCTGCCAATCTCGAACTTCTTAGCAGTACAAGGCATAACAGATACAGATACGATATCCTTGGGGTCAATTCCCATCTTATCTGCATAATAAGTCTTGATAACTGCACCTGCCATCTGCTGAGGAGATTTGCAGGAAGAGAGATGGTTTATCATATCAGGATAATAATACTCGCAGAACTTAACCCAACCGGGTGAGCAGGAAGTAATCATCGGGAGAACTCCGCCGTTCTTAATACGCTCAACAAGCTCATTAGCCTCTTCAACGATAGTAAGGTCAGCAGCAAAGTCGGTATCGAAAACCTTGTGGAATCCGAGTCTCTTAAGAGCTGCAACCATCTTGCCCTCAACATTGGTGCCGATAGGCATATCAAAGCACTCGCCGAGAGTAGCACGGATAGAAGGAGCGGTCTGAACAACAACATGCTTACTGGGGTCAGCCAAAGCTTCCCAAATCTTATCGGTATCATCCTTTTCAACTAATGCACCTGTAGGACAAACGGCAGTACACTGACCGCAGGAAATACAGGGAACATTCTTAAGACCAACCTCAAAGGGAGTGCCGATATTTGTATCAATACCACGGTTGTTAGCACCGATAACACCAACATACTGCTCTTCACAAGCAGCAACACAACGGCGGCAAAGGATACATTTGTTATTATCTCTAACTAAGTGAGGAGTTGTATTGTCAAGCTCGTATTCGGGCTTGAATCCGCCGAAAGCAGACTCTTCAACACCGTAATCACGGCAGAGCTTCTGCAATTCGCAGTTGGTTGAACGAACACAGGAAAGACACTTCTTATCATGGGTTGAAAGAATGAGCTCGAGTGTGGTTCTGCGGGCTTTCTGAATTTTCTCGGTGTTAGTGAGAACTTCCATACCCTCTGAGCAGGGATAAACACAAGCGGTTACAACACGGAAGCCTCTTCCCTCATTAACCTCAACAACGCAAATACGGCAAGCACCGATTTCGTTCTTTTCTTTCATAAAGCAGAGGGTGGGGATTTCAACGCCTGCAACACGTGCGGCGTCTAAAACAGTAGAGCCTTTGGGTACGGCGACTGCAATACCGTTAATTTTAACATTTATCATATCCATTATATTAAGGCTCCTTTCTTATATCTTTGAAATTGCTTTAAACTTACAGTTATCGATACATACGCCGCACTTAACGCACTTATCAGCGTCAATCTCATAAGAGAAGAGCTTATGACCTGGTGCAACATATTCTGTCTTATGAATTGCATTGGCAGGGCAGTTCTTAGCACACATGCCGCAACCGATACAAACATCCATATCAATATGGAACTTAAGAAGGTCTTTACAAACACCTGCAGGGCACTTCTTATCAACAACGTGGGCTACATACTCATCACGGAAGAAGTTGAGTGTTGCAAGAACAGGGTTGGGAGCAGTTTGTCCAAGACCGCAGAGAGAGTTCTGCTTAATATAGTAGCAGAGTTCTTCAAGTCTATCAACATCCTCAAGAGTTCCCTTGCCCTGAGTAATCTTATCAAGAAGCTCGAGCAAACGCTTTGTACCAACACGGCAAGGAGTACACTTACCGCAGGACTCATCAACGGTGAACTCAAGGAAGAACTTAGCCATATCAACCATACAGTTGTCCTCATCCATAACGATAAGACCGCCTGAACCCATCATACAACCGATAGCGGTAAGGTTATCAAAGTCAACCTCTGTATCGATAAGGGACTCAGGGATACAACCGCCTGAAGGACCACCTGTCTGAGCAGCCTTGAATTTCTTGCCGTTAGGAATACCGCCGCCGATATCATCGATAATATGGCGAAGTGTTGTTCCCATCGGAATTTCAACAAGACCTGTGTTATTGATTTTACCGCCCAAAGCGAATACCTTAGTACCCTTTGATTTCTCAGTACCCATAGAGGCAAACCATTCTGCACCCTTTAAGATAATCTGAGGAACGTTAGCGAAGGTTTCAACGTTATTTTCAACGGTTGGCTTACCGAAAAGTCCCTTAACTGCCGGATAAGGCGGACGGGGTCTCGGCTCACCGCGGTTGCCCTCAATAGAGGTCATAAGAGCAGTTTCCTCACCGCAAACAAACGCACCTGCACCAAGGCGAATATGTAAATTGAAGTCAAATCCTGAATCGAAAATATTTTTACCTAAGAGGCCATATTCACGGGCATCATCGATAGCCTTCTGCAAACGCTTAACAGCAATCGGATACTCAGCACGAACATAAACATAACCCTCAGTAGCGCCGATAGCATAACCGGCAATAGCCATAGCCTCAACGAGACAGTGGGGGTCGCCCTCAAGAACAGAACGGTCCATAAATGCACCGGGGTCGCCCTCGTCTGCATTACAAACAACATATTTCTGGTCTGCCTTGTTGGGAGCACATAAAGACCATTTAAAGCCTGTGGGGAAGCCGCCGCCTCCGCGTCCACGAAGACCTGAATCGGTAATGCATTTAATAACATCCTCAGGAGTCATCTCGGTTAAAACCTTACCGAGAGCAGCATAACCGTCCATTGCGATATATTCATCAATATTCTCAGGGTCGATAACACCGCAGTTGCGAAGAACAACACGGTTCTGAGATTTATAGAAAGCAGTATCACTAAGTGCTACGGTAGCACCCTCTTCAACTGCCTCTTCAGCACCTGTATCGTTATAAACCAAACGTTCAACAATACGGCCCTTTAAAAGATGCTCTTCAACAATTTCCTTAACATCTTCGGGAGTTACACGGCTATAGAAAGTACCGTCAGGATAAACGATAACAACCGGTCCCAAAGCACAAAGACCGAAGCATCCGGTCTGTACGATTTTTACTTCCTCGGTAAGACCTGTTGCCTCAAGGTTGCTTACAAAAGCATCCTGAATTGCAACACTTCCTGAAGAAGTACAGCCCGTACCACCGCAAATAAGTACATGTGCACGAATCATAAAACTATACCTCCAAATTATGCATTCTCAGCGGGAATTGTGCAGTCAGCAACAACTTTTCCGCCTTTGAGATGCTCTTCAACAATCCTTTTAGCCTTATCAGCGTCTACCTTAACATAGGTAACCTTTTCTTTGCCTGCCTCGAAAACCTCAACAATGGGCTCATACTGGCAAAGACCGATACAGCCTGTCTGCGATACGGTAACCTTATCGGAAAGACCGTTCTGGTTAACCAAATCAACAAGTGCATTCAAAACAGGACGTGCGCCTGCTGCGATACCGCAGGTTGCCATACCAACAACAACACGAACATCCGCACTTCCCTCGCGAAGAACAACCTTGTCCTTCATTTTTTCTTTGATTGCCTTAAGCTCAGCCAATGACTTCATTTATATCTTCCTTTCATACTTAATTTACATATATTGTTCATAATGATTGTAGTTGGTCGAAACGCTTAAAAGCGTTCCGCCAAGCCACTTCACAAGTGGCTTTAGCAAAATTAAATTTTAATATTTAATTTTGCACAACACTCATTGCAATGGGATAGGACAAATTTTTATTAAAAATTTGTCGCAAAATCAATGATTTTGTGGCGAAACAAAATTGTTTCGCTTAACCTATTCCATTACTAAGAAACTCTTCTATCCACTTTATAACCTCATAACTGTCAAGCGGTACATCTTCAAGCACCTCACGCAGTTCCTTGGTATCAAGACTTATATCCTTTCCCTCTTTTTTATGCTCAAAAAAGAAATCTCGGTCGGGATGGCCCTGAATTAAAGTGGTTATACTTGCAACCACATCTCCTAAAGGGGTGCAGTCAATATGATTTTTATAAAATACTGCACAAACTGTTGTGCCGTGAGAATCGGGAAAATCATCAATATGTTTTGAGGAAATACTGAGGCTTCCTCCCGTTTGCTCTGCCTCCAACTTTAAAAGAGGCAACCCCATCCCAACCTTTCTAGTTGTTCTGGTGGTATAAAACGGGTCAGTAACACCTTTTAAGACCTCATCGGTCATACCGCATCCGTTATCCCTTATTGTAATGGTTATGGTATCGGCTGTTTCCTCAACTAAAATCTCAGTAAGCGAAGCTCCCGCTTTAACCGAGTTTTCAGCAATATCAAGAATATTCAGTGATATTTCTTTCATAAGCCTTCCCTCAGATAACGAATTAAATATTCCCCTACGCTATCACTGCCCTCAGGGATATCCTCAAGAAGAAAGAACTCTTTTTTCTCTTTAATGTCCCAAAGATTGTGGGCATCTGAACTGATAATTATTTCAGACTCTTTCTTGCCTGAAAGCCTTGCGTATTCTGTTATTTTCTGCCTGTCGTGAACCTCAGCGCAATAAAACTTGGGAGTTTCCGGAAAAGCACCCAAAACTGCAATAGCACCGTTTGAGGTACGGTCGATATGAGCAGGATAGCAAATGCCTCCAAAGCTTTCAACCAGACTCGGTGCCTCATCAAGACTCACCGTGGTTGCAGTTATGAGCAAATGCTCCTCTTCGCCTAAAATATTATCTTCACTGTCAGTTATAATCTGATGTCCAAAAATATCGGCTCGGTTAGGAATAAGTATTCTGCGTTTCTCTATTTCCTTATCAAACTCCATAGCACTTTTAAGGTTGGGGAAAAGACACACAGCGTGTATATCCTCCGAAGTGGTAAGCTCCATTCCTGAAACGGCTAAAATTCCGTGCCGTTTTGCCGCCTCAAAGAAAGCGGGGCAGTTTTTGCAGGTATTATGGTCGGTAAGTGCCATAATATCAAGCTCGTTCAGCTTCCCCATTCCCGCAATGCTATTAGGGGTTGAATCATAATCCCCACAAGGAGAAAGACAAGAATGTATATGCAAATCGTAATAATACTTTTTCATATAATCTGACTCAAACAAACCGCAGTTTCATAAATCGGGCTTTTTGAATAAATAATGTTAATATTTTTTTCCTTAGCCGTTTTTATAACCTCTTCCTCAAGCTTCACACCTTCTGCAATTATAATACAAGAAGTATCAGCCAAAGAAGCCACTGCTAAAATATTTATGTTGGACATAATTGTTATCCAGGCATTATCTTGACTTGCACGTCCCATAACCCAACTTAAAAGGTCGCCTATGTAAACACCGTTTATTTCACGGGTTTCATCCGAAATAACAGCTGAGGAAAAACCCTCAATATTGGCTAATTCTCTAACCGTCATCCCTATCGCCGCCCTCTTCTGATTTGCGTTTTCTTATGAGACAGTCCTCAATACTCGCCTGCTTTTTAACAACATCCTCTGCAAAAGCTCTGCAATTAGGAGCTCCGCAAGAGCCGCAGTCAATACAGGGAAGCTCAGCCTTGAGCTTCTGAATTTCGGACATCATACGCATAGATTCTGCCATACTATCACTCAGTCTTGAAATCGGATTATAAACAGGCAGATTTTCAAAAAGCACACTTGCCGGCAATTCAGTTTCGTCTGCAGAAAGTGAGTTCTGAGAAATAGGCAGATAACGCCTTAAGGTTCTCAGTCTCGCCTTTGCAATAAATGGATTCTGAATTGTTAAAACTCCGCCAACGCAACCACCCGTACAAGCATTAAGCTCGATAAACTCCAGGTGCGGTATATTTCCGTTTTCAATCTGGTCTAAAACACGGATAACATTATCAATTCCGTCCGCCGCTAAATATTTGTCATTCAGAATAGCAGTTGCCTCTCCGCCTGAAGAAGCCCAACCTATTCCTATAACTCCTGAATTTGAAAGAGATTTTACTTCGCTGCCATATTTCATTTTAGAAATGAGGCGGAAATAAATATCGCTAACCGAAACAACAACATCAACCCGACTCTTATAATCGGCAAACCCATTTTCAACATAGCTTGCCTTTGCGGGACAGGGAGAAATAAAGCAAACGCCTATATCCTCATCCTTTAGTTCGGGGTGTTCCTTTTTAGCACGCTCCCGTGCCAAAGTTGCCGCAACCTCCATAGGAGGCAGCATATGGATTATGTTTTCCTTTAATGAGGGAAATCTCAAGGTTATAAGCCTTAAAACTGCGGGACAAGCCGAGCTAATCGCAGGCTTTTTTGCTAAATCGTTTTTAAGATAAAGCCTTGTATAAGCAGAAACCAGCTCTGCAGCGGCAGAAACCTCAAAAACATCATCGAAACCGATTTTAAGAAGTCCGTCCAAAACATAATCAACATCTTCAAGATTATCAAACTGACCGTAAAGCGAAGGTGCAGGCAAAGCTATTTTCCACTTGAATTTATCCATAGCGGAAAGCTCGCTGCAGCGTGCCTTCTTAGCACTGTGAGGGCAAACCCTTATACATTCGCCGCAGTCTATGCAGCGTCCCTCATTTATAACAGCGTGGTTATCACGGATTCTGATAGCCTCTGTGGGACAGTGCTTCAAGCAAGTGGTACAACCGTTACATTTTTCAACATCCAGAATAACAGAATGTTTATATGTATTCATAACAAAACACCTGCCGAAAAATCAATTGATATTAACTCGCATGGTAATGGTGGTGCCCTCTCCTACAACAGAGTCAATTTTCATATAATCGGAGTATCTCTTCATATTAGGAAGTCCCATTCCTGCACCAAAGCCTAAGGAACGGATATTATCGGTTGCAGTTGAGAAGCCCTCCTGCATTGCCTGGTCTATATCCTTAATTCCGGGGCCCTTATCGGCGAGAATGATTTCAATATAATCCTCCGTAACATTAACATCGGCTGTTCCGCCGCCTGCATGAATTACGGTATTGATTTCTCCCTCATACATAGCGATAGATACTCTTCTTATAATCTCGGGCGGAAGCCCTAACTGCCTTAAATTTTTCTTAACCATAACAGATGCCTGACCGGCACAGGTGAAATCCTTACCGTCAACATCGAAATGGAAATTAAGCACTTCAGACATTTTTAACCCTGTTTCCTACAAGACCGTTGCTGTAAAGTATACCGCAAGCCTCATACATTCTTTTGCTTGTTGCAAGTAAAACAATACCGCTATCCTTTGCTAACTCTATCATTTCGGCAGTAGGCATCTTAGAGCGAACAAAAACGATGCAATTCATATCCATCATTTCAGCGGTGCGGATTACCTGAGAATTAACAAGTCCTGTCATCAAAACAGCCTGGTCCTTAACGTAGGCCAGAACATCACTCATCATATCGCTGCCGCAAGCCGAATAAACATGGCGGGAAAGACCTTCCTCGCAACAAATAACCTCGGCCTCGAGCAAATCTTTGATTGTACTGATTTTCATAAGAAATTATCCCTTCGGGAAAATTTTTTTATTTTGTAAAGCCGTACTTTTCAAGAATACCGTCTACATCGTCAACAGTAAGACGACCGTAAACCTCTTCATTAACAGTAAGAACGGGGGCAAGTCCGCAAGCACCTATGCAACGGCAGGCAGTAAGAGAAAACTTACCGTCAGCAGTGCATTCATCGGCTCCGATGCCGAGTCTCTCACTGAGCTTATCAAAAATATCGCCTGCACCTTTAACATAGCAAGCAGTACCTAAGCAAACAGAGATATTATATTCTCCCTTAGGTGTGAGTGAAAACTGAGCATAAAAGGTTGCAACACCATAAACCTTCTCAAGCGGAACTTCCATTCCCTCGGCTATCATGGTCTGCACTTCAATCGGAAGATAACCGTAAATTTCCTGAGCATCCTGCATAACAGCCATCAAAAGACTTTTATCATGCTTGCTGGCATCGATTACTTCCCTCAGCTTCTTTTCCTGTTCAGCTGTTCCCTTGAAAGGGAGATTACTGATTTTCTTTAGCATGAGTTCGACTCCTCCTCTGATAAATTGTAAGCACACTTATATATAAGCATGCGTATACTATTGTATTATAACATAAGATTTTCAATTTGAAAAGCCCTTTTATTAAAAAAATGATAATTTTTTAACGAAATATATTGTGTTGAATTTTTTGTCGAAATAATGTATAATAATTCGGTAATAATTTTGAGAGGAAAACGGTATGAAATTATCATTAAGGCTTATATCTTTGGTTCTTTCGTTTCTGCTTATTTTCAGTATTATCGGATGCGATAGCACAAAGGATGCTTACATATATTTCGAGCTGCCTGCAACTCCCGATGTTCTCGACCCCCAGACTGCTTCTACAGATTCCGAGCTTTTAATTGTTAAAAATATCTTTGAGGGCTTGCTTAGAAAGGATAGCAAGGGAAACATAGTTTGCGGCGTTGCCGAGAATTACGAAACAGATGGGCTCAACTACACCTTTACCATTCGTAAAAACGCAAAATGGAGCAGCGGAGAAAAGCTTACTGCCTATGATTTTGAATTTGCTCTTAAAAGAGCAGTAAGCCCTGAAACAAAGGCCCCCTTCGCTTCAAGGCTTTTCAGCATAAAAGGCGCTGAAGAAGTTTATAACGCATCTGCAGACAAAAACTCTCTTTCGGTTAAAGCCACAAATGAAACCACTCTTAAAATCACCCTTAAAGAAAAGGACGAATATTTCGAAGAAACCCTTACAACCTCCGTTGCAATGCCCTGTAATGAAGAGTTCTTCAAGGAAAGCGGCGGAAAATACGGTCTTTCTGCCGAAAAGCTTTTAAGCAACGGAAGTTATAAATTAACAAAATGGCGAAGAGACCCATTTGGAATAAGACTTTACAAGAACGATAAATATAAAGGTGATTTAGAGGCTCAAAACGCCGCCGTTTTCCTGACCTGCAACGATGATGAGCCTATTATGACCAAGCTTGAGAAGAACAGTATCGATATGGCTTTTATCGATTGCTCTTTAACTGATGAAGCTAAGAAATCAGGTCTCGAAACCAAGGAAATTCAAAATATCTGTTGGTTTTTAACAATAAGCGAAGAATTTTCTTCTGATATGCGAAAAGCACTGAATATGCTTGTTGGCGGTGAGGTTTATTCCAAAGACTTAAAGGTTGGTTATTCTACTGCAACCTCTATTTTCCCCGAGGTTATAAACGGCAAAAAATCAGCAACGGGAATTACGGTTTATAATTTGGCTGAAGCAAAACGGCTTTATATGGGCGAGGTTGAAAAACTTGAAAATAAAAAATTTCCATCAGATATTACCCTTTATTATTATGATGACGGAAATATAAAAAATATTGTTACCGACATTGTTGGCCACTGGCAGAGCAATCTTTCGGCATTTGTTAATATCGAGTCGGCTTCAAGCCCTGAGCTACTGCAAAACGAACTGATTTCAAGAGAATATAAAATGGCAATTTTCCCGATAAGAGCCGATAGCGAAAGGGATTATGAATATTTAGAAAATTTCGGGATTACAGCTAAAGGTGATTTAAGCTTAGCCCAGACCGAAATTTTAAAATCAAACAACATAATTCCCCTTATATTCCAGAACACAGTTATCGCCTACTCCCCTGCCTTAACAGAAGTTTCTGCGATTAACGGAGACGGATATATCGACTTTTCATTTATAGTTAAAACAGAATAGCAAAAACGCCTTGAACGCAAAGTTCAAGGCGTTTTTTTACTTTAATGTATCTGCAATATCCAAAACTAATTCACGGGTTTTGTCCCAACCAAGACACGGGTCGGTTATCGATTTTCCGTAGATATGCTCACCTATTTTCTGAGCACCGTCTTCAATATAGCTTTCAATCATAAGACCTTTAACAAGGCGTCTTATATCCTTGTTATGATTGCAGGAATAAACAACATCCTTTGCAATTCTTGTCTGCTCTAAATATTGCTTTCCTGAGTTAGCATGATTTGTATCAATAATTGCCGAGGGATTTAAAAGTCCCGACCCATTATAAGCCTCATTAAGCTTTACCAAATCCTCATAATGATAGTTTGATGCAGATTTTCCTGCATAATCTATATAGCCTCTGAGAATTGCGTGAGCATAGGGATTACCTTGGCTTCTAACCTCCCAGCCTCTATAGATAAATGTATGCTTATGCTGAGCAGCTGTTATAGAATTCATCATAATCGAAAGGTCGCCGCTTGTTGGGTTTTTCATTCCAACAGGAACGTCAAGTCCGCTCGCAGTGAGGCGGTGCTGCTGATTTTCAACCGAGCGTGCACCAACTGCAACATAGGCTAAAAGGTCGGATAAATAGCGGTGGTTTTCGGGGTAAAGCATCTCATCGGCACAGGTAAAACCATAGTCCTTAAGAGCACTCATATGAAGCTCTCTGATAGACACAATGCCCTTATACATATCGGGGTTTTCATCAGGGTTCGGCTGATGAAGCATTCCCTTATAGCCATCTCCCGTTGTTCTCGGCTTGTTGGTATAGATTCTCGGAATCATGAAAATCTTATCACTAACCTCTTCCTGCAAAACTCTGAGTCTCGAAATATAATCAAGCACTGCTTCTCTGTTATCTGCAGAGCAAGGACCGATAACTAAGATAAACTTATCACTTTCGCCCTTGAAGATTGCTTTAATTTCCTCATCTCTTGCTTCTTTTATTGCCTTTAAATCTTCGGTTATTGAAAACTCAGATTTAACCAGTTTTGGTATCGGCAGTTTTCTTTTAAACTCCATATTCATAAATTTTCACCTTAAATCTTGTCAAATAGTTTTCTGCGGGTAGTGGAGGTTTTCATCATTTCTCGCATACCATCACGGTCATCACTTTTAATTTTTTGATAAAGCTCATTAAACGAAGCCTTAAATCTATCCATTTCACTGAGCAAAACTTCTTTGTTATTTAAAAACAGCTCACTCCACATTTCATCGTTAATGTTAGCAATTCTTGTTAAATCTCTGAAGGAATCCCCCGTGTATTTTTCAAGTCCCTCAGTGTTGTTGCAGCACATCAAGGAAACTGCAATACAATGAGTCAACTGAGAAAGAAAGGCTATCATTCGGTCGTGCTCCTCAACAGATAAGGTAACAACCTTTTTAAAGCCTAAAATTTCTCCTAAGTTTTTGCAAAGCTCAATAGCTTCCTCTCTGTTTTTCTCTGTTGGAACAACTATGTAGTTAGCCTCTTTGAAAATACTGTCATCACTGTTTTCAACTCCGCTAACCTCTTTACCAGCCATCGGGTGAGCCGCAATAAATTCAACATCTTCCCGAAGTATTCCTTGAATTTTATCAACAATGCAACCCTTAACACCCGTAACATCAGTAAGAATTGCTCCGCTTTTAAAATACTGTTGGTTTTCGGCTATCCAATCTATAAAAATATGCGGATAGAGTGCAAAAATAACCAAGTCTGCCTCATTTATGAGATTAGCGTCTATCTCGGTTGTTCCCTTATCGATAATGCCGTTTTTCAGGGCATAGTCTATTGAGGACTGCTCCTTAGTTATGGCATTAACCTGAAACCCAAGTTTTTTTAGACCCTTAGCATAGCTTCCGCCGAGCAGTCCCAAACCAACGATTAAAATATTAACCTTTTTAATTAACTTCATAGATACGGTCTACCTCTGTTTCAATACCCAAATGATTTATTCTTTCGAAGAAATCGGGGAAGCTTTTATTTATAGCCTCTGCCCCTAAAATTTCTCCTCCCGTCAGACTCAGCAATACCGCCATAGCCATAACTATTCTATGGTCGTTATGGGAAAGAATTGGCGTTTTAGGCGGTTTTATTCCTGCCTTAACGGTTATCTTGTTTTCAAAAATCTCAACCTTTGCACCCAATTTTGAAAGCTCCTCTTTCATAGCTTCGCCTCGGTCGCTTTCCTTAATTTTTAGTCTCTTGGTGCCGGTTAGCACAGCTCCGTTTTTAGCCGCCGCCAATGCCATAATAACAGGGGCTAAATCAGGGCAGTCAGACACATCAATTATAGGCTTTTTCTTGGCTAAAAGAGGAAAAATTTCCTTATAAACTTTATCCCCTTGTGCACTATCAGCTTTAAGAGCTGCAACCAATACATTTCCGCCCAAAAGATTAAAGGCATCAAGGAAAGCGGCGTTTGAATAATCTCCCTCAACGGTTATATTCTTTTGCCTTGCCTTTTGCGAGCCCTTAATAAGAATTGTTCTCTCATCTGTTCTGCTGATTCTGATGCCAAACTGAGCCAATGCCTTAATGGTTAAAGCAAGATAAGAGCCGCTCTCAATATTCTCGGTTATCTCTATAATGCTATCGCCCTCAAGCTGAGATAAAGCAAACATAAGCCCCGATATAAACTGACTTGAAATATCGCCTCTAACGGTATATTTGCCTGAGCTAAGTTTCCCCTTAACAGTTACACTGTTGCTCGTTTTTTCAAAACATATCCCTTGAGATGTGCAAATCTGCTCATAAACCGAAAGGGAGCGTTCAAAAAGCCTTTCACTGCCATAAAGGGTTATTTCCTCATCAAAAAGCAGACAAAGGGGCAGCAAAAACCTTAAAGTGCTTCCGCTTTCATCGCAAAACAGTTTATTGGATTTAATTTTTCCTTTAAGGTTTATTCCGCCGATAGAAACAGTATCTCCCTCAATCTGAACCTTAGCACCTAATGCCTCAAGACAGGATAGAGTTGCCTTTATATCTCTCGAAAAGGAAACCCCTTTAACAACACTTCCCTCAGATAAGGCGGCACAGATTAAATATCTGTGTGCCATACTCTTTGAGGGCGGTGCTTTAACCCTGCCGCTCGCAGTGCCCTTTTTAATTTTAACTGTCATTTTCTGCTCCGTTTAAAAAATCTATTGCCTCTAAATAGCCTTTAAGACCCTTGCCTGTTATAGTTTTAATGCAATAAGAACGGATAAAACTAATCTGCCTGAAATCCTCACGGGAAGCAACATTAGAAATATGCACTTCAACTGTCGGTATTCCAACCGCCTTTAAGGCATCTAAAATAGCGATACTCGTATGTGTATAAGCTCCGGGGTTTATAACAATACCCTCCACTTTTCCATAGGCTTCCTGTATTTTATCAACAAGAGAGCCCTCGTGGTTAGACTGATAAATTTCAACCTCTATATCTTTTTTCTCAGCATACTCGTTTATCATATTGCAAAGAGTTTCATAGGTTTCTTTACCGTAAACCTCGGGTTCTCTTATACCAAGCATATTTATATTAGGTCCGTTAATCACCAAAATCTTCATTTAAAAAACCTTCTTCAACCCTTTTTATATTAGTTTCAATATCAAAAACCGCATCAATTATAAAATCGGCAGATGAGGTATAGATATCAAATCTTTCCTCATATCTTTGCTTTAGCATTTCTTTGTTTTGAGAAAGCGGTCTGTCCTTTGTTCCAACAAGTTGTTCTAAGGGGCGGTTTATAAAGCATACTGTTCCGTTAAGCTTTAAAAGTTCAGTATTTCTCGGGTTTAAAACCGCTCCGCCGCCCGTTGCAATAACCACATTCTGTTTAGCCGAAATTTCCTTTATAACTTCGCTTTCTATTTTTCTGAAAGCTTCTTCCCCATATTTTTCGAATATCTCGGGGATAGAAATTCCCATCTTTTTAACGATTTGCTCATCGCTATCGATAAAATCCTTAGAAAGTCTCTTTGCCAAAGCCTTTCCGATAGTTGTTTTGCCGCAAGCAGGCATACCGATTAAAACCAGGTTTCTTTTTTCGATTAGGATTTTTTTGTAAACCCGTTGGAACTCACTTTCTAAAACCTTAGTTCCCATAAATTTTTCTGCTGCAAAAACCGCTTGGGAAACAAGCATATAAAGTCCGCCAAAGGCTTTTATTCCCCTTTGTTTTGCTTTGGTTACCAATTCGGTATTCAAGGGATTATAAACAACATCGATAACCGCCGAAAGCTTTTTAAAACCATCAAGACAAATTGCCACTCCCTCGATATTAGGATACATTCCAAGAGGGGTAGTGTTGATTATAATATCGGTATCAATTTTTTTGGCAGCTTCCTCATAGGTTATAAGCCCCTCTCCGCCCTTTCGGGACACACGAACAACTTCAACAGCACCCAAATCAGAAGAAACCGCAAGAGCAGTTTTAGAGGTGCCGCCCGAGCCTAAGATTAAAACCTTTTTACCCTTAAAATCAACCTTTTTTCTCTCTATTAAAGCTTTAAAACCCTCATAATCGGTGTTGTACCCTGAAAGCTTTCCACCATTATTAACAACAACATTAACTGCACCGATTTGTCTTGCCTTTTCGCTTATTTCATCAAGATAAGGAATTACAGCTTCCTTATAAGGAATGGTAACATTTATGGCTTTAAATTCAGCCTTTTTCATAAATTCATCGAGTTCTTCTTTCTTAATCTCTTTGAGTTCATATTCATAAGAAAAAAGCTCATTATGTATTATTTTTGAAAAACTATGTCCTAACTTTTCACCTATTAGACCGTATTCCATTATTTACTCAACCAATCTGTTCCGAACTTAGTAGCAAGCATATCGCAAAGAACTATTGCGGTTATACTGTCAACAACAACTCTTGCCCTGTGAACAATACAGGGGTCGTGCCTGCCAAGGCTTAAAATTTCGGTGTTTTCTTTTGTTTTGAAATCTATAGTTTTTTGTTTCTTTGCAATGGTTGGAGTGGGTTTAACGGCAACCTTGAAAACTATCGGCATACCGTTAGTAATACCGCCGTTAATACCGCCGTTATTGTTAGTTTCGGTGAAAACCTTACCGTTTTCTGCATAAAAACAGTCATTAGCCTGGCTTCCGAGCATATCAGCAATAGAGAAGCCCGCACCAAACTCAACTCCCTTAACCGCAGGAATTGAGAACAAGCCCTTAGAAAGCATACCCTCAAGAGTATCAAACCAAGGCTCTCCAACACCCGAAGGCATACCAACAATAGCGGTTTCCAAAACTCCGCCAACGCTATCGTTATCTGCCTTAGCACTAAGAATTTTATTCCTCATCTCTTCTGCCTTATCATCATCAATAACTGCAAAAGTCTTACCGTTAAGGCTTTTTATTTGATTTTCAAAATCAGAAAATGAAGCATCCTCAACACCGCCGCATTTTGCGATATGGGTGCCGATTAAAATACCCTTTTTTCTAAGAGCCGATATAGCAATAGCACCTACTGCCACAATGCCCGCAGTTATTCTTCCGCTGAAATGACCGCCGCCTCTGTAATCTTCAAAGCCGTTATATTTCTCAAATGCGGTGAAATCTGCATGAGCGGGGCGTGCTTTGCTTCGCATTTCGCTGTAATCTTTAGATTTTGTATCCTTATTGGGAATAACGATACAGATGGGTGTTCCGGTTGTTTTGCCCTCGAAAACGCCGCTTAAAATCTCAAACTCATCGGTTTCTTTTCTCGGTGTTGAAATTTTCCCAACCGGACGGCGTAAATCAAGCTGATGGGATATAAAATCTCTATCAACCTCAATGCCCGGAGCTATTCCATCTAAAACGGCACCTAAAGCCACACCGTGACTTTCGCCAAAAAGAGTTACTGATACATTGTTTCCAATTGTATTTTTCATTTACCGCTCACCTCCTTTAGTTCCTTTTCAAGAATACTAAATTCAACCGTTCGCATTTTAAATGAGCCAACCTCTTCAACATAAACAACAGTTATATTGTTGCCGCTCATTTTCTTATCGTGCTTCATAGCCTCGATAATTTTTTCGATATCAAAATCAACCTTAGTTGGAAGATTAAGCTTTTCTAAAACCTTTATAAGTCTTTCTCTCACCTTATCATTGCACATAGGAAGCATACCCAATGCAACACACTCGCCATGATAAAGATTTTCATTTTGAACTTCGATAGCGTGTCCTAAGGTATGACCGAAATTTAAAATCTTGCGAAGACCTGCTTCCTTTTCGTCTTCTTCAACCACATAACGCTTAATTTTAAGGGAAGCCTCAATTATGCGGTCGATATTTGTCTTTATATCCTCATTTTCAAAAAGGCTAAACAGCTCGCTATCAGAAGTCAGCGACATCTTAACCGCTTCACTAAGCCCGTTTGAAATCTGTCTTTGAGGCAGAGTTTTAAGAGTCTCTGAATCGATTATAACCGCCTTTGGCGGATAAAAAGCACCAACTATATTTTTATACCCTTCAAAATCTATTGCAACCTTTCCGCCAACAGAGGAATCAACCTGAGACAAAACGGTTGTTGGTATATTATAAAAATCTACGCCTCGCATAAAAGATGCGGCAACAAAGCCCGAAAGGTCTCCAACAACTCCGCCGCCAACAGCCATAACCGCATCGCTCCTTGTAAACCCTTCTTTTACCATTACGCTAAGCAGCTTTTTATAGTTTTCAAAGCATTTTGAAGGCTCGCCCGCTTCTATTGTAACGATAAAGGGTTGTTTACATTGCTTTGCGGCAGTTTTTGAATAAATTTCAGGCACTCCGCTATCGGTTACGATAAGAACCTTTCTATCAAGCTTTAAATAATCAGCAAGATGATTTAAAGCTCCTCTTTCAAGAACAATATCGTATCCGCCGCTTAGTGTTTTAACAGGTATAATCATAAACTAATTTCCTTTTCAAAGCAGCCGATAACCTTTATCTCGCTGCATTTTTCTTTAAGCTCTGAAAGCATTTTTTCGCCGTTTTTACTATTGATATTTCCCTCGCCCTCGGCATAGAAATAATAGCTCCAGATAAGCTCCTTTGTCGGTCTGCTCTTTAAAGCCTTGAGGTTAAAGCCGTTTTCTCCGATAATAGAAATTGCTTTACCTAAAGAACCCGCCTCATTTGTAACTGTGAAAAGCAGAATGAAATGATTATCATTTTCGCTCGGTGCCTTTGCTGCACGGGAGAAAACTGCAAAACGGGTTGTGTTACTATTACTCTCATTGATATGAGCCTCCAGCTTTTTAAGACCGAACTCCTCTGCAGCCTCATCGCTTGCAATAGCGGCAATATCGTGTCTTCCCATCTCGGCAACCTGTTTTGCGGCAATAGCGGTATTAACCGCTTCAACCGTTTCAAAATTATGCTTTCTTATGTACTCAGCACACTGGCCCAACGCCTGAGGATGACTGATAACAGTTTTAACCTCATCCATAGTTGTTCCCTTAATAGCCAAAAGATTTTGAACAATGCCGATATCATAAATTCCGTTTATATATAAGGGACCGAAGAAAGAAAGGTCCATAACCTGACCAACATCTCCGTTATAGCTGTTTTCAATCGGCAGAATAACGCAATCGCATTCACCGTTCACAACAGAATTATATGCCGATTTAAAATCGGGATAGGAAACAGCCGAGGCATCGGGAAAAACCTTTTTTGCGGCAATATTGGCAAAGGCCCCGTGGGTTCCGCTAAAGGCAACCCTCATTCCCTCAAGCAGCTTATGCTGGAAGTTTTTGGAAATATCCATATTATTCTGAAGAAAGCTTACATAATATGATTTTAATTCCTCATTCTTTATAAGCTCACTGTTTTTAGCTATTACCTCAGCCTCTCTTGAAGAATCGGTAACCTGAAGACCCTGTTGCTTCTTATATTCCGCAACAAGTCTTACAGCCTCCATTCTCTCTTCAAAAAGCTCAGCCATCTGCTTATCAACACTGTTTATTATCTGTCTTGCTTTTTCAAGCTGTGTCATAACATTAACCTCTGTATTCTTCAATTAACTTTTTAAAGCCCTCGAGTGATTTTAAAATCATATCGGTGCTAACGCAATAGCTTATTCTAACATAGCCCTCAAAACCGAAATCATCACCCGGAACTATGAGAATTTCATATTTCTTAGCCCTTTCGCAAAAGGCATTCGCATCCGCTTCAGGTGATTTTAAGAAGAGATAGAATGCACCGTCAGGACGAGCAAGCTTATAACCGTATTCGGTTAAAGCATCATATAAAATATTGCGGTTTCTATCGTAAATTTCAATGTTTGAAGTTCTTCCCAAATTCTCGGCAACAGTATACTGAAGCAAGCTTGGTGCACAAACAAAGCCCAATGCTCTGCCCGCTCCGCAAACCGCCGCATAAACATCTGAGCAATTGCTAACCTTTTGTGGAACAAATATATAACCTATTCTTTCCCCTGGCAATGATAAGGATTTGCTGAAAGAATAGCAAACTAAAGTATTATCATAGTAATTCGGGATATAAGGAACCTTTACACCGCCATAAACCAACTCTCTGTAAGGCTCATCAGCAATAATATAAATATCAGTTCCAAACTCTGCTTGCTTCTCTCTTAAAAGACAAGAAAGCTCTTTTATTGTCTCCTCATTTAAAACAACACCGCTTGGGTTGTTAGGAGAGTTTACAATAATTGCCTTTGTATTCTCATTGATAGCCTCATTCAAGGCTGAAAAATCAATTTGAAAATCTTCTTCACGGCACTTAACAACTTTGAGCTTTGCCCCTGCTTTTTCAGCAAAAACCCTATATTCAGGAAAAAATGGAGCTAAAGCAACCACCTCGTCTCCCTCATTTATAAGGGCTGTGAGACTAATAGTAAGCGAAGCTGCGGCACCGCAGGTCATATAGATAAGGTCGGGTGAAGAGGGGCAACCAAAACGAGAATTTATATCATCTGCAATCGCTTTTCTAACCGAAAAATCACCCTGAGCAGAGGTGTATCCATGAAGTGCAACAGGATTTTTCTCCTTTATTAAACGCACCATCGTTTCGTTCACAACATCGGGAGCGGGGATACTTGGGTTGCCGAGAGAAAAATCAAAAACATTCTCAGTCCCGATTTCTTTCCTTCTCTTATTACCGTATTCAAATATTTCTCTTATTACCGAACGCTTTTTGCCAAGCTCAGTCATCTTCTCAGAAATCATAAAAAACTTCCCTTCATAATATAAAAACCCGCAATTCGAAATACCAAAAAGGCATGACGAACAGCGGGCTGAATGTAATCACAAAAGCAAATGCTTAATCGGTGCACAGACAGTCCGCCTCGGTATAATAAAATCGAAATTCATATCTACCGAACATTCTGTCCACCCCTTTTTTAAAAAACTATAATGTATTTTAACTCATAAATTACCATTTGTCAACCGATTTTCGCAAAAAACTTTAATTATTTAAAGCGTTAAATTTATTCTACTTCCAATTCCTTGATAGAACGGAGCTGATAATCGATATTTTTGAGCAGTTCGGGCTTTTTGAGTGCTACTGCCGCTCCCTTAACAACACTGTATTTCGGGTCTTCAAGCATAGTTACCTTAACACCTATATAGTTTGAAATTTTATCTGCAAGGCCAAAAAGCTGAGAGCCGCCGCCCGTTAGATATAAACCATCGGTTGTTATATCTGCAACAAGGTCGGGGTCGGTTTTATTAAGCACCTCGCGAATTGCATTGCAAATGGTATCAACTGTATCACTTATTGCCTCATAAACCTCGTTACTAGAAATTTCAAAGCTCTCGGGAAGCGCTGTGAAAACATTTCTTCCCTTTGCAACCATAGCAACCTCTATATCTCTTCTAACTGCCGTTCCAATCTTTATTTTAATCTCCTCGGCAGTTAACGGTCCTATTTCAATATTATATTCTTTCCTCACATAGCGGATAATCTGAGCATCAAAATCAAGGGATGCGGTTTTAAAGGAATCGCAAGCCGCAATACCTCCCATAGAAACAACCGCAATATCAGTAGTTCCCGCTCCAATATCAACAATTAAAGTTCCGTGAGGCACTGAGAAATCGAGTCCCAAACTAAAGGCTATTGCCAAAGGACTTTCAATAACAGATATGTTTCTTCCGCCCGCCGACTCAACAACATTAGCTAGAGAATGGTGTTGAAGCTCGGTAAGACCGGCAGGCAGAGTAGCCATAATTCTCGGTCTTAAAATCTTATTTCCAAAGGCCTGTTGCATATAGTTTTTAAGCATTTCCTCGGCAACACCGTAATCCGAAATAACTCCTCTTTCAATAGGACTTACGCAAACAAGGCTTTCGGGTGTTCTTCCGAGAGTTTGCTTTGCCTTTTCGCCAAAATATACAGGCTCCCAGGTTTCAGCATCAACCGTAACGGTATTTGGAAGCTCCAAAACAACCTTTGAGCTTGAAAATATAACCGTTTTAGATGTTCCTAAATCTATTCCTATATCAGTTGCCATTATTTTCACCCTTTTTATTTCTATCTATTCCTCGGCTCATAACGCCTGTTACACAGTAAACCCTCTCAGCTCCTGCAAACAACAGTTGCTTTGTGCATTCATCGAGAGTGGCTCCCGTTGTTTTAATATCATCAACCAACAAAATAGTTTTACCCGAAAGATTTTTATTGCAATAATAAATACCTTTAACATTTTCCATCCTTTCTTTTGGACGGAGTTTATGCTGAGGCATTTTCTTTTTATGGCTTAAAAGAAGCTCGGAAAATTTTATGCCGAGTTTTCCGGCAACACCTTTTGCCAAAAGCTCACTATGATTAAAGCCTTTTTTAAGCTCGTCCCTTTTGAACATTGGAACGAAGCATACCTCATCAAATTTTATATCATAAAAATTCTGCCTTATTGCAAGCACCATTTCGTTTATAAAAAACTTAGTTATTTCTTCCCTTTTTGCTATCTTGAAGCCGTATATTGCTTTTCTTGCAGAAGTCTCATTAAAAAATGGAGCTACGATACCGCTAAAACGGTAAACCCTTCTTTTGCATTCGCAGTTTTTCTTTTGATTTCCGCATTTAATACATATCTTTTCCTTTTGTATTCTCTCAAGCTCTTCAAAGCAGAAATCACAAAGGAACTCGCCCTCTTCGATAATCTCCTTGCAGCAAACACAAACATTTGGAAACAAAACCGAAATTAAGCTTTTAAAAATTTCCAACTCTATTTCCCTTTTCTATAAAGGTTTTAAGCATTGTATATCTTAAGGTTTTGCGGTCGTTCTCAACCATTTCATCCCAAACCCTTTCATTACCTACCGCTATGAGCAAATTCTTTGCCCTTGTAACTGCAGTATAGAGTAAATTTCGGTATTTAAGTTTTTGAGGGATATCGCAAAGAGGCAAAATAACGCAAGAGTATTCACTTCCCTGACTTTTATGAACAGTAACGGCATAAGCCAGTTCCAACTGTCCTAAATCTTCAGAGAAATATGTAGCCTCCTTATCATCAAACCTAACCTTTAAAATACCGCCTCTTAAATCAATCTCGGTTATAAAACCAACATCACCGTTAAAAACGCCGCTTCCATATTCCCCGTTATCCTTTTTAAACTGCAAATCATAATTATTCTTGATTTGCATAACCTTATCGCCCTCTCGCAGATAAAAGCCCTTGAAACTTAACTGCGGCTTTCCTTTTTTATGAGGGTTGAGCCTGTCCTGCAAAATATTGTTAAGATTAACCGTTCCCGTTTCGAGCATTCTTGAGGGACAAAGAATCTGAATATCTGTCAGCGGATTTATTCCATACGCTGAGGGTAGCCTATCTGTTACAAGCTCAACAATAGTGTTAACCGCAGAATACTTATCACCTCTGTGCATAAAAAAGCAATCGGCAGAATTATCCGAAAAATCAGCTTTTTCACCTCTGATAATTGAATGAGCGTTGGTTATAATTTTGCTCTTCTCTGCCTGACGGAAAACCTTGTTAAGCCTTATTGCAGGAAAGGCCTCTGACGCTAAAACATCTCCAAGAACATTACCCGCACCTATACTCGGCAGCTGGTCGGAATCCCCAACCAGAATTATTCGGCATGATAATTTCAATGCTTTTAATAAGTCATCAAACAAAAGGCTATCTATCATCGAGGCCTCATCAATAATTATAACCTCGCAGTTAAGAGGATTTTTCTCGTTTCTTGCAAAACGCCGTTCCTCACCCTCGCCCCATTCAACCTCTAAAAGTCGGTGAATGGTTTTTGCTTCTCTGCCCGTTAGCTCGGTCATTCTTTTAGCGGCTCTGCCTGTAGGAGCAGCAAGCTCAATATCAAGGTCTCTGTTTTCAAAAAGCTTGATAATGGCATTAAGGGTTGTAGTTTTACCTGTACCGGGGCCTCCCGTTAACACCAAAATTCCGTTTTGGAAAGCCTCAAAAATCGCCTGCTTTTGCAAATTTTCAAATTTAATACCGAGCTGTCTTTCAACATTTTCAATCTCAAGCTCATCAACCGTAACGGCAGAATTTATATATCTCTTAACCGATAAAAGCCTTGCAGCTATATGCTGCTCTGCCGAATGGTATGAGGGAATTGCGATAAATTCCTTGTCATCTATCACTTCGCAGCTTAAACGAAAACACTCAATAAGCCTGTCGCAACAGATTTCAACCGTACTCTCTTTGCATTCGAGGAGCTTGCAGGCAACTTTAATAAACTTATCTCTTGGCAAACAACTATGCCCATTCGAAAGATTTTTCCTGAGCACATATTCAAGACCTGCCGAAACCCTAAGCTCATTATCCTTTTTAAAATTTAAATCAATGGCAATGTCTTCAGCCATTTCAAAATGAAAATCAAGCCCCGATTCACAAAGAGTATATGGATTAGCCTTTATTATTTCACAGGATTTATTTCCAAATCTTCTGTAAATATTAAGGCATCTATCGGGCGAGACCTTATATTTTGAAAGGAAAAGCATTATATCTCTAATGCCAAACTGTTTTTTATATTCCTCGCTTATTGCCATCGCCTTTGCGAGCGACATACCCTTGATAACGGTTAGTTCCTGAGGCTTATCGTTTATTATATCAAGCGAATCTGCACCAAATCTTTCAACTATTTTAGAGGCGGTTGCAGGGCCTATTCCCTTAATAGCACCCGCCGATAGATATCTCAAAATTGCCGCAGCATCCTTTGGAGCTTTTCTTTCAAAGGAGGAGGCAGAAAACTGCTGACCGTATGTAGCGTGGACTATAAAATTACCGTAAAACTCAGCAATATCTCCCTCGTTTAAAAAAGGCATTATGCCAACAACTGTTATGGTCTCTTTATCGGTTTTAACCTCTGCAACGGTATAGCCGTTAAGTTCATTTTTATAGGTAATTCTCTGCACTGTTCCGCTTATATTCTCTAAAACCTCAGGCATAGAATTACCCTCCCTTTCTTTTAATTGCCCCAATTAGTAATTTGCTTGATATCCTTGCAAAGCTCTTCTGCCGAACAAAAGATAATATCATTTTTATCGGCTATTTCTTTGCATTCATTTATGTCTTGCTCTTCAACAGAAGAGTTAACTGCAATTATATTTTTATGTCCCGAATTAGAATACTTCGCAGCCGCAAACCTTATTTGCTCCTTTGCCGAATCCGAAGTAAGACATACAACAGTATATGTAATCGGCTTTTTTTCAGGTGCTAAAATAAGAAGTCTCAGCCAATGAAGTATTTCAGATACTCCCAACATTGTTGGAATAAGGCATATTATCAACAAAATGCTTTTTATCATAACAATTCCTCCCGTATATACTATGTAATTCGGAAAAAATTGCTAAATATAGGTTTTGGGGCGGCTAAAAAAGCCGCCCTTTGTTTATTTTATAGTAACAGTTGTTTTATAGCTTCCAACCGCCCAAATATTATCGTTATTCTTAAAGCAGATTACAACATCAACTGTATGCTCTCCTGCCTTTTTATCGGTAAGGTCAACCTTAGCATAAATTTCAGAAGAAGAAATATTATTGATTGCTGAACGGGGACCGCAGATTTTAACATTCTTAATACTAACAGCTCCGCTTGCCTTAAGACCTGAAGCAAGCCCCTTATATTCAAAGCTATTAACCGTAACGGTTCTTTCATAAAGTCTGTCTGTATTAACCGTAACGGTGAAATGGTCAATACGGTCAAGTAAGCGAACTCCCTCAGGAAGCTTGGGTGAAACATCAAAGCTTGACTGAGCCTTGGAAACAGTATTAAGAGGAATAGGAGTTAATGAAACTTCGGTTGTTTTATCTATCGTTTCGGGAGTGCCGATAAGTGTAACAGTTGGAATATCAACCGATGCTGAAATATTTTCCTTATTAAAACCGTCAGGCAGTGAAGAAAACTCAACCTTAACAGGAACTGTTTTCTTCTTTGAAATCGGAACAGTAACCTTAACCTTTGAGGCACTGAGTGTTAAATACTCAGGCTTTATAACATTACCCTCTGCATCATATAAAACTAAGTCAGCATCAAAGGTTTCGCTAACACTTAAGGTCTTGTTAACCTTAGCTGTTGCAACAACCGATTCGATTTTATTGACAACCGTTCGGGGACCTGAGATAGTAACAGTATCACTTTCGGTTCCGCCAACAACACCCGTTTCGGCAATAAGTCCCTCAGCGGCAACCGCACCCTCTGCTAAAGCAGTTATAGTAAACTCCTTGGTCTCTATATAGTCAAAGTTTATTTTGAGGGTTTTCGGGGAAATGCTTAAAATTTCATATTCCGTTCCTGTGTTAGAAGTTGCAACCTCAAGCGAATATTCACCCGGTGCATCAACACTTGCTGCCGAAGCATAAAGAGCAATATCTGACGAAGTGAGGGTGCTTACCGAATAACTCGGTCCTCTTACAACAACGGTAAACTTCTGCTCGGAAATATCACCGATAATGCTCATATTGTTTTCAGATGCATAGGTGTTTTCAAGATTAACATTAACCGCTATATCGGAAATTGTTCTATCAATTATCGGTTTCTGATTAACAACCAGAACAAGCCATAAGGTGAATGCCAGGAATAAGGATAATGGCATTACAAATCTTTTATTCTGCAAAAGCTTTCTTAAAGAAAAATTAAAAGGAAATTTCATTATTCTTCATCTTCCTTTCTGTCTTTCTTCTTAGGAACGATTTTTTCAATAAGCTCCTTAAAGCTAAAGGACTTATCCTTTTTCTCATTGCTAAGCAACAAGCTCTGAAGCTCAGCTGCAGCAGAAACAGCACTGTAGTTTCTGGAAATCTGACCGTTATGAACAATCGAAATAATTCCCGTTTCCTCAGAAACCACCAAAACAACTGCATCGCTATTCTCGGTCATACCAATAGCAGCTCTATGTCTTGTTCCGAGCTGCATATTAAGGTCTTCACGCTGAGTGAGGGGTAAAATGCAGCCTGCAGCATAAATTCTTCCCTCTCTTATAATCACCGCTCCATCGTGCAAAGGAGATTTCGGGAAGAAAACATTGTTTATCATTGCAACAGAGGATTCTGCATCTAAAACTGTTCCGGTATCAACAATATCGCCAAGCAAGGTTGTTCTTTCAAAAACGATAAGTGCACCAATTCGTTTTTCCTGCATAGTGCCTGCGGCTTTTGAAACATCATCGATGCTCTTTTCAAGCCCACTCATTGAGCTGTCAAAAAGCTTGGTGCCTCCGATTTTAGTTCTTCCAACTCTTTCTAATATACGGCGAAGCTCGGGCTGGAATATAACAACAGCGGCAATAAGAGCAGCATCAACCACTTTTGAAAGCAACCACTGGAGAGTTACAAGCTCCCACCAGCCTGCAATAGCATAAACCACTAGCAAAATAAGAATACCCTTGAATAACTGGCCCGCTCTGGAATCACGCAAAAACACAATTGCCTTGTAAATAATAAACGCCATGACCAGAATATCCAATATATCGAATATTCTAAAATTGGAAACAGCATATACTATCTGATTCCAAACAGAGTATATTGCATTAAATACGCTACCCACTGCCCAACATCCTTTACATATATCTTATCAATATATATAATACCATATATAGTGGTTTCATTCAATATCTTTTTTCAATTTTTTCAAGAATTTTTCATCATTTACAATGTTCAAAAACCTCATAACCTCGGTTTCGGTGTTAAAGGTTCCAAATGACACCCTGACCGTTCCCGTATTTTCGGTACCTACATACCTGTGAGCTATGGGTGCACATTGTATTCCGCCTCTGACTGCTATCCCCTCTTTATTGAGCTCAAGGGCAGTATCTGTGCTGTCAATTCCCTTGAAATTAAAGGATAAAACAGGGGCAAAGAAGTATAATTTTGGCTCGGGGGTGTATAGTATTATTTCGGGATTTTTTTTAAGACTCCAATAGAGCATTAAGGTAAGCTTCATTTCATGCTCGTATATCTTTTTTAGCCCTATTTGTTTTACATAATCTATACCTGCACCTATCCCCATAATACCCGAAACATTAACCGTTCCGCTCTCAAGCCTTTCGGGTAAATAAGGCGGCTGAAAAAGCTCAAGAGAATTAGTTCCCGTACCCCCTTCAATAAGGGTATTTTCAATGGGTTTTCTGGATATTAGGATTCCTGTTCCCATTGGTGCATAAAGCCCTTTATGAGAGGCAACGCATAGATAATCAATATTCATTTCTTTCATATTTATGGGCAAAACTCCCGCAGTTTGAGCGGCATCAACAGCAAAGAAAATTCCTTTTTCTCTGCATATTTCCCCTATTTCCCTTATAGGTAATATTTTACCGAAAACATTCGAAGCTCCCGTTACTAAAATAAGCTTTGTGTTAGGTCTTATTTTTTGGCGGATTTCAGTTAAGGTTTCCTCATCACTCGAAAAAGAAACCTTTGCTATACTGAAAGAAGCCTTGATTTTTTTTAGTGGCCGCATAACAGCATTATGTTCAAGAGAGGATACGATAATATGGTCGCCCTTATTTATAACCCCTTTTAGAACGCAGTTTATACTATGGGTGCAGTTAAGGGTGAAAACAACATTTTCCGCCCCATCAGCTCCAAAAAACTCCGCCACCTTTTCCCTTACTTTATAAATATTTTCTGCCGCCTTTGCAGATAGCTCGTGTCCGCTTCTACCTGGGTTTGCACTAAGATTTTTAAGGGCTTCCAAGGTAGCCTTTATAACATTTTGAGGCTTTTTACCCGTTGTTGCGGCGTTATCAAAATAAATCAAAAAAATCACCTCATAAAAAAGGGCGTATAAAACGCCCTTAAAACTCTGTTATTTCTGAAATTTTTATTCCGGCATTCTGAAGAATTATTTCAGCCGTTCCCTTTCCCTCGGCAATTATCACATAACTGCAGCCTTTTGAATTTTTGGAACCCGATTTTTCAATCCTTGCTTTGAAGCCGTTTTTTCTTAATATTTCCCTGCCTTTTATAGCATGGGTTACTGTTTGAGTTCTTATTTTATAACCTCGCATTTATTTCACTCCGAAACAGTGCGTCTGATATTTTTCGCACCACATTATATCTTATGCGAAAGATCATATTCTGCCTCTTCCAACATCTCATTTTTATAATATTTTATAACAACAATTAAGGTTACGGGGAAAATCATAAGCCCTAAAAAGCCAAAAAATTTAAGCCCTGCAAACATCGCAATAAGGGTGAAAAGAGGGTTTATCCCTATCTGATTTCCAATAATTTTCGGCTCCAAAAAATTTCTTAAAACGGTAACTAAAATATACAAAATAATTATAGCAAAGCCTAAAGCATTATCCCCTGATATTATCGAAAACAACCCCCAAGGAATCAGCACAGTTCCGGTTCCGAAAACTGGCAATAAATCGACAAAAGATATAATTAGTGCCAAAATAAAAGGATAATCAACACCCAAAACGAAAAAACCGATAAACATTTCAATAAATGTTATCGCAGTTAGGATGAGATATCCTTTTAAAAGCTTTAAAATGCTACCCGTTAAAATCCCCTTGATTTTCAGGATATTTTGATATTTTTCTCTGCCGATTATTCCCCTTAAAAACCTTGCAAGACCATCAAAATCCTTAGCGATATAACAGCTTGCTACCAGTGAGACTATACCGCTGAAAATAAATGACGGCGTTTTGGATGCTATATTTGCGGCAAAAGAAGAAAAAAATTCGGTTAGGGAATGTCTTAAATTTTCGAGCAAATCGGAAAATATTGAACTTATCTGCCGAGCAAGCTCAGGCGAAATCTCCAAAAGAAGAGCTGATAAACTTTTTTCAGTTTCAGAAACAAAGCTTATAAAATAGTTCAACACCTCAGGAAGAGAAGAAAGAAAACCTTTACCGGTAAGAAATAATCTGTAAACTAAAAAAACCATTAAAAAAAGAAAACCGATAAAAATTACCGCTGCCAACAATGCGGCAACAGTTCCCTTTTTTAGTTTTATTTTACTTGAAATTTTGATGGCGGGTTTTTGAACAACAAACGCTATGACACCCGAAAAGACAAAAGGCAGCAGATAAGAAAGCACTATTTTAAGCGAAACAAAAACAATAGTGCTAAGTGCTAAGGCATATAAAAAGCCTATTAAAAACCGTTTTTTTGAATCTTGTTCCAAAAATATCGCCCCAAACTTAAAACTTTTACGTTATAAAGCCAAAAATATGGAAATTTGAGAGTTTTTATGTTGATTTTAGGAAAAAAGTATAATATAATAACCTTTGTATAATTAAGTATAGGGAAATATTTTGCTATTATTCCCTGTTCGGAGGAAATAATGATTAACGTTGCTATTATGGGGCACGGTGTTGTAGGCTCAGGAGTTTCTGAGATTTTAATTAACCACAATGCCCGTATAAACGAAGCTGTTAAGAATCAAGTTAATGTTAAATATATTCTCGATTTAAGAGATTTTAACGGACTTTCTTACAGTGATAAATTCATCAAAGACTTTAATCTTATCCTTAATGATGATGAGGTTAAGGTTGTTGCCGAGGTTATGGGCGGAGTTAATCCCGCTTATGATTTTGTTAAATCCCTTTTGCTTGCTGGCAAAAGCGTTGTAACCTCTAATAAAGAGCTTGTTGCTGCTAAGGGTGCCGAGCTTATAAAAATCGCACAGGACAGGAATGTCAACTTCCTTTTCGAAGCAAGTGTTGGCGGCGGTATCCCTGTGCTGAGACCTTTAGTTCAATGTCTTGCCGCTAATGAGATAACTGAGATTTCGGGAATACTCAACGGAACAACAAACTTCATTTTAAATAAAATGATAGTGGATAATATGGATTTTGATGCAGCTTTAAAGCTTGCTCAGGAGAAAGGCTATGCCGAGAAAAACCCTGCTGCCGATATTGAGGGGCACGATGCTTGCCGCAAAATCTGTATACTAGCAGCTTTGGGCTTTGGGAAGCACGTTTATCCCGAGCAGGTTGAAACCGAGGGCATCACCGATATCACTCTTGATGATATTTCGGCGGCTGACAGCTTTGGATATGTTATCAAGCTTATAGGCCATGCAAGAAAAAATGAAAACGGCAAGATAACCGCTTTTGTAAAGCCTGTTCTTGTTTCACGTGAGTGTATTCTTTCAGGTGTTAACGGAGTTTTCAATGCCGTTATGGTAACAGGCGACCAGACAGGTGAGGTTGTTTTCTATGGCAAGGGTGCAGGAAAAGAGGCCACTGCCAGTGCGGTTGTTGCCGATATCATAGACTGCATTAAGCACCTAGATACCAGAAAATATCTCTTCTGGAGCGATGGCGAAAAGGATTATGTTGAGAAAGACAATAAGAAGCATAAGTTCCTAGTTCGCATAAAATCTGATGATTTTACCGTTTTAACAGGGACATTTTCCAAGGTTTTCTCTTTAAATACCGATTTCATTAAGAATGAATATTCAAAAGAAATCGCATTCATAACTGAAGAAGACTTTGAGGATAATATAAAAGAAAAGCTCGAAGCCTTTAAAGGTTGCGAAATTAAATTACTTAATATCCTTTTCTGATTTTGGAGGTTAAAATATGGCTTTAATAGTTAAAAAATTCGGCGGCTCTTCGGTTGCAAATGCCGAAAGAGTTTTCAATGTTGCCAACCGAATTATTGATGATTATAAAAAGGGCAACGATGTTATAGTTGTTGTTTCGGCTCAGGGCGATACAACTGATGACCTTATAGACAAGGCAAAAGAAATAAACGAAAAAGGCGGCTCTAAGAGAGAGATGGATATGCTTCTCTCGGCAGGCGAGCAGATTTCGATTTCTTTACTTGCTATGGCGATTGAGAAGCTCGGCTACCCCGTTATTTCTTTACTCGGCTGGCAAGCAGGCTTTGAAACCGATTCTCACCATACCTTTGCGAGAATAAAGAGAGTTAATACAGAACGCCTTAAAAACGAGATTGAGAAAAAGAAGATTGTTATCGTTGCCGGCTTCCAGGGACTTAACAGATATGATGATATAACAACCCTCGGACGCGGCGGCTCGGATACAAGTGCAGTTGCAATAGCAGCCGCAATGAAGGCCGACCTCTGCCAGATTTATACCGATGTTGACGGTGTTTATTCTGCAGACCCAAGAAAAGTTAAAACCGCTCAAAAGATGGATGAAATCAGCTATGACGAAATGCTTGAGCTTGCAACTCTCGGTGCTCAGGTACTTAACAACCGTTCGGTTGAAATGGCTAAAAAATACAATGTTGAACTTGAGGTTCTTTCAAGTCTTGAGGTTAAACCAGGCACAATAGTAAAGGAGAAGGTAAAAATGGAAAAAACTTTAATCAGAGGCGTTGCTAAGGATAACAATGTTGCTTGTATATCTGTTGTAGGTCTTGAGGATACCCCCGGTGTTGCTTTCAAGCTCTTTAATAAATTATCTCAGTATAAGGTTAATATCGATATTATTCTTCAGTCTGTAGGAAGAGACGGCACTAAGGACATTACCTTTACCGTTTCCCGCGACCAGAGTGCTGATGCAGTTGCCGCTCTTGAAGCTATGAAGGATATCTTAACTTATAAGAATATCAAGGTTGATGAATCTGTTTGCAAGGTTTCAATCGTAGGTGCAGGTATGGAGAGTAACCCCGGTGTTGCTTCTAAAATGTTTGAGGCTCTTTATGATGCAGGAATTAACATTCAGATGATTTCAACAAGCGAAATCAAGATTTCTGTATTGATTGATGCTAAATATGCTGATAATGCAGTTAGTGCTGTTCACGATAAATTTATAGGCTAATAAATTATTAAAGGAGAATTTCCTTGGAAAAAGATGCTGTTAGTGCAGGTGTATCCCCGATAGGCGGTCTTTTCAGTACCGCTCAGGTACGCACCCTTATATGCTATATCCTCTCTTCCCTAAACGAGCCCGTTCCGGGAAGACTTTTGGCAGACACTCTTCATTTCGAAGGTATCGCCAACTGCTTTGAGGTTAACGACTCTATTGCCGCATTATGTAATAGCGGTCATTTAGAGAATATTAACGAAAAAGAGGATACCTATATCGCAACAAAAAGCGGCAAGGATGTTGCCGAAACCCTTAAAACCAGCCTTTCTTTAACGGTTAGGGAAAGGGCTTATTCGGCTGCAATTAAAATGATGGTCCGCTTTAAAAATGCCAAAGAGAATGATATAAAAATTTCCAGAGAAAACGATAGAACCTTCATCACCTTTTCGGCCATTGATAACGGTGCGCCCTTTATGAGCGTTAAGTTAATGGTAACCGATGAAGACCAGGCAATTTATCTTAAAGAGAAATTTTTAAACAGCACCGAAAGCATCTATTCAAAAATAATCGAAATACTTACAAAATAAAAAGTCGGGTTTTAACCCGACTTTTTATTTTCAAATTTTTGCTTTAGTTTCTGAGATATCTCTTTAAACCTTTCGGGGTTTACCTTTAAAACCTTGCGGTCATAGGTTAAAAGTCCGTTAGTTTCATCCTCAACATCGCTAACCTGAGTTAAAACGGTAGCACAAAGTCCCTTATCTATTGCAGGAATAACCTCATTTTCATAAAGCTCTATGAGGGCATTTTCAAATTTCGCTCTATCCTTAAAAAATCTATAACCATAGGTTTTATCAAGATTAAAGCAGTGGTTTTCTATCTTGCAGGAATAACCGCCAAACTCGGATAAAACAAGAGGTCTTTCGCTTTCTTTGAGTTTTATGGGTTTAAAATAAATATGCTCACTTTTAACATCGCTTAATTTTTTCTCAAACCAACCCGAAGTTGAATCAAAAATTCTTGTATTATCTAAAGCTTTAAATTCCTTATAATATTTATCGGCCTCAAACTGCCCCCAACCCTCGTTGAAAATGGTATAATAAACAACGCTTGGGTGGTTATAAAGATTTTCGATGATTCCCCTTGAGGTTTTTTCGAACTCTTTTCTTCTGAATACACTTGCCCTATGCTCGATTCCCTTTTTTAAGAATACGGTTGGCAATGCGGTATCAATCAGAAAACTATATTTACCGCTGTTAATCATATCCTGAAAAACAAACATACCTAATTTATCGCAATAATAATAAAATAGCTCAGGCTCTAATTTAATATGTTTTCTAAGCATATTAAACCCGCATTCTTTCATTTTAAGAATATCATTTTTAAAGCCCTCGGGCGTTGCGGGAAGAAATATACCATCACTAAAATAGCCTTGATCTAAAAGTCCGTTGAAAAATTTCGGCTTGCCGTTAAAGAGAATATCCTTATCTCTTACCTCAACAGTTCTAAGACCGAAATAAGACTCTACCCTATCCTCCCCCGAGGAAATGCTAAACTCATAAAGATGCGGATTTTCGGGGGTCCAAAGAACAGGAGTTTCTATATCTAACCTGTATTTATCACCCGAAAATTCATAAATCTCGCCCTCCATTTCGAGGGTTTTCTTCTTTTCCCCGCCAAAAATCTCAATGGTAGCACCCGTTAAATCGGGTGTTATTTTTATTGCCTTTATATAGTTTTCAGGAACGCTTTCAAGCCACACAGTACCCCAAATTCCGCTGATTTTAGTGTACCACATTCCGCCTTGTTTGTTAGTCTGCTTTCCGTAAGGCAGGTCCTTATCAAGCGGATCTTTAACCTCAACTCTAAGACTATTCTCGCCCTCAACCAAGTCCTTTGTTATATCAAAGGAAAAAGGCAGATAACCGCCAATATTCTCCCCCATTTCTTTATCATTAAGGAAAACCTTGGTATATTGGTCGCAAGCGGTAAAGTTAAGAAGAACTCTTTTCTTTATAAAGTCCTTGTCTAAACTAAATTTTCTTTCATAAATTAAGATATCATTTTTCTTTACTTCTCTGAAAACCCCTGAAATTCGGCTTTCAACAGCAAAAGGAACTAAGATTTCACCCGAAAATATTTCTTTGTTTTTTCTCTCTATTTTAAAATCCCATTTTCCGTTAAGGCAAAGGTAAGAATCTCTTCTAAGCTGAGGTCTTGGATATTCGGAAAAGGGCATTTCGCCTAAATCCTTTTCAAAATCGGTTTCGAGGCTTCTTATTCTCGGCTTTTTACCCATGGTTAATACCAAGAACACGGGTAGCACAAGAAGTGCTGCTATAAGAGCTGCCAAGAAAATATTCTCATTTGGAACAAAAGAGGTAGTTCCGTCATTTCCCGTTACAACCTCTGCAGAGCTTAATACGGTTTTTCCAATAAACGGACCTATAATTCCCGGAATAAATACCTGAGAGAAAATTCTAACACCCTGAAGTCTTCCCGATTTGCCCTCGGGAGTGTTATCCCTGATAACTGCTCCGAAAACTGCCATTCCGGAAAGATATCCGCTCATCATAAGAAGTGAGCCAATAAATACAGGAAGCTTTGTCTTTGTTAAATAAAGAATAATATAGCCTATAATCAAGAATAAAAGAGCAAAAATTCCCGAAAATGAGAAGCCCTTTTTATCATAGACCTTGCCCCAAAGTGCAGTTACAACAGAGGCTATAATTATAGCGGGTGCCATAACAAGCACATAATCGCTCATACCAAGCGATACCTCATAATAAATAATGAGATAAGGCATAAAAATCTGAATGGAAATATTAAAGATAATAAAAGCTAAAAGGCAAATATAAAGCCTCAAATTTGATTTTATAGTGCTTGGCTTAAAGCCATAAACAATGCCTCCAAGATAAGAGGTTTTTAAAGGCTTTATCTGAGGCTCCTTGATTATGAAAATTCCAAGAATACCGATAACAAGGGTTAAAATTCCTATGATGGAGAAGATAACCGTCCAGCTTGACGGCTTATCTAAATCAAGGAACATAAAGCCTCCGAAAACCACAAGAACAGATACTAAAGGCATCATAGCGTTTATACCCTCTGCCGCTCCCCTGTTCTTAGAATTGGTTGAATCGGTAAGCCAGGCATTAAAGGCGGCATCGTTTGCGGTTGAGCCGAAGAAGGTCATAACGCAGTCAAGTATAATTGCTAAGGTAACGCCAACCGAAGCGGCAGAAACCGCCATTGGAAAGGCCTTGCTTATAAGCTCTTGCTTTAAAAATACAAAACTGAAAATTGAAATTCCCCATAGGATATAACCAAGTGAAATAAAAAGCTTTCTCTTGCCTATTTTATCCGATAAGGCACCCATAAAAACGGTGGTTAAGGTTGCCGTAACAGCAGAGGCTGCAACCATATTCGAAATATCTGCCGCAGATGCCGAAAAGGTTTTATAAATAAATACGTTGAAATACATATTTTCAACAACCCAGGCAATCTGCCCCATAAGGCTAAAGATGGTAAGTGCTAACCAAAATG
>JAZSEU010000043.1:0-12128 GCA_045531855.1 Acutalibacteraceae bacterium
AAGGGCAGTTTTTTCGAAGAAAAATGATGGATTTAGCTTTGTTATTTGCGGAGATGAAGCAAAACTCCAAACCTTATTTACCCGTTTTAAATCCGAATTTTCTGTTAAAGGCGGAGGCAGAAACGGTATGGTTCAGGGAACGGTTGTATCGGATAAACAGTCTTTATATGATTTTTTGAATAGCTATATAGTTTGACAAATACATAACAGTATGGTATACTCATATGTCTTTTATTTTGATAAAAATCGGGAGAGAATATGAAAGAAAAAATATTAAAAATTTTAAAAAGTGAAACAATTTCATATTTGTTTTTTGGTGTGCTGACCACTATAGTAAATTATGCAAGTTTTTTGTTATTTTTGCAGTTTTTAGGATATGATAAAGTTTTAATTGTAAATACAATTTCATTTGTTTTCGCGTCATCTTTTGCGTATATAACGAATAAACTTTTTGTTTTTCAAAGTAAAAGTTGGGAGTTTAAAATTTTATGCAAAGAAATCCTGGCTTTTTTTTCTGCAAGAATTTTGTCTTATTTGTTTGAACAGATAGGTCTTTACATAAGTACTGATATAATGCATCTTGAAAGGTTTAGTGTTTTCGGAATTGATGGTGTCTTAATTTCAAAGGTTATACTTTCTTTTTTAGTTGTTTTATTGAATTGGGTTGTCAGTAAGTTTTTTATTTTCAAAAAGTAATGAGGTGTTTTTTTGAGAGTTTTAATTATTATACCTGCATATAACGAAGAAACAAATATATTAAAAACGGTTAATAGCGTTGTCAAATATAGAAAAAATTGCGATTTTCAATTAGATTATATCGTTATCAATGATGGTTCTACCGATAATACATATCACATCTGCAAAGATAATAACATAAATTGCATAAATTTAATTCAGAATTTAGGAATAGGCGGTGCTGTGCAGACAGGATATATTTATGCAAATATTAAAGACTACGATATAGCCGTACAGTTTGACGGAGACGGTCAGCATGACATATCTTCTTTGAATCAACTTATCAAGCCAATAGTAGACAATGAGTCTGATTTTGTTGTGGGTTCGCGTTTTGTTTCAAAAGCAAGTGATTTCAAATCAACTTTTATGCGACGAGTGGGAATCAAGTGGCTATCTTTTTTAATAAAAATTCTTACAGGTAAAAGAATTTTAGATGTAACTTCAGGATTTCGTGCTGCAGGCAAAAAGGCAATTTATCTATTATCGCGTGAGTATCCGATAGATTACCCTGAGCCGGAGTCTATTGTTTTTCTTTTAAATAATTCGGTAGCCGTTTCTGAAGTTCAGGTTAATATGTTTGAACGAGAAGGCGGTACTTCTTCAATACATTCTTGGAAAACTGTTTATTATATGATAAAGGTTTCTTTATCAATTTTATGTGCTAAGTTACAGAGAAAGGTGGTTATTTAAATGCCGGTTTTATTAAGAGTAGAATTAATAATATTATCTCTGTTTTTTTTATTTCTGGTTTTAAAAACCATCAGAGCTAAGAAGTTATTGGTTCAGTATGCTCTTGTGTGGATAATTTTGGCGACAGTAATGTTGTTATTTGCTGTAATTCCCGGATTTGCTGAGTTTTTGACAGAATTAGTAGGTATTGAAACAACCTCTAACTTTATATATCTTATGGCAATTGTCGCATTGCTTATATTGAGTTTTTCTTTAACTGTTATAGTTTCAAAACAGGCAGTAAAAATTAAAAATATTATTCAATCTGTTTCGATAGATACTATTCAAAAAGAAAAGGAGAAAAAATAAAATGTTGTTAGCTAATAATGAAAAAATTAATATTTTTAAAAAAGATAACGTTATTCACTATTCAAAATGGATTTTTTTATTTATTGTTTGCTTGTTTGGCTTTTTGTATAGCTTATATTATGCTGAAAATTGGTATAAACTAAGTGAAATTTATACTCCTGATGAAGGAAATTATATTGCTATGGCAAAGAGATTACTGGAAACAGGTGTTTACGGTTTTTGGGGCGATAGTCCTGATGCGTATGTTACTCCAGGTTTCCCGCTATTCTTGGCAGTCTGCATGTCGATTTTTGGAACCGGAATAAAAGCTTTGCATTGTATCAAAATTATTCAATGTGTTCTGACGGGATTGTCAGTATTTTTGGTGTTTTTAGTAGGTTATTTACTTACTAAGCGCTACGCAGTAGGAATTATAGCAGCTATTTTAACAGCATCAAACGGAGTATTTCCTTATTTTTCGCGTTATTTGCTCACCGAAACATTATTTGTTTTTACTTCATTGTTATTTTTTGTTGTGTTATTATATGCTGTACAAAAGAACAAATGGTGGTTGTATTTATTGTCGGGAGTTACCTTGTGCATTGCAACAATGGTAAGGCCTTTGATAGTGATAGTTTTCCCATTTATAATAGCGGTAGAAATTATTACCAAATGGAAGAATTATAAGGTATGGTTGTGTAATACGGGATTTTTTATTCTGGGATTTATTATTGTGGCAATGCCTTGGTGGCTTAGGAATGCTGTAACTTTAAATCAATTTATACCGCTTGCAACACAGACCAATCCTATCTATGCAGGTTTGGCACCGGATGTAGAAGCGTTAGGACTAAAAGACCCCGGCTCAATGTTTGGTAATGTTATTTTACTGTTAAAACTTTTATTTTCTAATCCTGTTTCTACTATATATTGGATGTCATTAGGAAAATTCTCAAAAATCTTTTTAGAGGCATATGATTTGCCTTATTTAGTTGAATTATCTAATATGGTTAAGGATACAACTTTAATTTTGGGAATGTTTGGTTGTTTAAGAGCTCTATTTTCAAAGAAACTTAGGTCCATAACAATAGTATTTTTAATATATTTGCTTAGTATTTTAATGTTTATTCCTGTTTCACGTTATGCAGTTGGTTATTTACCTCTTTTGTCAGTCGCTGCAGGATATCTATTAGATACGGCGTTTCAAACTCTGAAGGAATGATTTTATGAACTGGACTGAAATTTGTATCAGTATCCCGCAAGAATTTTGTGATACTGCATCTGCTATTGCTAATATGACCGTGCCTTACGGAATTTATATCGAAGATTATTCAGATTTGGAAACTGCTGCTTGGGAAATAGCTCATATTGATTTAATTGATGAGGAGCTTATAAATAAGGATAGGAAGACAAGTATTATCCATATTTATATTTCAGAATGTGATAATGCTCCTGAAAGTATTGAGTTTTTAAAAGCCCGTTTTGATGCTGAGAAAATTCCATTTGAGGTAACCTCGGTTGGTGTTGATGATAAGGATTGGAACGAAAACTGGAAGAAATATTTTAAACCGATAGAAATTGGCGAAAAGTTGGCGGTTGTTCCAAGCTGGGAAAATTATGAAAATACTGATAACAGAACTATTCTATCAATAGACCCGGGTGCCGCTTTTGGTACAGGAACACACGCTACAACTTCACTTTGTCTTGCTCTTTTAGAAAAATATATTTCTAACGGCTGCAATATGCTTGATATCGGAACGGGTAGCGGCATTTTAGCAATTGCTTCACCTTTGTTGGGTGGAGAAAATTCGGTTGGCGTTGATATTGACGCACAGTCGGTTAAAACAGCTAAGGAAAATGCTGAGATAAATAATGTTTCGAAAAAAACTGAATTTATCGTTGGAAATCTTGCTGATAAGGTTAGCGGAAAATATGATGTTATCTGTGCTAATATTGTTGCTGATGTTATAATTGAGCTTTTGCCTGATGCGGCGAGGTTTTTGAAAGAAAAGGGCGTTATCATAATTTCGGGAATTATTGATATAAGAAAAGACGATGTTTTAAAAGCGGTTAAGGAAAACGGCTTTTGCGTTATAGAAGAAAATTACAGAGATAATTGGTGTGCCTTTGCACTTAAGGCTTTGGAGGAAAACGATGCTTGAATTTGAGCAACTAAAATTAAGACTTGAGGCTAATGAAAACGAGCTTCGTGATTTAAAGGATGCCATAGGCTATGAACGCTTATGCCGTGAAATTGAGGAGCTTGAAACTAAGGCTTCAGCACCAGGCTTTTGGGATGATATGGAAAACTCTCAGAAGATTTTGCAAAGAACAGGCAAGCTTAAAAACACGGTTGAATCTTATGATAAAATTTGTGCTTTGTTTGATGATTTGCTTGTGCTTATCGAGATGGGCAATGAGGAAGAAGATTTATCCTTAGTGGAAGAAATTGAAACTTCAATAAACGAGTTTGAAACCGACTTAGCCGCTCAGCGTTTGCAGACCCTGTTTATAGGGGAATATGATAAGAATAATGCAATTATCACTTTCCATGCAGGAGCAGGCGGCACAGAGGCTATGGACTGGGTTTCGATGCTGGTTCGTATGTATACAAGATGGACCGAACGCCACGGTTTCAAGGTTAAAATGCTTGATTTTCTCGATGGCGATGAAGCAGGTCTTAAAAGTGCAACGCTACTTATAGAGGGCGATAACGCTTACGGATATCTAAGAAGCGAATCAGGAGTTCACAGACTTGTTCGTGTCTCCCCGTTTGATGCTTCGGGAAGAAGACATACTTCCTTTGCTTCTTTAGAGGTTATGCCCGAAATTGCTGATGATGCGAATATTGAAGTCAGAGATGAAGATATTAAGATGGATGTTTTCCGCTCATCCGGTGCGGGCGGTCAGCATATCAATAAAACCTCTTCCGCGGTTCGATTAACCCACTTACCAACCGGTATAGTTGTTGCTTGTCAGAATGAGCGAAGTCAGTTCCAAAACAGAGAACAGGCTATGAGAATGTTAAAATCCAAGCTCCTCGAAATTAAAGAGAGAGAACACCTTGAAAAAATCGAGGATATCAAGGGAGTTCAAAAAGAAATTGCTTGGGGTTCGCAGATTCGTTCTTATGTGTTTATGCCGTATACATTAGCAAAAGACCATCGAACAGGCTTTGAATCGGGTAATATCAATGCGGTTATGGATGGCGAAATTGATGGATTTATTAACGCATATCTTAAAGCTTCCTCTAAAGGTGAGTTAGGGGATATTAAAGGAGAAGAAATATGAAAAGAATTTTAAGTGTTTTAATTGTTTGTTTGATTTTGGTTTCAACCCTTACTGCTTGTGGAAATGATACTATTTTATTTAACGGTGTTAAATTTTCTAAGTATCTTGATTTGGGTGAATATAAAGGACTTAAGGTTGATACCTCAAGTGATACCTTAAAGGGTTATTACAAGGATGAAATTGTTGGTGATATTGCCGCTAAAAATCTTTATGTTAAGAAGACCGAAGGTAAGGTTGCTGAGGGCGATACCGTTTATATTGATTATGTTGGTAAAAAAGATGGCGTTGCTTTTGAAGGTGGCACTGCTGAAAACTATCCGCTTACAATCGGCTCTAACTCGTTCATTGATGGCTTTGAGGATGGACTTATCGGTGTTGAAATCGGCTCCACAGTTGACCTCAATTTAAAATTCCCCGAAAATTACGGAAACGATGAATTAAACGGTGCGGCTGTTGTATTTACAGTTACAGTACATTATGTTTCAACAACAGAGGAGAGAAAACCTGAAGAATATTATTCCGAAATCGGCTTTAAAACCCTTAAGGATTATGAAGATGATGTTTGGGAAAGAGCTATAAAGATGTACCTTCTTGAAACCTTATTAGAGGATTCAAAAATCAAGGATTATCCCCAAGAGGATATTGACCTTATCTTTGATTTTATGAAGAAAGGTGCAGATTTTTCGCTACAAAATCAGTATCAGGTTGACCTCGAAACCTATCTTTCTTCTATGGGTAGTAACCTTGAAGCATATAAAGAAAATGTCGTTGAAAGCGATATTAAGCCCGAAATGGAAATATCCTTGCTTTATTACAATATTTTAGATAAAGAAAATATCAAGCTAACTAATGAGATGGTTCAGGATAGAATAACCAAAGAGGCAAATTCTGTTAGCAAAGAAAAGGACTTCAGAGACCGCCTTGTTGAATATTATGGTGAATACTATTTTGAAGTTATGGTGGCACGTGATTTAGCACTTGAATTTATGTATGATAACGCAAAAATAAAATAAAAATTGGGCGGCTAATGTCGCCCAAAAAATATATTTAGGAGGTGGTTTAATGCAACTGAAAATACAAAACGGAGTAGTTGAGCTTTCGGGTGAGGCGATTCTTAAGAAGATAGATTTTGAGATTAACGATAACAGCCGAATTGCAGTTGTTGGCAGAAACGGTTGCGGAAAAACCACCCTTTTAAAGCTTATTTCAGGGGAATACCATATAACAAAAAAGGATAGTGATAAGGATACTTTTTTCGCAGTTTCTGGTAGTCCTAAAATTGGTGTTTTATCCCAGATGACCTTTGAGGATGAAAACCGCCCGATGATAGAGGAAATAAGGTCTGCTTATAGCGAGATTTTATGCCTTAAAGAAAAGATGGATATTGCTCAGAAAAAGATGGAAGAGGAGCAAACTTCGGAATTCGCAGAAGAATATACAAATCTTCTTGATACCTTTAATAATCTCGGTGGATTTTATTTTGAGAAGGAATATGAAGCTGCTGTTAAGCATTTTGGATTTTCTGATGAAGAAAAGCTCCGCCCATTAACCGATTTCTCAGGTGGACAGAGAACAAAAATCGCATTTTTAAAATTATTGCTCTCAAAGCCCGATATTCTGCTTTTGGATGAGCCAACTAACCATCTTGATATCGAGGCGGTTGAATGGCTTGAGGGCTATTTAAAGGAATATAATAAGGCTTTTGTTGTTGTATCGCATGACAGAATGTTCCTTGATAATGTTGCCGATACCGTTTATGAAATTGAAAACGGAAAGACACACAAATATAACGGCAATTATTCTAAATTTATCGAAGAGAAAAAGGTGCTCAGAGAAAGACAGGAAAAGGAATATATTGCTCAACAAAAGGAAATTGAGCGGCTTGAGGAATTGGTTGAAAGATTCAGATATAAAGCAACAAAGGCGGCAATGGCTCAAAGCAAGCTTAAGCAAATTGAGCGAATTGAATTGGTTGATGCACCCGAAAATGAAGATAGGCGAAGATTTAAAGCTGATTTTGAACCTGTTGATGCAGGTGTTAAGGATATGCTATCTGTTAAAGACCTTGCTGTTGGATACGAAAGTATCCTTTCAACCGTTAACCTCGAGGTTAAAAACGGCGAAAAAATTGGAATTATCGGCGGAAACGGTCTTGGAAAATCAACCTTTATTAAAACACTAATGGGCAAGGTTCCGGCAATATCGGGAGAGTTCAGTTTTTCTGGTAGAGTAAGTATCGGATATTTTGAACAACAGATGGCGGAATACAAAAGCGATGATACTATTCTTGATGATTTTCTTAAAAGCTTTCCTCATCTTACCGAGTTTGAAGCCAGAAGTGCATTGGCGGCATTTCTTTTTAGCGGGGAAGACGTATTTAAACCTGTTAGTGTTTTATCAGGCGGCGAAAGGGTGCGTTTAGCTCTTTGCAAAATTTTCAAGAAAAGACCTAACTTTTTGATTTTAGATGAGCCGACAAACCATATGGATATCATCGGTAAGGAAACCCTTGAGGATATGCTCTTAAACTATTCGGGAACGGTTATTTTTGTTTCACACGATAGATATTTCATCAAGAAAATTGCTCAAAAAATTCTTTCTTTTGAGGTAAATGATGTTAAACTATTTGAGTTTGGTTATGAGCAATATATTGAAAGCCTTAAAACCCCTAAGATAAATGAGGAAATTATAAAACCTAAAAAGGTAAAGAAAAGCTATACAACTCCATTAAAGGAAAAGGCGAAGAGGGAAAGGGCTGTTAAAAAGGCTGAAGAACAAATTGCCTTGCTTGAAGAAAAGCTTTCTTTGATTGAAACCGAGCTTAATGAGCCCGAAAACCTAACCGATTATATTAAGCTTTCTGAGCTTCAGGCTGAACAGTTATCTATTCAGACAGAACTTGAAAAGGTTTATGATGAATGGGAAACTTTAAGTGAACTGCTGCTTGACATTTGAATGTAGCAGTGCTATAATTTCAATGCTTAATAAAAGGTTGGCGGTACCTATAAAAGGTATAATCTGGAATAGAGGTGTAATTCCTCTGCGAACTCGTCGCCGTAATTTACGTTAACATTTACAAATGCCACTGAGCTTTTAGCTTGGGAAGGCGTAAATGAAGGGTAGGCCCAAACCCTGCGTAATAAGTCGGAATACTCGCCGTCAACTGTTGGTACAAAAGAGCCACGAGTAATTGGCGGTGTACGCAAAAAGAGCCTCTTAGTATTGGGAGGCTTAAATATGCATATATTAGCTCCTTTTGTATTGACCTTATTAAGACACAATACAAAAGGAGTTTTATTTATGAAAAACAAAAAACTGATTGCCGTTCTATCGTGTGTACTGGTTGTTTTAATAGCCGCTGTAGCTGTGGTTTTTATAACAACAAGACCTGAGACAGATGATGGCACAAAGGAAATTACCGTAACAGTTGTATCAAAAGAAAAGGAAGAAAAAGTGTTTGAGATTGATACAGATGCCGAGTATCTTGGTGAAGCTCTTCTTGAAGAGAAAATCGTTAATGAAGATGAGTATGCCAGTGGTTTCTATACTGTTATAAATGGGAAAAAGGCAGATTATAATGTTGACCAATCCTGGTGGTGTGTTACTAAGGATGGCGAAATGACCTCTGTTGGTATGAATGAACAACCGATTTTAGATGGTGATAAATTTGAAATTACATATACCATCAGTTAAGCTTAGAGAAACGCTTGTTTTAACCCTACTCGGCGTTTTAATGTATGTCTCTCAGGTTATAATGTCGCAGCTGCCGAATATAGAAATAGTTTCACTTCTTATAATTCTTATAACACGGAAATTTGGAGGTAAAGCTTTTCTGGCGGTTTATGTGTTTGTGGGTCTTGAAGTCTTAACCTACGGGCTTTCGATGTGGGTTATTAACTATCTATATGTTTGGGCAATTTTGTGTTTAGTTGTTTGTGTTCTAAGAAAAATTGATAATGTATGGGTTTATACCTTGCTTTCATCAATTTATGGGCTTTTCTTTGGAACGCTGTGCTCAATTCCGTATTTTTTAACAGGCGGTTTTGCTTTTGGTATTTCTTATATTGCAAGTGGCCTTGGTTTTGATTTGTTGCACTGCGGTGGCAATTTTATAATAACACTTTTGCTTTATAAACCCTTGAAAAATGCACTTGATAAGGCTGTAAAATTATAATTCTATCCTCAGTAGAGTCTTGAAAATAAACTCTACTGAGGATATTTTTTTGGTAGAACGAAAATTTTAACGATTATATTGAAAAGTTTTGAAAAAAGTGTAAAATTAAAATATAATCTTTTAAGGAGAAAATTATGAGTTTTAAAATTATAACAGATTCGGCTGCGAATTTAACTGATGAACAAATTAAAAATTATGGTGTTGAAATTCTTTCCCTTAAATATAATATCGAGGGCAAGGAATACGATAGCTACATAAAGGGCGAAAAGACCGATTTTGCTCCTGTTTATAAATTGCTTCGTGAAAAAGCAATGATAACAACCTCTCTTGCAAACAGGGGAGACTGCGATAAGGTTATTAAGCCTGTTTTAGAAAACGGTGAGGATGTTTTAGTTCTTGCTTTCTCTTCGGGTCTTTCGGGCACTTGCCAGAATATTATGCTTGCTGCAGAAGATTATAAAGAAATGTTCCCTGATAGAAAGATTATCGTTGTTGATACCCTTTGTGCTTCTATGGGGCAGGGTATGGCAGTTCATTATGCTGCTAAGCTTAAAGAAGAGGGAAAAACTATTGAGGAAGTAGCAGAATGGGTTGAAAACAATAAGCTTTCAATTGCCCATATCTTCACTATCGATGATTTGTTTTTCTTAAAACGTGGCGGCAGACTTTCGGGTACAAGTGCAGTTGTTGGTACCTTGCTTGGAATTAAACCGTTACTTCATATGGCGGATGACGGTAAGCTTTATGTTACAGGTAAAGCGAGAGGCAGAAAAGCAACCTTGGAGCACCTTGCAAATTCGCTTGAGGAAAAGGGTATAAACGTTAAAGACCAGGAAATCTTTATTGTTCATGGCGACTGCATTGAGGATGCCGAAACCCTCGGCAAAATGATTAAGGATAGATATAATGTTAAGTCAATAACCTATAATATCTTAGACCCTGTAATCGCCGCACATGCCGGCCCAGGAACACTTGCTGTGTTCTTTATCGGAAAAGAAAGGTAAAATTAAAAGACCGCTTGAAGCGGTCTTTTATTATGTCATTTTTTCCTGTTTAACCTTATGGTCGATAATGTGGCGTGAGGCGAGTTCTTTTTTGATATCATCAACACTAATACCCATTTCAACCATCATAACCATTATATGATATGCAAGGTCTGCAACCTCATAAACAGTTTCTTTCTTATCATCAGCTTTTGAGGCGATGATAACCTCTGTGCATTCTTCGCCGATTTTCTTTAAAATCTTATCGATTCCTTTTTGGAAAAGATAGGTTGTATATGACCCCTCGGGTAAGGTTTCTTTTCTGTCTTTTAAGAGGTTATAAAGTCCATCCATAGAAAAGGCAGAGTTGCTTTCGCTCTCGAAAAGGGTTTCGGTAAAGCAACTTTCAGTCCCTTTATGGCAAGCAGGACCGTCCTTCTTAACTAAAACTGTTAAAGCGTCCTTATCGCAGTCTGCAGTAATTGAAACTATATGCTGATAATTTCCGCTCGTTTCTCCCTTAAGCCATAATTCATTTCGTGAACGGCTATAAAAACAGGTGAGCTCTTTTTCCATAGAAATTTTAAGGCTTTCCTTATTCATATAAGCTAAAGTTAAAACCTTTTTAGTTTCTGCATCAACAACAATGGCTGGAATAAGACCATTGCTATCAAATTTAAGTTCATCAATATTAAACATTGTGTTCTCCTTTAAGTTCTGACAATAATATTATTCTTCTTAAGTGTTTCTTTTAGATGAGAAATTTTAACCTCACCGAAATGGAAAATAGAAGCTGCAAGCCCCGCATCAATATCTGGTATTTCCTTAAAGAGCTTTATAAAATCCTCTTCACAGCCCGCTCCGCCAGATGCTATAACGGGAACATTAACAGCTTCACACACTTTTCTTAGCATTTCTGTATCAAAGCCCTTTTTAACGCCGTCTGTATCTATAGAGTTAACTACAACCTCTCCGGCACCAAGCTCAACGCATTTCTTAATCCAGGAAATAGCCTCCATCCCCGTATCCTCGCGTCCGCCTTTGGCAAAAACCCTGAACTCTCCGTCAACCCTTTTAATATCGGCAGAAATAACAACACATTGGTTGCCGTATTTTTGAGCCGCTTCAGAAATCAGCTGAGGGTTTTTAATGGCTCCAGAATTAACGCTTACCTTATCCGCACCACATTTTAAAACACGGTCAAAATCTTCAATAGTGTTAATTCCTCCGCCAACAGTTAGGGGAATAAAGATATTAGAGGCAACCTCTTTTAAAATATCTGTAAATAGCTTTCTTCCATCACTTGAGGCGGTTATATCATAGAAAACAAGTTCATCTGCCCCCGAATCACTATAATATTTTCCAAGCTCAACAGGGGAGGAAACATCATTTAAATCTTTGAAGTTAACCCCTTTAACAACCCTGCCGTTTTTAACATCAAGGCAAGGAATAATTCTTTTGGTTATCATTTTGCTGCCTCCAAGGCTTCTTCTAATTTTATGGCACCGATATAATAAGCTTTACCGATTATTGCTCCGTAAAGATTAAGCTTTCTAAGAGCGATTATATCATCAATAGAGGAAACACCGCCCGATGCAACAATATTTATACTGAATTTTTCTGATAACTCTTTATATAACTCTCGGTTTGTGCCCTGCATTGCACCGTCCTTTGAGATGTCGGTGCAAATAAGGGTTTTAACGCCTATATTCTGCATCATTTCGCAAAACTGGGAGCCGGAATACTCACTTTTTTCAAGCCAACCCTTAATAGCAACAAAACCATCCTTAATATCAACGCCAACGGCGATTTTATCACCGTATTTCAAAACGGCTTCTTTTAAAAACTCAGGGTTTTCTACGGCTGCAGTTCCGAGAATTACTCGTTGGGCACCGTTTTCGAGATACTTTTCAACCGTTTCCATAGAACGA
>JAZSEU010000041.1:0-2133 GCA_045531855.1 Acutalibacteraceae bacterium
GGCTTGGGATTTTGTTAGTGGTGATGATGTCCGTGATGGTGGTGGCTGTGGTGATGGGCTTCTTGATGGCAATGCTCTTCACCGCAGTTTTCGTTTTCATTTTCAAGCTCTAAGGTTGCGTGGGATATGCCGTGTTCCGAAAGCTCATTTCTTACCTTTTTCTTAATTTCTTCGCTGTTTTGGTTTGTTACGATATGCATTGTTGCAAAAATGCGGAAACCGTCAATACTCCAGATATGAATATGATGAACACCGAGCACTCCCTCAATGCCTGAAATATGCTCTTCTAATTCCTCAACGTTTATATTCTCAGGGACTTTCTCGAAAAAGAGGCTTAGGATTTCTTTCATATTTCGGATGGCGTTTATGAGAATGAATATTGCAACGGCAATCGACATTATCGGGTCAATAGCCTTGAAATCGGTAAACTTCATAACTAATGCACCAATTAAAACAACGAGCCAGCCGAGAACATCCTCAAGCATATGGAGATTAACTGCCTTTTGGTTGAGAGAATGACCGTCTCTTGTGAAGAAAGCGGCAGAAAGATTAACGATAACTCCGATAACTGCAAAAATCAGCATACCGTTATAGTTGATTTCGGTGGGGTTAATGAGTCTTAAAACGGCATTATAAATAACTGCGGCTGAGCCGAAAAGCAGAATGGAGGTTGTTATAAGGCTTCCTATAACTGAATATCCCGCATAGCCGTATGTATATTTTTTATCGGGTTTCGATTTGCTTTTCTTCTCTAAAAAATAGGATATACCAATGCTTGCTGCATCTCCTAAATCGTGAATTGAATCGGAAATAATTGCAACACTTCCCGTAAAAATTCCGCCGAAAAATTCAAAAACGGAAAAGAAGAGATTTAAAAGAAATGCTATTAAAATACTATTTTCGGTCTTCATATTTTCTCCTAAGTTTATTTAATCTTAATATATTTTACGATAAGTTTTAAAAAAAATCAAGAATAAACCCCGAAGTTTCTTCGGGGTTTGTATCACTTGTTTTTAAGTCTTTTTTTGGCTTCTTCAACCGATTCGCCGTCTTTGGTTAAATAAAGGTCAACAAATTTGTCTTCAATTTTAGTGTAACCATCAACAACGCCTTTTTCGATTTTCTTGTAGCCATCGGTAACGCCTTTTTCAATCTTTTCGTAACCGCCAACAACAGAATCAGCAATTTTTTTACCTGTTTTAATAATTTTAGATTTAGCCATAATCTTTACTCCTGTTTTAAACCTTTAATAATCGGGATAAGGCATAAAAGGAATATGATGCCGGCAAGGCCGATAACTGTTCCTAAAACGATATTATCCCAAACCATACAAAAGCACATTCCAACACCTAAAAGTAACGCACCAATTATAACTAAGAGGACAGTGAGCACTGTTTTTCGGTTAATTTTAAGAGGACCTTTATTTTCCATTTTACGCCAGATGAAAACGGTTACGATACCTAAGATAATTCCGATAGTACCGAAAATTATGCCCTCTTTGAACAAATTCCATTCGGGAAGCAGTGCCATACACATTCCGAGTGCAAAAAGCACTCCGCTTACAGTTCCTAAAATCATTGCAACAAAATTACTCTTTTTCATATTTTTCTCCTTTCATTAAAACAACAGTTGTCTTTTTATTGCAAATTTAGTATAATGTCTTAAAGGAATTAAAACAATCACCAATTTCCCAACAAGTGTTTGAATAATGATTGTAGTTAGTCGAAACACTCATTCCGTTATAAAGGAGAAAATATGAACACAAAGAATAACAAAAGAAGAAGAGATTCGGTTGTTAAAATCAACAAGGCGTTTGTTGAACTGTTGCAAAAAGAGGAGCTTAAAAAGATAACAGTTTCGCAGATTTGTAAACTAACGGGGCTTAACCGCAGTACGTTTTATGCCAACTTTATTGATATTTATGACCTTGCCGATAAGCTGAGGGAAACACTTGAAAATCAGTTTTCGGAATTATTCTCAGATTACGATTATTATAATGAGCGAAATGGTGCTCTTAAAATGTTTGAGCATATAAAGGAAAACCAGCTTTTTTATAAAACATATTTTAAATTGTGTTACGATGAAAAGCATCTGATTTCGCCTTATGATAGGGGCAGGGCTGAAAAAGAACAT
>JAZSEU010000020.1:0-25996 GCA_045531855.1 Acutalibacteraceae bacterium
CCGCAAAAACGCCGTCTATATTTGTTTTTGTTGATTCATCAGCTATAATATATCCGTTTTCATCAATGTCAACTGCATTTTTTAAAAACTCAGTTTCGGGCTTTCTGCCTATACTTATAAAAACTCCATCACAGGAAAGGGAGGAAAATTCCTCTGTCAGCTTGTTTTTAATCTTTACTGACGAAACCCTCTCATCTGCGATAAATTCTTCAACCGTGCTGTCCCATATAAATTCAACATTTTCGGCTTCTAAAAGGGGTTTATGATAGATATTAGTAGCCCTTAAGGTGTCTCTTCTGTGAACAACATACACCCTTTTAGCCAATCGGGATAAATAAAGTGCATCGGCTGCAGCGGAATTCCCTCCGCCCACAACAATTACGGTTTTATCCCTATAAAACCTGCCATCGCAATGGGCACAGTAATGAACGCCTTTTCCAATAAGCTGGGCTTCGTTTTCTATTCCGAGCATTTTGGCGGCAGCACCCGTTGCAATAACAACCGTTTTAGAGAAGAGAGTTTTGCTATCGGTTTCTATTTTTTTAATTTTGTTTGAAAAATCAACATCTAAAACCTCGCCGTATTCGGTTTTAGCACCGAAGCGTTCAGCACTCTGTTGCATTTTCATACCGAGAGTAAAGCCATCAACCCCATCTTCAAAACCGGGGTAATTATCGATATCTCCTGTAAGTGCCATCTGACCGCCGGCTGATAATTTTTCGATTAAAAACGAATCAAACCCTGCTCTTGCGGCATATAAAGCGGCGGTATAGCCCGCAGGTCCGCCACCGATTATAATCATATCGTAAATATGCTCCATACTGCACCTGCCAAATGAAAAATTTAATCTAATAATGCAAGGATTTGAGCCTTAGGTCTGGCACCTGAGGACTGATTAACAATTTTTCCGTTTTTCATAACAACCAGAGTCGGAATAGTAGAGACCGAGAAAGCGGCTGCAAGCTCAGGATCCTCATCAACATTGATTTTGCCGACAACGATATCCTCTCTTTCCTCTGCGATTTCATCAACAATGGGGGAAACCATACGGCAAGGTCCGCACCAATCGGCAAAGAAATCAAGAAGAACGGGTTTTTCGCTGTTTTTTATACTCTCAAAATTAGTTTTAGTAATGCTTATAACTGACATTTTTAAATCTCCCTTCATTTATATTATTTCCTGGTTTATTTTCATTTTAACATTAAAAAGGTCAAATTACAAGAAAAAGCCACAGGAGTATTCCTGCGGCTTTCATTTTAGAGCAATTTTTTATTAAGCTTTCTTGCGTGGCCCTTTACCAAAATATAAACTGTTATCCAAATAATAAAATAAATAACTATAAAAACAGCGGTGAAAATAAGTATAACCATAGGTTCAAACGGTATCCAGGTGTTAGCGAGATAGCATGCGGTATAAGCAAGATAAATTGTTGCAAAATGGAAGAAGAGGGATTTCGGGAGCGGCCAATGCTCAATCTGATTAAAAACCGAAGCTCCCGCCTGCAAAAATGCAAGCAGATAGGTTGAAATGATAGCTAATAAAATCTCACTTCCCCCAAGTGAAAAACCAACCGTTGTTTTTTCAATAACAGCAAAAATTATACCCACAATTATAGGTCCGAAGCCTCCGAAAATAAGACCTCTGTGCAAAAATTCTTTAAGATAAGTATTCATATTATAAACCTAACCTTTCTTTTATATTTTTAAGTTGTCTGCGTGAAACAAAATCGACATATTTATTCTTGAAAACAACCTTTAATGTGCCCGAAACCGAGGCATCAAAATGCTCGATTTTTTCGATATTTGCGATGCAGGACTGATTGATTTTAACAAAGTTTTTTCCAAGCCTTTCTTCAAGCTTATAAAGTCTTGTTTTGAGCGAAAATTTATCATTTTCACATAGTGCGAAAACCTTGTTGTTTTCGGATAAAAAGCAATAAATTTCGTTAAGCTCCAGTCTCTTGATTTCGTTCTCCCGAAAGCCTGTTATTTCTAAACTTTCTTCATTCACAAGGCGTTCTATTGCATCTGTTAAAGGGGTTTTCTTATGGCAATAAACCAAAATCTCCTCTTCTCTTGTTTCATCTATAATAAGGTGAAATTTCATATTTTACCTCCCTTGAAAGCTTTCGATTATATCATACGGCAAAAGAGAAAAATTTTCAATGGATTTCGGGTATTCGGCAGAAAGACTCAAGCAAGCGGTTAAATCTTGACTTTTAAATGCTTTTCAATTAAAATAAACTCAAGCAAGGAGGCTTTACAATGGAACAGATTCGTAACAAAAAAGGTTTTATCTGCGATATGGACGGTGTTATATACCACGGAAGCCGAATTTTAGATGGCGTTGCAGATTTTGTTAACTGGTTGATAGATAATGAAAAGAAGTTTGTTTTCTTAACAAACAGTCCTGAAAAAACCCCTCACGAGCTTAGTATGAAGCTTGAAAGAATGGGGCTCAAGGTTCCGCCCGATAATTTCTATACAAGTGCCATGGCAACGGCTGAATTTTTGAAATCGCAAAAGCCCGGTTGCACCGCTTATGTTATCGGCGAAGCAGGGCTCACAAAGGCTCTTTATGACCGCAAAATCTATATGAATGATGTTAACCCCGATTATGTTGTTGTTGGGGAGACGAGAACCTATAATTTCGAGAAGATTGAAAAGGCTATTGAGCTTGTAAATAACGGTGCAAAGCTTATTGGCACAAACCCCGATATAACAGGGCCTACCGAGCGAGGAATTATGCCGGCAACAGGTTCTTTAATAGCCCCTATCGAAATAGCAACAGGCAAGAAAGCATACTTTGTTGGAAAGCCCAACCCCCTAATGCTTCGCCACGGGCTTAAAAAGCTTAATTGCCATAGTGAAGAAATCGCTTTTATCGGCGACCGTATGGATACCGATATTATCGCAGGAATTGAGTCTAATGTTGATACTGTTCTGGTGCTTAGCGGAGTTACAAGCTTAGAGGAAATCGATAAATTCCCTTACCGCCCGAAATATGTTTTAAACGGCGTTGGTGATATAGTAAAATAAGATTTTAAACCCCAAATGCATAGGTGGGGATAAATTATTTCATATCCTTAATAGCAGTCTGTGGTGCTATGCACAAAAGGGAGGAATTATTTCTATTGATAAATAACGCGTATTGATGGTTATGCCATTCGTTTAAAAAACGACATTATCTTTGTGTGTATTTTTTTTGTTATTAAAGACATAAGAATAGTGCCAATAATAACAGTAATTATATATAGTGGTATATTTTCTATATATTTTAATTTTATAAGTCTCAAAAATAAACTATGCGTAACATATATTTCTAAAGAATATTCTCCACACAATTTTGTGAATTTATTTTCAATCAGTGAAGTGTTGCAAAAAATATAAGATAATGAAATCATAGCACAAACAAAGAATAGCAAATATAGTACATCAAATAACACCATTGTTTTGGTCGTTACAGAAAGCAAAAAACTTACGGCAAACAATATGCCAAATAAACCAAATATTCTCCAAGCGTATTTTTGTAATACTACATCAATATGATTCTTTTTGTTGCAATAAATCATACCTAAAACTATGCAAGGAATTGTTTGATACCAATATGTACCTAAATCAAGTAATCGACAAACAACGCAATAGGCAAAAATTCCAATACTAAAAAGGAGGATTTGCGTTTTGGCAAGTTTGAAAATTTTAAAAACCAATAAATAAATTAGGTACATAACAAAAGTAGCTTGCATATACCATCCATTTGTAACTATTGTATTGCCAAAGAAAAATGATTGAATAATACTGTATAAAGAAATTTCTTTTTCCAGAAATAATGTCCAAAGGCTATATAAAATTATCAAAAAAAACATAGAAACAGTATAGTGGTAAAAATCTTTTGCGAAAAAACTGATGAATGTAGTTTTTTTGTTTGCAGAAAACATTAATCCAAATCCAGATAAAAAGAAAAACATAGCAACAGAAAGAAAACCAAATAACTGCAAGATAACTCCAATATACGTTCCTCTAAATAATCCGCTATATTGATATAAATGATGAACTACTACAAGTATTGCAAATATTCCTCTTAAACAATTTGTATACTCTTTCGACATGTATTTTTGCTCTCTCAAACTATACGCTCCTTTTCTTGATAAAGAACCAATTCTTCAAGAAATTTTATAACATTATATCATAAAACACAAAAACATACTACAATATACAGAAAATCCGCCCGATTTCTCGGGCGGATAGTTTTACTTTATAAGTCTAATTACTTAGATTCTTTTATTGCAGCCTGGGCAGCAGCGAGGCGTGCAATCGGAACACGGAAGGGTGAGCAAGATACATAGTCAAGTCCAATCTTATGGCAGAACTCAACTGAAACGGGGTCGCCGCCGTGCTCACCGCAGATACCGCAGTGAATTTCAGGACGGGTCTTCTTGCCCATTGTAACAGCCATATCCATGAGTTTGCCAACGCCAGTCTGGTCAAGCTTAGCAAACGGGTCGTTCTCGTAAATCTTGGTGTCATAATAAGCGGTAAGGAACTTACCGGCATCATCACGGCTGAAGCCGAAGGTCATCTGAGTTAAGTCGTTAGTACCGAAGCAGAAGAACTCAGCTTCCTTAGCGATATCATCAGCAGTAAGGCAAGCTCTCGGAATTTCCATCATAGTACCAACTTCGTATTTAAGCTCAACACCTGCAGCAGCAATCTCTGCATCAGCAGTTGCAACAACAACGTCCTTAACGAACTTAAGCTCTTTAACTTCGCCGGTGAGCGGAATCATAATCTCGGGAACGATGTTCCAGTCAGGATGAGCCTTCTTAACATTGATAGCTGCACGGATAACAGCAGCGGTCTGCATCTTTGCAATTTCAGGATAGGTAACTGCAAGACGGCAGCCACGATGACCCATCATGGGGTTGAACTCGTGGAGAGAAGAAATGATATTCTTGATATCTTCAACAGTTTTGCCCTGAGCGTCAGCAAGAGCCTTAATGTCAGCCTCTTCGGTAGGAACGAACTCATGGAGCGGGGGGTCTAAGAAGCGGATACAAACGGGGTTGCCCTCGAGAGCCTCATAAAGCTTCTCAAAGTCGCCCTGCTGATAGGGAAGAATCTTAGCAAGAGCTGCTTCTCTTTCGGTGGCTGTATCAGCACAAATCATCTCACGGAAAGCGGCGATTCTCTCAGCCTCGAAGAACATATGCTCAGTACGGCAAAGACCGATACCCTCAGCACCTAACTCACGAGCCTTCTTAGCATCAGCGGGAGTATCAGCATTGGTGCGAACCTTAAGAGTTCTGAACTCATCAGCCCATTCCATAATTCTGCCGAACTCACCAGCGATTTCAGCGTCAACAGTAGGAATAATACCGTCATAGATATTACCTGTTGAACCATCGATAGAAATATAGTCTCCCTCATTGTAGGTCTTGCCTGCAAGGGTGAATTTCTTATTCTCTTCATCCATAATGATTTCGCCGCATCCTGATACGCAGCAAGTACCCATACCACGAGCAACAACGGCAGCGTGAGAGGTCATACCGCCACGAACGGTGAGGATACCCTGAGAAGCCTTCATACCTGTAATATCTTCAGGAGAGGTTTCAAGACGAACAAGGATAACCTTTTCGCCACGGTTGTTCCACTCTTCTGCATCTTCAGCGGTGAAAACAACCTTACCGCAAGCAGCGCCGGGGGAAGCACCTAAGCCCTTACCAGCGGGAGTTGCAGCCTTTAATGCCTTAACATCGAACTGGGGATGGAGAAGGGTATCAAGGTTACGGGGGTCAATCATAGCAACAGCCTGCTTCTTGTCAATCATACCCTCATCAACGAGGTCGCAAGCGATTTTGAGAGCGGCCTTAGCAGTTCTCTTACCGTTACGGGTCTGAAGCATAAAGAGTTTGCCGTGCTCAACGGTGAATTCCATATCCTGCATATCACGGTAATGGTCTTCAAGGATAGCACAAACTTTATTGAATTCCTCGAAAGCCTCGGGGAACTTCTGAGCCATTTCAGCAATCGGCATAGGAGTACGAACGCCTGCAACAACGTCCTCACCCTGAGCGTTGGTAAGGAACTCACCCATAAGTCCGGGTTCACCTGTTGCGGGGTCGCGGGTAAAGGCAACACCTGTACCGCAGTCATCACCCATGTTACCGAAAGCCATCATCTGAACGTTAACAGCGGTACCCCAAGAATAAGGGATATCGTTATCACGGCGGTATACGTTAGCACGGGGGTTGTCCCATGAACGGAAAACAGCCTCAACAGCACCCATTAACTGCTCTTTGGGGTCAGAGGGGAAGTCTTTACCGATTTTGCTCTTATATTCAGCCTTGAACTGCTCAGCAAGAACCTTAAGGTCTTCAGCGGTAAGCTCAACGTCCTGAGTAACGCCTTTTTCTTCCTTCATTTTGTCGATAAGCTCTTCAAAGTATTTCTTACCAACTTCCATAACTACGTCAGAATACATCTGAATGAATCTTCTGTAGCAGTCATAAGCCCAACGGGCATTGCCCGACTGAGCAGCCATAGTTTCAACAACATCCTCGTTAAGACCAAGGTTAAGAATAGTATCCATCATACCGGGCATAGAAGCACGAGCACCTGAACGAACAGATACGAGAAGAGGATTGGTCTTATCGCCGAACTTTTTGCCGGTGATTTCTTCCATCTTGTCGATGCCGTCCATAATCTGTGCCTGAATGTCAGCATTGATTTTTCTGCCATCTTCATAATACTGTGTGCAGGCTTCGGTAGAAACGGTGAAACCCTGAGGAACAGGAAGACCGATTTTGGTCATCTCAGCAAGGTTAGCACCTTTACCGCCGAGAAGCTCACGCATTGAAGCGTCGCCCTCTTTAAAAAGGTAAACGAACTTTTGACTCATTAAGAATCAACCTCCTAAAAATTTTATGGAAAAACTCCATTGTTAACTTTTCCACCTATTATTAAATAGGTATCCAAATCATTATAACAATATTTTGCGAAAAAATAAAGAACTTTTTTAAATAAAATGGGCAAAATATTAAAAAATGTGGATTTTGATAGCCGAAAAGGGCAATTTCGCCCTCGGTTTATGCAATTTTTACTTAGAAAGAGGTGAAAAAATGAAAAAAAGACCACGTGATTTATCCCAAAATACAACAAGAGGGCTTCCTGAAACGGCTTTTGAGATGGTTAACCGTTACGGAACCTATGAAATTCAGGCGACTGCTGATACCGATAATCAGTACCCTGCAATTGCTCAGGGTTACAACCCTGAAATGAGAAAGGGTGATGGCGAAAATAAGCAGAAAAACGAATGATTTTTCCTTGTGCTACAAAAACTTGACAAACAAAGATAAAAGCCGTATAATATCCATATAAATACCGCATTTTTTGGAGGAATTAAAAAGTATGATTAGTGCAGGCGATTTCAGAAACGGCGTAACCTTTGAAGAGGATGGAAACGTTCTTCAGGTTGTTGAGTTTCAGCATGTAAAACCCGGCAAAGGTGCTGCCTTTGTTAGAACAAAAATCAAGAATGTAATTACCGGTTCGGTTATTGAAAAGAGCTATAACCCTACCGCTAAATTCCCTACTGCTTATGTTGAGCGTAAGGATATGGAGTATTCATATAACGATGGAGACCTCTATTACTTTATGGACCAGGAAACCTATGATATGGTTCCGATTAACGCAGACGAGCTTGGAGATAACTTCAAGTTTGTAAAGGAAAATATGGTTTGCAAGATTTTGTCTTACAAGGGCAAGGTTTTCGGCGTTGAGCCCCCAACATTTGTTGAGCTTGAGGTTACTCAGACCGACCCCGGCTTTGCAGGCAACACTGCAACCAACGCTACCAAACCTGCAACTGTTGAAACAGGTGCAGAAATCCGTGTTCCGCTCTTTATCAATGAAGGCGATATGGTAAGAATTGATACTCGTACCGGCGAATATATGGAAAGAGCATAAGGAGGATATTTATAATGGATATTTGTGAAAAGATTGCTTATATTAAAGGTCTCGCTGAGGGACTCAGCCTTGACGAAAGCACCAAGGAAGGCAAAATTCTTGCTGCGATTATTGATTTGCTCGGCGATATAACCGAGGAAATCTGCGATATCGAGGATGCTTGCGATGAGCTTATGGAGCAGATTGATGCAGTTGACGAGGATTTATCTTCTGTTGAAGAGTTAATCTACGGTGAAGATGACTGTGATTGTGATGACTGCGATTGCGACTGTGATGATGAGGTTTATGAAATCGAGTGCCCTGCTTGCAACGATGTTATTTATCTTGATGCTGATATGCTCGAAGAGGAAGGTATGACCTGCCCCAATTGCGGAACAGACCTCGAATTCGATTTTGATTGTGATTGCGAATGCGATTGCTGCGAGGAAACCGAAGAATAATTTTAAGATTACAAAAGGGGCTGTCGGTTTTGACAGCCCTATTTTTAACGGAGAAAAGCTATGAATAAAACCGAACTGAAGCTTCAGTATGAAATAGCTGAGGAAACTAAAAAGGGTATTCCCGTTATCGTTGTTGCGGCGGGGGCATCAAGGAGAATGAATGGCATAAATAAGCAATTTTTATCCATTGGTGGCATTCCTGTAATCGCAAAAACACTGTTAGCTTTCGAGAAGAGCGAGGATATAAAAAACATAATTCTCGTTACAAGGGATGAGGATATTTTTGATTTGCAGTTACTTGCTGAAAAGTATTCCATTTCAAAGCTCAGTGATATAGTATGCGGCGGAGCAACCAGACAGGAATCGGTGCTCAAAGGACTCGAAAGGGTTAAGGGCGAAGAGGAAAGGGTGCTGATTCATGATGGTGCACGCCCACTTGTAACAGTCGAGATTATCGACTCGGTTGCAAGGGCGTTGGAGGAGTTTTCTGCTGTTACCTGTGCTGTTAAGGTTAAGGATACTATTAAGGAAACAGATGAAAAAGGCATTGTTATAAAAACCCTTAAAAGAGAGAGTCTTGTTTCGGTTCAAACTCCTCAGGGAGTAAGGGTTGAGGACTATAAAAAGGCTATTGAGACCGTTGGGGACGTATCGAACTTTACAGATGACACTTCTATTATGGAAGCAGCAGGCTATGCGGTTAAAACGGTTGAGGGCAGTTATAAGAATATAAAAATCACAACACCTGAGGATATAGAGCTTGCAAAAAGCTACGGAGGGGAAGAGGAATGAGAATAGGCCACGGATATGATGTTCACCGCCTTGAGAGAGATAGAGATTTAATCTTAGGTGGGGTTAAAATTCCATATGAAAAGGGACTTCTTGGTCATTCGGACGCCGATGTTCTGCTCCACGCTATATCGGACAGTCTTCTTGGTGCTGCAGCTCTTGGTGATATCGGCAAGCATTTCCCTGATACTGATGAGGCTTTAAGGGGTGCTGACAGTCTGGTTTTGCTCGAAAGAGTTTGTTCGCTTTTAGAGGAAAAAGGGTATAAAATAGTCAATATAGATGCAACCGTTTTAGCCCAAAAACCGAAACTTAAAGATTATATCGAAAAAATGCGAGAAAATATTGCAAAGGCTTGCAAAATCGATATGGATGCTATAAGCGTTAAGGCGACAACCGAGGAGGGTCTCGGTTTTACAGGAAGCGGCGAGGGTATTGCCGCTCATGCAGTTTGCTTAATCCAAAAGTAATAAGAAAACAAAAAACGCCATATTTATATTATGGTGGTTTTTATGAAGCTTTTTGTTATATTAAATAAGAAAAATCTTGCGATTATTCTGTGCTCGCTTATTATCGGCTTTTTTCTTGCGGGCGAGCTTTTAACGGCTCAAAGAAGCGGAATAGACGGCTCAACTAATGCTTTAAGGGTTGAATATTTAAAAAGCCTCAAAATAGAACCTGAGGATAGAGATGTTTATTCAAAGAATATTGTGATTCCAGCCGAGTTTGATGAGGTTTATAAGCGTTATAATACCATTCAAAAACAAGCGGGTTTTGATTTATCAAAATATAAAGGCGAAAAGGCAACCGTTTATACTTACGAACTGTCGGGGGATAACGAAAAGGAAATTCACTTGATAGTAAATAACGGTGAGATTATCGGCGGAGATATTGCATCGGTCAGGTTGAATGGTGAAATGAAGCCACTAAAATAAGGAAAAAATGTATGAATTTACAAAGATTAGATAAAATAATATCAACACAGCTGAATATCCCGAGAAGTGTTGCGAGAAAACATATAAGATGGGGTAAGGTTTCGGTTGATGGGAAGATACTCAGGGACCCCGCCGCTCAGGTTTCGCCTGAGAGGGTGTTCGAATATAAGGGACAAGCGGTGGTTTACAAGGAACATATTTATATTGTTATGAATAAACCAAAGGGTGTTCTTTCTGCTTCAAGCGATAAAAAGAGAAAAACGGTTGTTGACCTCGTTCCCGAAAAGAGCAGAAGAAACGGACTTTCGCCTGTTGGAAGACTGGACAAGGACACAACGGGACTTTTAATCTTAACTGATGACGGCGATTTTGCACATAATGTTATTTCACCCAAGAAGAATGTTATAAAGACCTATGAGGTTTTGCTTGACGGTGATATAACAACGCAAATGGTTTCAGAGTTTCTCAAGGGGGTTGTTCTGGCGGACGGAACTGAATGCCGCAGTGCTGAACTCAGAAGCCTTGGAGAGAACAAAGCTGAGATTAAGATTAGCGAGGGAAAGTATCACCAAATTAAGCGAATGTTCGGTACAGTTGGGCTTGGTGTTAACGAGCTTAAAAGGACAGCTCTTGGCGGTTTGAAACTGCCTGAAGATTTGAATGAGGGCGAGTGTCGGGAACTGTCGGAAAGTGAACTTTCGTGCATATTCAAGGAATGTTAATAAATGTTTTGCAAATTAACCAAAATATCAATTTAATGATTAGTGAATATTGATATAGCATTTTTTTAAAAAGTTTGTTATAATGATAAGGCTAGAAAATTATGTGTGTTTTTAGGAGGCAAAAAAATGGCAAGTTTATCACTTCGCAATGTTTACAAGAGATATCCCGGCGGCGTAACCGCAGTTTCGGATTTTAATCTTGAGATTAAAGACAAAGAGTTTATCATATTCGTAGGTCCTTCAGGTTGTGGTAAGTCAACAACCCTTAGAATGGTTGCAGGACTTGAAGAGATTTCTGATGGTGAAATCTATATAGGCGACCGCCTTATTAACGATGTTGCACCTAAGGATAGAGATATCGCAATGGTTTTCCAGAACTATGCTCTTTATCCTCATATGACAGTTTTTGATAACATGGCTTTCGGTCTTAAGCTTCGCAAAACTCCGAAGGATGAGATTAAGCGTCGTGTTGAAGAGGCTGCTCGCATTCTTGATATTGAACACCTTTTAGAGCGTAAGCCTAAGGCTTTGTCAGGTGGTCAGCGTCAGCGTGTGGCTTTAGGTCGTGCTATCGTTCGTGTGCCTAAGGTATTCTTGCTCGTTGAGCCTCTTTCCAACTTGGATGCTAAGCTTCGTGCTCAGATGCGTACTGAGATTTCAAAGCTCCATCAGAGACTTGGTACAACCTTTATCTACGTTACCCATGACCAGACCGAGGCTATGACCATGGCAACAAGAATCGTTGTTATGAAGAGCGGTATTATTCAGCAGGTTGATTCTCCTCAGAATCTTTACCTCTATCCGTGCAACCTCTTCGTTGCAGGCTTTATCGGTTCTCCCCAGATGAACTTCGTTGATGCTGTTCTCCTTAAAGAAGGTAAGGACTTCTTCGTTGAGTTCGGCTCTGAGGATACTAAGACAAGAGCTGGCGTTAAGTATAAGATTAAGCTTCCTGCAGAGAAGAACAAGGATAACTGCCTTGATAATTATGTTGGCAAGGAAGTTATTATGGGTATCCGTCCTGAAGATGTTCATAACGAGGAAGATCTCCTCAAAGCCTTTAAGGATGGTATCGTTGAGGCTAATGTTGAAGTTACCGAGCTTATGGGTGCTGAGACATACCTTTATATGAACTGCGAAGGTCAGGCTATCAACGCTCGTGTTTCACCTACTAATACTGCTCGCCCTGGCGATAAGATTCAGATTACTCTCGAGCCCTCAAAGATTCATCTCTTTGATAAGGATACCGAGAAGACCATCTGCAACTAATTTTAAAAACCAAAAGAGCACCGAAAGGTGCTCTTTTTGTTAAATCAAGTTTGCAAAAAGACTTGATTATATGAGTAAAATATGAGATAATAAGGTTGAAAATCTTGATTTCGCAACTTTTGATTGCGAAAAAATCAAATCAAAGTTGGTTGTAAACCGTAATGGAGTTTAGTAATATAACTTCGGAATGGTTTAAAAGGCCTTTCTTTACATATAATTATATGTGAAAAATATTGAAAAGAGGTTTTCAACTTTGACTATAGGAGAAAAAATCACCAAACTTCGCACAAGTCAGAATATCTCTCAGGAGCAGTTGGCAGAAAAGCTTTCTGTTTCGAGGCAGTCGGTTTCAAAATGGGAAATGGACCAGGCACTTCCGCAGATAGATAAGGTTTTAAGCCTTTGCGAGCTTTTTAATATAACAACCGATGAACTTTTGGTTGATAGTATGGTTATTGAGCAAAAAGAGGCTTTTGTTCCGGGTAAGCTCAAATATTTCGGAACTGATGGCTTCAGAGGCGAGGCAAATTTAAACCTTACCTCGATGCAGGCTTATAAGGTCGGCAGATTTTTGGGTTGGTACTTTTCCTCCAAGCTTTCAGGAAATGAGAAAGCGGGTTACAGACCTAAAATCGTTATCGGTAAGGATACCCGCCGTTCAAGCTATATGCTTGAATATTCTATAGTTGCAGGTATAACCGCATCGGGTGCGGATGCTTATATGCTCCACGTAACAACAACGCCAAGCGTTTCTTATGTTACACGTCAGGATGAGTTTGACTGCGGAATTATGATAACCGCTTCCCATAATCCTTTTTATGATAACGGAATTAAGATTATCAACCGCTATGGCGAAAAATTTGATGATGAAACAACCTCTTTAATAGAGGCTTATATTGACGGAAACCTTGATGTTCTCGGTGTTTCGGGCGATGATTTACCTTTGGCACATAGGGAGCATATAGGTCAGATTATTGACTATGTTGCAGGTAGAAACCGCTATGTTGGTTACCTAATTTCCTTGGCTTCTAATTCTTATAAGAAGCTCAGAATCGGTCTTGACTGTGCAAACGGTGCTTCCTGGATGATAGCTAAGTCTGTTTTTGGGGCTTTAGGTGCTCAGATGGTTGTTGTTGGTGCTGAGCCGGATGGACTTAATGTTAACACAAATTGCGGTTCAACCCATATCGAAAATCTTTGCAAAATCGTTAAGGAACAGCATCTTGATTTAGGCTTTGCCTTTGATGGAGACTGTGATAGATGTATCGCAGTTGATGGCAACGGAAATGTTGTTGACGGCGATAAAATGATGTATATTTTGGGTAAACGCCTTAAGGATAGAGGCATTCTCAATGGGGATACAGTTGTTGCAACCGTTATGTCCAACAGCGGATTCTTTGATAGTCTTAAGGAAATCGGTATAAACTGCGTTCAGACCAAGGTTGGAGACCGATTTGTTTACGAATGTATGCAGCAGAATGACTATAGCTTGGGTGGAGAACAGTCAGGTCATATTATTCTTAAAAAATATGCAACAACGGGAGACGGTTTGCTCACTGCTATTATGATAGCAGAGGAAATTTGCGATAAGAAGCTAAGTCTTGCTGAGCTTGCTTGCCCTGTTAAGCTTTATCCTCAGTTTGTTAAGAATATCCGTGTTAAAAATAAAGCGGCAGTTCTTTCTGATAATGATGTTTTATCGGCTAAGGCTGAGGTTGAAAAGCTCATTGACGGCAAGGGCAGAGCACTTCTTCGTGAAAGCGGAACAGAGCCTGTAATAAGGGTTATGATAGAGGCTGAAACCGAGGATAAATGCACAGAATATGCAAACATTATTGCGGATAAAATAGTTAGTAAGGGACATAGTGCCTAATAAAATATAGAAAAGGAAGATTTTAATGAAATTTATAACTGTTAAATCTTATGATGAGTTAAGCGTTAAGGCGGCTGATATTATAGCTGAGGTTGTAAAGAATAAGCCGAACTGTGTTTTAGGTCTTGCAACAGGCTCTTCACCGGTTGGTGCTTATAAAAAGCTTGCTGAGTATAACGCTAAGGGCGAGCTTGATTTTTCCAAAGTTACCTCTGTTAACCTTGATGAATATGAGGGGCTTGACGGCTCAAACGACCAGAGCTATCGCTATTTTATGAACAAAAATCTTTTTGAGCATATCAATATTGATATAAATAAGACTTATGTTCCAAACGGCTGTGCTGAGGACCTTGTAGAAGAGGGTAAACGTTATGACGCACTTATCGAAAGCTTGGGCGGCACTGATATTCAGCTTTTAGGAATAGGACTTGACGGTCATATCGGCTTTAATGAGCCTGATGAATATTTCACAAAGGAAACCCATCCCGTAGTGCTTGACCCCTCAACTATTGAGGCAAACGCACGCTTCTTCGAAAAGAAAGAGGATGTTCCTACCAAGGCAATAACAATGGGTATGGGAGCTATTATGAACGCTAAAAAGGTTTTGCTTATAGCAAACGGCGAGGCTAAAAAGGATATTGTTGAAAAATCTTTTTATGGTCCTATCACCCCTGAAGTTCCGGCTTCGATTTTGCAGTTGCATCCTGATGTAACAGTAATTTTCAGCGAGAAATAAGAGCTTAATATATCGAAAAAAGAAGACTCAGTTTACTGAGTCTTCTTTTTAATTATTCTCTTTCAATTTCGGCTTCGCCGTTAAGAATGGTTTTTTCGGTAATTGTGATTTTACGGATGGTAGAATCACTGGGGGCTTCAAACATAAATTTCTGCAAAATGCCCTCGATTATTGAGCGAAGTCCTCTTGCTCCCGTTTTTCTTTCAACCGTCTCCTCGGCGATTTTTTCAAGTGCCGCTTTTTCAAATACAAGCTCTATATTATCCATCTTAAAGAGGGCTTCATATTGCTTTATAATCGAGTTTTTGGGTTCGGTCATAATCTTAACAAGAGTATCCTTATCCATACCCTTAAGGGCTGTTATAACAGGAAGTCTTCCCACAAGCTCGGGGATAAGACCGAATTTAACTAAATCTTGATGGGTTGCGGTCATACTCAAAGTTTCTGCCTCGATGCTTTTTGGAGATTTAACATCTGCACCAAAGCCAAGACTTGAGCCGCCAACCCTCTTCTCGATTACCTTATCGATTCCATCGAACGCACCCGCACAAATAAAGAGGATATTGGTGGTATCAATCTGGATAAATTCCTGTTGGGGATGCTTTCTGCCACCCTGAGGGGGAACATTTGAAACAGTGCCCTCAAGAATTTTAAGTAAAGCCTGCTGAACACCCTCGCCGCTTACGTCTCTTGTTATAGAAGCGTTTTCCGATTTTCTTGCAATCTTATCTATTTCATCAACATAGATAATTCCTTTTTCTGCCTTTTCGATATCATAGTCTGCCGCTTGGATAAGTCTAAGCAGAATATTCTCAACATCCTCACCAACATAGCCTGCCTCTGTAAGAGTTGTTGCATCTGTTATGGCAATCGGAACATCAAGGGCTTTAGCAAGGGTTTGAGCAAGCAAGGTTTTGCCAACACCCGTAGGTCCTAACATTAAAACATTGCTCTTATTAAGCTCAACACCCGTTTCAGTGTTCTTGAAAATTCTTTTATAATGGTTATAAACCGCAACCGAAAGGGTTTTCTTTGCCTCTTCCTGACCGATTACATACTGGTCAAGCTGAGCCTTGATTTCCTGCGGTTTTGGAAGGATAAACTCCGATTTTTCTTTTTTCTTATTGCTCTTTTTTGCACCCTCTTCATCTGCAAAAAGCAAGGAATTGCAGAATTCAATACAGGTATCGCAGATATAAACACCGGGACCCTCAACAAGACGGGTAACCTCATCCTGTGATTTTCCGCAGAAAGAACAACAGATTTCTAAATCTTTTTCCTTTGCCATAGGAAAAACTCCTATCTCTTAGTAATTACCTTATCAATAAGTCCGTATTCCTGAGCCTCAGCTGCCGACATAAAGTTATCTCTCTCGGTATCTTTTGCGATAACATCGAGGGGTTTGCCTGTGTTCTCAGCTAAAATTCTGTTGAGGTTGGCTCTGGTCTTCTCAATGTGATTTGCGTGGATAAGAATATCGGTTGCCTGACCCTGAGCCTGACCTAAGGGCTGATGAATCATAATTTCACTGTTAGGAAGAGCTAAACGCTTGCCCTTAGTACCAGCGGCTAAGAGGAATGCACCCATACTTGCTGCCATACCCATACAAATGGTGCTAACATCGCACTTGATATACTGCATTGTATCATAAATTGCCATACCTGCACTAACCGAGCCGCCGGGGCTGTTGATATAGAAGCTTATATCTTTATCGGGGTCCTGACCCTCAAGATAAAGCATCTGTGCAATTATAACGCTGGCAGTTGCATTGTCAACCTGGTCGTTAAGCATAATAATGCGGTCGTTAAGCAAACGGGAGAAGATATCATAAGAACGCTCTCCTCTGCCTGTCTGCTCGATAACATAAGGAACTAAAGCCATATCAATACTCATAATTATAACTCCTTTTATAGTGTAATTTAAAAAATGCCGGCACCGAATGATGCCGGCAACCATAGTGTGAACAAAACAAAGAAAAGTTAATCAGTTATTCAGCATCTTTGGTTTCTTCTTCAGCCTTTTTGGCTGTTTTTTTAGCAGCGGGCTTCTTCTCTGTGATAACAGCGTTATCCTTTATGAAGTCGATAGCCTTACCAACTGCAAGGTCCTTTGCGATTTCCTCGGTAGGAACAGCAGCCTTAATCTGCTCAGCTTCCATACCGTAATCCTTAGCCATTTTTTCAATCTGCTCGTTGATTTCTTCCTCGGTTGCCTCGATTTTCTCAAGCTCAACAATCTTCTCAAGAGCGAGTCTGAACTTAACCTGGCTTTCAGCTTGAGGACGGAAAGAATTCTTGAAATCCTCTATGCTGGAATTAGTATACTTAAGATAGGTTTCAAGGTTAAGACCCTGAGACTGCAAGCGGTAAGCAAACTCCTCAACACTCTGGTTAAGACGGTTTTCAAACATTGCCTCGGGGATTTCACCCTTAATGCTATCAACAATCTGCTGAACGAGAGCATTCTCAACCTCTTCGTCATTAGCTTTCTGCTTTCTTTCAAGTGCCTTAGCCTTGATATCAGCCTTGAGCTCAGCAAGGGTATCAAATTCGCTTACATCCTTAGCAAACTCATCATCAATTTCGGGGAGCTCTTTAACCTTAATCTCGTGAAGCTTAATCTTGAAAACAGCCTCTTTGCCTGCAAGCTCCTTAGCACCGTATTCTTCAGGGAAGGTTACAACAACATCGAACTCCTCGCCAATGTTATGACCAACAATCTGGTCCTCAAAGCCGGGGATGAACTGACCTGAGCCTAACTCTAAAGCGTGGCCCTCAGCTTTGCCGCCATCAAATGCAACACCGTCAACAAAGCCCTCGAAGTCGATAACTGCAGTATCGCCTAAGATAGCAGCCCTGTCCTCAACTGAAACCATACGAGCATTTCTTTCTGCCATAGACTTAATCTGAGCATTAACCTCAGAAGCGGTAACAGAAGCCTTGTTCTTTTCAGCCTTAAGACCTTTATATTCACCGATTTCGATTTCGGGATAGGTTGTAACCGAAACCTTGAAATCAACGCCATCCTCGGTTGAGATGGAAACCATATCAAAGTCCATCTTATCGTTGATAACTCTAAGGCCAGATTCATTTATAGCCTCTTCAACAACATCGCCATAGATAAGGTTGAGAGCATCCTCAAAGAAAGCCTCCTCGCCATACATCTTCATAACCATAGCATAGGGAGCTTTGCCCTTTCTGAAACCGGGAACATTGATTTTCTTGGCGTTCTGCTTATAAGCTAACTTTATAGCCTCACGAAATCTTTCTCCCTCAACAATAATTTCCAACTCATATCTGTTGGCTGAAATCTTTTTTGTTTCTTTTAAGCTCATTTTTTTAACCTCCGCATAAGCCTTTAAATATCCAAACTATTATAGCATAGTATAACACTTTTTACCAGCATTTTTTTAAATTTAGTTAAATTATATATATTAGGCGATAAAATATGGTGTAAAATCAATGCAATCGCACGATATTAGCCGAAAATTTATGCCCTCATATTCCGTAACTGCATTCAAATAGCCCAAGCCGTGAATATGACCGTGGTAAACAGTTTTAACATTATGCTGCTTTAAAATATCCAGAATTTCTCGGCATTCATAATCCTTATAAACGGGTGGGTAATGGAGAAACACTAAAATAGGAAGTCCTGTTTTTTCGGCGGCTGAGAGGGATGCTTCAAGTCTGCCCGCCTCTCGCATTAAAACCTTTTTATCGGCGGCATTATCATAAAACCAACCCCGAGTTCCCGCTATTGCATAGTTTTCGACCTCTATGCAGTTATTAAAAATAATATCAAAGGATGAAAAATTGTTAATTTCAAAAAATTCACGAATTTTTTTCGCAGTGCTCCACCATAAATCATGGTTTCCTTTAAGTAAAATCTTTTTTCCGGGAAGACTTTCTAAAAATTTAAAATCCTCTACCGTTTCTTCAATTTTAAGTCCCCAAGAAAAATCACCGGGCAAAATAACAGTATCCTCTTCTTTCACAAGGCGAAGCCAGTTTGCTTTCAATCTTTCGGTATGATTATCCCAGCCTTTGAAAATATTCATAGGCTTATCGGTGCCAAAAGATAAATGCAAATCTGAAATTGCAAAAATACTCATTTTTTCCCTTCTTTCTCTTGGAATAAAACTTTTAAAATAACGCAAAATATAACTGACCTTAAAGGTCGGAAAGGACTTGATTTAATTGACAGATTATAGTTGTGAAACAAAGTCTTGCATCGCTTGCAACGTTAAGAACTGTGTTTATCACACAAAGGATGACGCTTGTTCTGCAGGCAAGATTCAAGTCGGAAACGGCTCGGCAAACCGAGCTGAAGACACCTGCTGCGATACCTTCAAAGCTAAATAAGGTGTTAAGAAATCAATATCCGGCAAAAGCCGGATATTGATTTTATTTATTTTATATTGAGAGAGCTATAAACCGCATTTAACATATCCTGCTTTTCGCAAATATCTTTAAATCTTGCGGTTTTGTTTTCGAGAGCGGCAATAGGCTCTGGAATTTCTGTTCCCGTAATTTCAGATAACAGCTTAACCTCTGCGAATTCACTGTCAGCCTTTTCATCAGTAACCGAGGATAAAACACTCTTTGCGAATTTATAGGGCGAAGCGGTTGAGGCGATAACGGTTGGCCTGTCATCTCCGGTAGCCTTTACATATTGCTCATAAACATTAAGAGCAACTCCAGTATGGGTGTCGGCAAGATAACCGTAATCTTCGAAGTATTTTCCGATAGTAGCCTTAGTTTCTTTATCATCACAGCAGCCACCCCAGAAAAGAGAGGAAAGGGATGCCTTAACCTCATCGGTAACGGCAAATTTTCCGTTTTCTGAAAGGGAGTTTTGCAAAGCGGCAACCGCTTTATCATCATTTCCGTAAAGCTCGAACAACATTCTTTCAAGGTTGCTTGAAATGAGAATATCCATTGAGGGAGAAATGGTTGTATAGAAATCACGGTTGCGGTCATAAACACCGGTGTTTATGAAATCGGTTAAAACATTATTAGCGTTTGAAGCACAGATGAGTTTATTCACCGGAACACCCATCTTTTTAGCATAGTAAGCCGCCAAAATATTTCCGAAGTTACCTGTTGGAACAACAATATTAAAGCCGTTTTCAAGGTAATTGTCTTCACGGCTCAGCATATCGCAGTAAGCCGATACATAGTAAACTATCTGGGGAGCAAGTCTGCCCCAGTTAATTGAGTTTGCAGAAGAAAACTGCATATTGTTCTCAGATAGCTTTTCTTTAACAGCATTATCCGTGAAAATCTTTTTAACCCCTGTTTGAGCATCGTCAAAGTTGCCGATAATTGCACAAACATGAACATTTTTGCCTTCCTGCGAGCTCATCTGAAGCTTTTGCATAGGGCTTACACCCTCGCTCGGATAAAAAACGAGAATTTCGGTATCTTCAACATCCTTAAAGCCCTCAAGTGCGGCTTTACCTGTATCGCCCGAGGTTGCAACAAGAATAACTATTTTCTTACCACCTGCAACCTTTTTAGCCGAGGTTGTAAGCAAATAGGGGAGAAGCTGAAGAGCTAAGTCCTTAAAAGCACAGGTGGGTCCGTGCCAAAGCTCTAAGATATTAGCGTTTTTGCCGATTAGAGAAATGGGAGCGGGCTGCTCATTATCAAAGCTTCCTGTATATGCTCCGTTAACGCAATATTCAACCTCTTCCTCGCTGAAATCGTTCAGGAAATATTTTAAGATATATTTTGCTCTTCCCTTATAATCGAGCTTTGCTATTTCTTCAAAATCTTTCTTTGAAAATGCAGGAAAGCTATCGGGAACAAACAAACCGCCCTCGGCGGAAATTCCCCTTGCGATAGCATTTGCCGCAGAAACCTTAACAGATTTATCTCTTGTGCTGATGTAATTCATAAATATAACTCCTATATATCAACTATCCTTCGTATATAATACTCGTTTTTTCAAAGCTTTGCAATAAAATTATCTGCATTTTTAAAGAAAATTTTATTAAGTATAGCTTTATTTATTCCTTTAGCCTCTAAAAATGCATAAAGAGTTGGAATTTTTGATATTTTATCAAGATTTTTATCCATTTTTGCACCGTCAAAATCCGAGCCGATGGCGATATTATCTTGGTATCCCTTATCCAAAAGATAAAAAATGTTTTGATAAATTTTATCGAATACATTTTCGCCTAAAAACAAGGGATAAAAATTAAGACCTATAACTCCGTTTTTTTCACAGATAAGTTTTATTTGCTCCAAGCTCAGATTTCGTTTATGGGGACAGATTTCCTTGCAGTTTGAATGGGTAGCTAGTGGAAAATCTGCAATTTCTATCGCCTTGTAAAAACTTTTTTCATTTATATGGGATAAATCACAGCCGATTTTAAGGCGGTTCATTATCTCAATCGCACTTTTGCCGAAATCGGTAAGCCCTTTTTCGCTGTAAGCCCCGCCTGCAATATTATTTTCGCCGTTCCAGGTTAGTGTTAAAAGCTTTATGCCGTCTTGCTTTAAAGTAAAAAGCTTATCGGTATCCCTTTCAATAACCGCACCGCCCTCAACGGCAAAATAAGGGGTAAGATTTTTTGGAGCGGTTTTAAGCCTTGCCTTGAAATCCTTTAAAATTTCCTTGTAAGTTTTAAAGGGATTATTTTCATCATCCTTTATCCATACTGCGAAAACCTGTTTCCATCGTTCAAATATTTCACCGCTCTTGCCTGAAACGGCAAGTGAGTTTACATAAAACTCTTCGTTTTGTTTATAACATTCAAAGGGTGTATCGCAGTGCAGGTCAAAGAAATTCATATACTACCTCAAAAAGCGTTTTCTATGTAGTTGAGGCTGTAGCTTAGGCTTCCATCCGTATTTTCCTTTACTATAACCTCGGCAATATCAAACCTTGGCTGAAGGTCGGTCTGGAATTTTGAAAGGAAGTCCTCTGCGGTTAACATAATCCTTTTTTGCTTTTTGCTATCAACCGCTTCTGCAGGGGCGTAAAGGTTTCCTTCCTTTCGGGTTTTAACCTCAACAAAGATAATATATTCTTTTCTTTCGGCTATTATGTCGATTTCACCGAAGCGGCACTGATAGTTGCGTTTTATAATGGCATAGCCCCTTTTTCTTAAAAAGGATGCTGTTCTGTCCTCACCGCTTTTTCCAACCGTTCCTATATTCATCCTATTTTCTCCAGAATATTTTTAAGAAAGGAAAGTCTATGTATTTTTGAGGGGCCGTATTTTAAAATTGCCTCGGTATGCTCCTTGGTGCCATAGCCCTTATGCTTTGCAAAATTATATTCGGGATATTCTTTATCGTATTCAAGAAGAAGTCTGTCCCTCGTAACCTTTGCAAGAATGGAAGCCGCCGCAATTGAGGATGATTTGGCATCCCCCTTAACAACCGTTTCGCAAGGGATTTTTATTCCCTTTGGTACTCGGTTACCGTCTATCAAAGCATAATCGGCAGGAACATTTAGACCCTCAATCGCTCTGTTCATAGCAAGATATGTAGCCTCTAATATATTAAGCTCTTCGATTTCTTCGAGAGTGCCGTAGGCGATAGAGAAAGCCACAGCTTTTTCACAGATAATGGGGAAAAGTGCCTCCCTTTTCTTTTCACTAAGTTTTTTGGAGTCGTTAAGACCTTCTATTTCGGCGTCTTCAGGTAAAATAACCGCCGCGGCACAAACAGGACCGGCCAAGGGACCTCTTCCCGCCTCATCAACTCCGCAGATATACTTAAAGCCGCTTATTTTTGCGGCTTTCTCGTAACTTAAATCAGGCATTATTATCCGCCCTTTCAAGTGAAATATAACCGATTTTGCAGTTTCGGTATTCCTCGAGCAGCATATTAGCGGCTCTTTCGGTGTCGGTCTCACCGCCACGAATTACCATACCCCTCTTTTTGCCGATTTGGCATAGGAGGTCATAAGAATCACAGTCAAAATCAAGAGCTCCGTAACGCTTTTCAAGATTTTCATGGTAATTCTCGCCCAAAATTTCCAAAAGCCGCATACTGAGCAGCTCGGTATCTAAAATGCGGTCCTTAACAGCACCTGTGAAAGCTAAATGCTCGCCAACCGTCTGGTCCTCAAACTTTGGCCATAAAACACCGGGGGTATCAAGTAGCTCAAGCTGTTTGTCAATAGTAAACCATTGGTTGCCTCTGGTAACACCAGGGCGGTTTTCAACCTTTGCCTTTGTGTTACCTGCAATTTTATTTATGAATGAGGATTTTCCAACATTGGGAATACCAACAACCATAACCCGAAGCGGTTTTCCAACCATACCCTTTTTGGCATAAAGCTCCAACTTTTCTTTAAGTGCGGTTTTAACCGTGTCTTTGAAATGGTTGAGACCTTTTCCCGATTTACAGTCAATAGCAATAGCGGTTATACCTTGATTTTTATAATGGCTTATCCACCCGTCAGTAACCCTTTTATCAGCCATATCGCATTTATTGAGCAGAATGATATGCGGTTTATCACCAATTAGTTCTTTAAGCTCAGGGTTTCGGCTTGAAAGGGGAATTCTTGCATCAACAACCTCGGCAACGGCGTCAATAAGGGGCAAAATTTCCTTGATTTTACGGCGGGTTTTCGCCATATGCCCCGGAAACCATTGAATGCTCTGTGTGTTATCGTTCATATCAGTCAAGCCTTCCTATTTTATCAAAGGGGAAAATTCTGAAAACGGCGTGGCCTAAAACATAACGCTCATCAATAATACCGCCGTTTCCTATTTGGGAATAACGGCTGTCGAGCGATTCGGGTCTGTTATCGCCAAGAACAAAAATTGAGCCCTCAGGAATAAAGAGAGGGAACTGAACATCGCCCCTATCAACCGTTGGGGCAAGGATATAGTCTTCCTCTAAGGCAACCCCGTCAACATAAACTATTCCTTTTTCGAAATCAATGTTAACGGTCTGACCGCCAACAGCAATAACCCTCTTGATAATCGGCTCGTTAGAAAGTGTCTGAGCCTCAAGGGAGTTTTCAGCGTTTCGGGAGATAACAACAATATCACCCTGCTTTGCCTCGTATCCTAAATTTGTTATGACAACCTTGTCGTTATGAATAAGGGTGTTTTTCATAGAGTCGCCCGAAATGGTTGCAACCCTGAAGAAAGCTGTGAAGATAATCACAACTGCAATAATTGCAATAGATACAACCTCAACCCATTCAATAACCTGAGTGGCTAAAGTGTCCTTTACTTGTTCTGGCGGTGCATCAGGCATAGAATCGGCAATGCTTGTATCAACAATAAAGCCCTCTTCGGAAAAGTTTTTTTTGTTATCGGAATCAAAAAAATTGAATTTTCCCATAATAAGTACCTCTTAGGTAAAATTGAATAAAGGGGAGACTTGAATTAAAGTCTCCCCCTTTTGCTTTGGCTTAGATAAGCTCTTTAACCTTTGCTGCTTTACCAACTCTATCGCGTAGATAGTAGAGCTTCGCTCTGCGAACTTTACCCTTGCGAACAAGTTCAACCTTAGCAACGCTTGGTGAATGAACCGGGAATACACGTTCAACGCCTACGCCATAGGCAACACGGCGAACGGTAAAGGTCTCAGAAATACCGCTATTGTTCTTAGCAATAACTGTTCCCTCGAAAACCTGAATTCTTTCTTTCTCGCCCTCTTTAATTCTTACGTGCACCTTAACAGTGCTACCGATAAGAATTTCTGGAACATCATTTTTGAGCATACCAGCTGTTAATTCTTTTAAAGCATCCATTCTGTCTTCCTCCTTAATTTTTCACCAGATGTTCATGCCCTATTTGACAGAGGACCATCCGCTTCAATGTCGAATTTTCGGCAATGAACCCACTTGGAAGAGGTCCAAGTGAAATCAAATGCTCATATATTTTAGCACAACACATATAAAAAAGCAAGCATTATTTTTATTATTTTTCGCCTTATTTTAAGGGTATACAATTTGTGGTGGGGGAAAGCGATATATCCACCGAAATGTTGTGATTTTTTATTTAACCAAAATCCCTCCATCGCTTTTGAGGAGTATTAAAACCTCCTCTTCCTTTAGGGTTGAGGCATTTATATATATGAGAATATCCTGACCATCGGCGGCTGTGCAGGTGAATTCGTAGCAACGTGCCTCTCCGCTTGACTTGGTTGGAATAAGGCTTAAAGCGTGGCTTTTAACAGTAAGGCTTTTATTTATTTTTTCCTCTGCCTGTTCTGCGGTGTATTCTGGTGTGGTGAAGACTCGTTCGGCGTGGTTTGAGATAAAGCCACCCGCTTCATAAAGGGTTATTTCTCCGTTATCAAGTGCAACGCCGACTTTTATGAGGTCGGTATAGCATATAGTCTCGCCGTCAACAAAGGCAAAGTTTGTAACCAAAGTGCCCTCATTTACCATATAATAGGTTTCCATCATTCCAAGCTTTCCTATTCTTTCAAGGTAACGTTTAGCTTTTTGAACTGCCTGTTCATAGCTTAAAACAGAGGACTTGATTTCTCTTTCCTTTCTCATATAAATAACTTCTCCGCCTGCTCGGCTGACCGAAACCGAAATATTGTTACCGATAAAGCGGTATGCGGGAAGATTTCCCGCAACAAAGCCATCAAAGGTAAGCTCCTTTTTCTCGCATTCGCATATTTTAGCAGCATTTTCTATAGCTGTTTGCTCTGAAATGGTTTCGGCATTCTTTAAAAGGGCGGGCTCCTTTTCTAAGATATGGTCGGAATAGGGACCGTCATAAATAAGGGTTGGATAATCCGAAAGCTCATCCTCAATGCCTGAAAGTGCAACCGAGAGGCTCTCACTATCAACCTCGTTTTCGAGTTTTTTATCAAGCTCTTTTGCCCAGTAGTCTGTGTTGTTATAAGCGATTTGGCTATCGCTTACAAGCGAAGAAATTTTTTCTGCGGTATCGCTTAAAAGGGATATATTCTGGCTATCATCTGAGGAAATTTCTCCGCTTGAAATAAGTGTTTTAGAGACCGACAGAGCAAAGTTTCCAACCTGAGATAAAAATCGGTTTAAAACGGTCAGCTCCTCGTTTGAGGGGAGCTGGGAAAGAGCCGATTTTGAAAGCTCCGACTCTGATAGCAGCTTTGCCGCAATATGACTTATCTGTTCAGGTGAAGAAAGATACTTTGCCTTGTTCAAGGTCAGAGAAATATTGTTCATAGCGGCAGAAAAATCATCGAGATTTCTTGAATAGCTGTTTTCAAGCTCTAATCTATAGCGGCGGTTATCCTGAAGTGTTTTAAAGATAAACCCAACCGATATAATCACCGCCGCCAAAGAAAAACT
>JAZSEU010000042.1:0-13409 GCA_045531855.1 Acutalibacteraceae bacterium
TTTGTCGAATATTCGTTGACATATTACTCATTAAAATGTATAATGAAATTGTATGTTAAAAGTGTAGAAAGGAAAAAAAGATGGCTAATTGGAGAAAGATAGTTTCTTTGATTTTAACTTTTACAATTGTCTTTGTAACCATTGGATTTAGTTTTAATATTTCTGCCACTACTGTTACAACGATGTATATTGACGGAACTGATGTTGGCGTTAGAACAGGTGCCGGAACGGAATATGAACGTATTGAAAAGATATCTAACAGAACGGCTACCGTTTTAAACCCCACTCCTACAAGAGATAAGAAAAATGAGTATGATTGGTATAATGTTACATATCATAACGGCACTAAACAAATAACAGGTTGGATTGCTTACGATGCTTCCTATATCAGAATAGTAACGTATGACCCAGATGCTAGCTTTGAAGAGAAACTAAAAGAATTTCCTGAGAGTTACCACGATGGTCTTAGAGCTTTAAAGGCTAACTATCCGAACTGGGAATTTATTGCAGACCCCGTTAATATATCATTCAAGGAAATAACTTTCTTGCAGTCTTGTAACACCTTGAAACAGGTATCTTATGATTATCCTAATAATGCTTCTTGGCTTTCTATGACTCCCGGTAACTATGAATGGTCTGATAGCAAATGGGTTATTAGTAACGGCGGCTGGGCCGGAGCCTCAAGAGAAGTTGTTGCCTTTTATATGGACCCGAGAAACTTCCTTAATGCAGACGATATCTATATGTTTTTACAACAGGGATACGATAAAACCCGTCAGAACGAAGAGGGAGTTCGAAATATAGTTGAAGGGACATTTTTAGCTAATAAATATGATGACCCTAAAGATACCGAATATGGTGGAGATTACGTTAAGGTTATTATGGCAGCCGCTGAGGCTTCTAAAGTTAGTCCATATGTTATAGCTTCAAAAATAAGACACGAGATCGGAGCTAGCGGAAATAGTTCTATGATTAGCGGTAAATATTCAGGCTATGAAGGTTACTATAATTTCTTTAACTGGAAAGCTTCAGGCAGTAATGAAGCCGCAGTCATAGCTAACGGTCTCGCTTTTGCTAAGTCTCAAGGTTGGAACACACGCTCCAAATCGATTATCGAGGGAGCAAAAATGCTGTCCAATGGTTATGTAACTGCCGGTCAGGATACTTATTATTTACAGGATTTTAATGTTCATAATTTTCATCCAACCAGTCCTCATCAATACGCCCAAGCGGCTCATGATGCGTATAGCAAAGGAAGAAACCTTAGAGAAATCTATAAAAACAATACATCTTTTTCTTTGACTTTTAAAATTCCCGTTTTCAAGGATTTACCCTCTGATAAAACAGTTTTGCCTGAAAAAAACAATAAGCTTAATAACTATTATTTAGGTTCGATGTCTGTTTCAGGTTTAACTCCATCCTTTGATAAGTATACATTTGAATATTCTTTGAAAATCAGCGGGGATACTGCGATTAAAGCTATTCCTGTAATGACAACTGCTAAAATTGTTTCACCTTCAAGCTATAATCTAACAAAGGGCATTCACAAAATTACAATTATTGTTGAATCAGAAACAGGCTATACAACCGATTACAATATTTCTGTTAATGCCGATAAAGACTGTGTTCTTTATGTCAATTCAACCGGAACAATACCCGGTAGCTCAACACCAAATACTCCCAGCACACCGTCCACTCCTACAGTTAAACGTGGCGATGTTAATGGGGACGAAAAGATTACAATCAGTGATATAGGTAATATTAAACTTCACTTGTTAGGTAGATATACCTTATCAGGAAATAATCTTACTGCTGCTGATGTTAATAAAGATGGTAAGATTACCATAAGCGATATAGGTAATATTAAACTACACTTATTAGGTAGATACACTATAAAGGATTGATAATATGAAAAAATATTTATTTAAACTTGTTTCCTCAATTTTATGCCTTTTAATTTTGTTATCCGCATTTTTTAGTTTCAATGTTTTTGCGGCTGACACAGTTATTGGTTTTGACAGTCCAGCCACCGTTGGAGATACTGTTAAGGTTACCGTTTCAATAACCGGTACTGAGATGACAGGTGCCGATTTAACAGTAACATATAACGCTGATATTCTTAAGTATGTTTCAGGTGCTGATAGTGGCGGAGCCGGCACTTTGCGAATTTTAGACCAGGACATGAATATGCTCCAAAAAGAAAACTATGTTTTAACTTTTAGTGCTTTAAAGGCAGGCTCTTCAACTATTTCCGTTAGTGGTTATAAGAGCGATGGTGTTCCTGCTTCTGATATAACTATATCTGGTGCTTCAGCTGTTTTTCAGGTTAAGGATGTTGCTTTATCAACTAACACTAATCTTAAATCACTTTCTGTAAGCAACGGAACACTTTCACCGAGATTTTCAGCTTCAACAACTAAATACACAGTTAATGTTGGTAAGAGTGTTGAAAAATGCGAAATCTATGCAACTCCGGCTGACAGTAGTGCAACTGTTACGGTTTCAGGAAGCTCTGCATTAAAATTCGGCACCAACACACGCAGTATTATGGTTGTTTCCCCAAGCGGTGATTATAAATATTATACTGTTGATATTATCCGCAGCGAAACTGATGATACAACCTCTTCCGAACCCGAAGAGCCTGAAACTAATCCTTTACAGATTACAGACGGAGAATTCCAGAACTTTACTGTAACTTCAGATATTTCAGGCATCACTCTCTTCAACGGTTTCACTGCCTCAACTGCTAACTTTAATGAAACCGAGATTTCTGTTGCAACAGATGAAAAGGGTGAGTTTAAACTTTATTATTTAAAGGCACCAGAAGGTGAAGAAACGGTTATCTGCACTTATGATGAGGAAACCAAAACCTTTAAAGAGATTTCCTATATCGTTCAAGGCAATTATACATATATCCTTGCCGATTTGCCCGATGGCTTTGAAATTCCTGAGGAATACTACACAACCAACACCAAAATTTCTGATAAGGATATCAAGTGCTTTGCAAACACTTCTAGCCCGGATTTCTATTATTTATACTGCTATACAGACGGAAAATACGGTTTCTACCGTTTTGATTCCCGTGAGAGCGTTTTACAGCGTTATCCCGAGTTAGAGCCTACCAAGGCTTCAGACGAGGTTCCTGCCGATACCACAGGCAATATTTTTGACCGTTTTAATTCCTTGACTACAAATTCAAAAATAATTCTAATTTGTTTAGCAGTTGTGGCTCTTGCAATTATTACACTTATTGTTTTGCTTATTATTAAGCTTGTTAAAAAAAGCAAAGAAGATAAGGAAGACGATGATTTATTAGATGATTTCGATGATATTGCAATTAACGGCAATTTCTTTATAACTGATTCTGATAATACTCAAACTGACGAGTCGGAAGAATAATTTTTAAGGCAACCTCGAAAATTCTTTTGGTTTGAGGTTGCCTTTTTGTAATTTTATCACCCAATATTTCATAACTTTAATATGGGTGATATTATGCTATTTTTAAAGTATTCTGCCATTATATTATTATCTTTTTCCGTACTGATTATGCTGATATTTTATTTTTTGGGTGGAAAACCATTCAAGGCAATATTCTTAAACGCAATAATCGGTATTGGAGTTTTAGGACTTATCGATTTAAGTGCTGAATTTACGGGAGTTTTCATTCCGATAAATGAGTTTACAGTTTCATTATCTTCGGTTTTTGGAATTCCTGCTGTTTTTCTGATGCTGATTTTACAGATTATTATTTTATAAGTTACGGGTGATATTTTGTTGCAGTTTATTTTCGGTAAACCCTCAAGCGGAAAAACTTATACTGTTTTTAAAAAAATTAAGGAGCTTACTAAAACGGAAGCCCCTTGTGTGCTGATAGTCCCAGAACAGTATACCTTTGAAAGCGAAAGGGCGGTATTGAAGTTATTAGGGGATAAACAGAGCCAGAAGGTTACAGTTTTATCCTTTTCAAGACTAATTGATGAAATCAACCGATATACAGGCGGATTAAATTCGAAAGATTTAGGGGATAGCGATAAAGTTATTTTTATGAAAAGAACCTTATCCGCTTTAAAAGAAGAGCTTAGGCTTTGGGGGAAATACTCCAATTCAATAAGCTTTGCTTCAGCATTGCTTGATACCATTGGTGAATTTAAAATCAATGCAATAACACCCGATATTCTCAGAGAAACAGCTTTTAAAACACAAAATATCACACTTAAATATAAGCTTGAGGACATTGCGAAAATTTATGAAACCTATAATACTTTAATAGGCGAAAAATTCATTGACCCTGCGGACAAGCTGACAAAGCTTTACCATAAGCTTGAGACTTTTCGCTATTTCGAAGGAAAATATGTTTTCTTTGATTCCTTCAAGGGTTTCACCGGTCAGCAATATAAAATCATTGAACGTATTTTAAATCAGTCTGAGAACGTTTATATTGCCCTCACAAACGATATAAATAACAACAAAGATTATAATATCTTCACTAATATTCATTTGGCAATAAATAAAATTGAAAGAGCCGCCAAAAACAGCGGCAAAAAAGTTTTACCGCCTATTATTTTAAAAAATTCTGAGTTTATATCTAATGAAATTTCTGTAATTGAAAAACTACTGGCAGGAGAGGAGATAAAATCCTCTCAAAACAGCGGTAATGTTTCTGTATGTGAAGCTGCAACAATCTTTGATGAAGCAAATTTTGCAGCCCGAATGATTAGAAAATTGGTAAGAACCAAGAATTACCGATTTAAAGACTTTGTTATTATCGCAAGAGATGCCGATATTTATAAGGAATCGGTTTCTGCAGCTTGCAAAGCAAACGGAATAAGTTTGTTTTTTGATAACCGAATTCCGTTATCTTCATTTCCTCTTCCTGTTTTGGCATCTTCAGCAACCAAAGCACTGAAATTTTCAACAGAAAATATTCTAAGATTTCATAAAACAGGACTTGGAATATTGGAGCAAAACGAAATTTCCATTCTTGAAAACTATACATATCTTTGGAATATTGATGGCTCGATGTGGCTTAAAACTTGGGATATGAATCCGCAGGGACTAACGAACAATACCACAGATTATTCCGATGAACTCAAAACCATAAATGCCCTTAGAGAAAAAGCAATCGCTCCTTTACTGAAATTTAAAGACTCCTTTAAGGGAACTGCCTCCGATATGGCTAAGGCTCTATTTCATCTATTTGAAGATTGCTCTGTTACTGATAAACTTATAAGCCTTTCTGAGCGTTTTGAAAACAAAGGGGATAATTTCTCGTCTGATGCTCTAAAACAGTCCTACGACGAATTTATTCGCATTTTAGACAGTCTTGTAACCTGCTTTGCTGAAGAAAACATAAAAACAGATGATTTTTGCGAGGCTATGGAGCTTGCTGTATCGCTTTGTGATATTGGTATTATTCCTCAGATGCTTGATGAGGTTACCTTTGGCTCGGCCGATAGAATAAGACCTTCAAGACCTAAGGTTGCATTTATCCTTGGTGCTAATCAGGGAGTTTTTCCAAAAGGGGTTTCAAATTCGGGCATTTTCAATATTTTTGAACGTAAAAGCCTTATAGAAAATGAAATTGAAATTGCCGATAACTCACTGTTTTCTGCCATTGACGAAGACTATCTTGTTTATTCAAGCCTTTGTTCTGCTTCTCAAATGCTTTTCATTAGTTATCATTCGCAGTCTATTACCGGCGAAAAAGCAGAGCCTTCTGCCTTTGTTGAAAGAATAATATCAACCTTTGATTGTGATATAATTTCTGAGCCTGCTGATAATATAGCTAAGGATAATCTGCCTGAAACCGCCAATGCGGCTTTCAGCGAGTTCTGCCGCAGAAAAAACAGTGATTTTATATACAGCAACTCATTAAAAGAAGCTCTTTTAGATACAGAGCTTCAAGAAAAAGTTGATTTTATTGAAGATTTTTCTGCAAAAAAAGATTTTTCATTAACTGAGGAAACTGCAACAGCACTATACGGCAAAAAAATCAGAATGTCGGCTTCAAAATTTGATACCTTTAACCGTTGCAGATTTTCATTTTTCTGCCGCTATGGACTGAATGCCAAGAAAATTCAGCCCGCCGATTTTGATGTTTTACAAAGAGGTACTATTGTTCATTATGTTCTTGAGAGATTTATTGAAGAGCATAAGGATAATTACTCTGCTTTTAAAGAAGAGGAGTTCTATTCCTTAACCGATAAATATATTGAAGAATATTTAGCAAGTGTTGAGGGCTTTTCAAGTATCAGAAACGCCCGTATCAACTTCCTTATTTCCCGAATTTCCCGTTCTTTGAGAGAGGTTGTTTGCCATATTGCAAAAGAACTCTCCCAAAGTTCATTTAAGCCTGTTGCTTGTGAACTAAGCATTGGAAACGGGGGAGATATAAAGGAGGTTATTTTCCCATACGATAGTGGTGAAATAGACCTTATAGGTAGTATCGACAGGGTTGATGAATATAATGGTTTTATCAGAATTATTGATTATAAAACCGGTTCAAAAACCTTTAAATTGCCCGATATTTTGTTTGGACTTAATTTGCAGATGCTTATTTACCTTTATGCAGTAACGAGAGGTAACGGTCTTTCAGATTCTGCAGCGGCAGGTATTTTATATCAGCCCTCTTCAAGAGATATCAAGGATGAGGGACTTGCTATGAACGGTCTTTTAAAGGCTGATATCGACCTTGTGAAAGCGATGGACAAGGAGTGCTTTGGTGAATTCGTTCCAAAGCTCACTTTAAATAAGGATAACACCATCTCTAAACGCTCGGGCTCATTTATAGAGGCTGAAAAATTCAGTGAAATTTTCAATCTTATCGAAAGACTGATGAGAAAAACAGGAAATCTTATTTCAAAAGGGGATATTAGTGTTTCACCGCTTGATGGCAGAGAATCTCCCGCCTGCAAATATTGTGATTTTGCATCGGTTTGCGGAATTGAAAATAAGCCTGTAAAACGGGTTGAAAATTTGAATATGGACAAGGTATTCGAAAAGATGAAGGAGGCAGAAGAGAATGGCATTTAATCCGACCAAAGAACAAAAGCAAGCTATTTTTGCCAAGGGTAATATTCTGGTTTCTGCCGCCGCAGGCTCGGGTAAAACTGCCGTTTTGGTTGAGAGAGTTATTGAAAAGCTCTGCTCAAAAACCGATAGTGTATCTGCTGATAAACTGCTCATTGTAACCTTTACAAATGCCGCAGCCGCTGAAATGCGTTCAAGAATTGAAAAAAGACTTGACGAAGAATGCAGAAATAATCCTGATAATATTTCTCTGTTACTTCAAAAGCATTTGTTACCATCAGCAAAAATTTGTACTATTGACTCTTTCTGCATTGATTTAGTTAGAGAAAATTTTGAAAAATTAGGTGTTTCTCCTGATTTTAAAATGAGTGATAATAATTCTCTAAGACCCATTGATGAGAAAGTTTTAAAGGCAATTGTTAACCGCTATCTTGAAGAAAACAACCCTTTGTTTTTTGAACTACTTGATTTAATCGGTGCGGAATATGATGATTCAAAATTCATAAATTTCATTCTTGAAATATATAATTTTAGCCGTCAATTACCATTTCCTGAAAAATGGTTCAAAAGTCTTGCAAAAGACTATTCTTCAAATACATTCAACTGCGATTCTTTATGGTGGAAATATGCTTTAAATAAAGCCAAAACCATTATTTCAGATTCTAAGATTTCGCTTTCAAACGCCATTGATTTGGCATCTGTTTCTGAAATTTGCTCAGAGGCTTATTATCCTGTATTTTCCGATACTGCAAACAAGCTTAAAAATTTAGAAGATGCGGTAAATTCTAATGAATGGGATACTTTTTATAATGCTTTAGAGAAGTTTTCACCCCTTAGTCTTCCAACAGTAAGGGGAGTTAAGGGTATTTTCGAAATTGATGCCACTAAGGATATTTATAAATATATAACCGGCAAGGCTTTTGAAAAGCTCAGAAAAATTTTCTATGCTGATAATGCTGTTTTAAATTATCAGTTTGATAAAATTTCCAAGCCAATAAAATTGTTGAGTGAAATTCTTATCGAATTTGAAGCCGCAATTTTTGAAGAATATAAAGAAAACAACACCTTTACTTTCCATAACACCGAACATTTAGCTTTAAATCTCCTCTTAGAAAACGATACAAAAGATTTAATTGAACGATTTGAGGTTGTTATGGTTGACGAATATCAGGATACAAACGACCTTCAGGATATGCTATTCAAGGTGCTTTCGGGTGACGAAAAAAATCTGTTTGTTGTTGGCGATGTTAAGCAGAGCATTTATGCCTTCAGAGGTGCTAATCCAAAGAATTTCTTAGAGAAAAAGAACAGATATCTGCCTATCCTTGAAACCGATTCTGAGCATCCTCAAAAGATAGTATTAGGTAATAATTTCAGAACTAAAGGCGAAGTTTGTGAGTTTATCAACTTCTTTTTTGAGTTGTTTATGAATGAAGAAACAGGGGATATAGTATATAACGATGAAGAAATGCTTATTCCTGCCGCCGAATATCCTGAGACTCAAAAATGCCCAACTGAGTACCATTTAATTGAATCTAAGCAAAATGCGGCAGACACACTTATATTGGAAGCTAAACATATTGCAAATTATATTAAAAAGACAATGGCTGAGGGAGCTGTTATACGGGAAGATAAAGAAACACTCAGAAATGCAAAATATTCTGATTTCACTATTCTTTTACGTTCTGCAAAAAGTAAGGCTCCTGTTATTGCAGAAGAACTTAAAAGACAGGGAATACCCGCTAATTTCAGTGTTGAGGGATTTGCACAAACAACAGAAATTGCAACATTTCTATCTTTACTATCAATTATTGATAATCCGCAAACTGATATTGAGCTTTTAACACTTCTCTTATCTCCAATTTGCAGTTTTACTGCCGAAGAATTAGCAAAGCTTCGTATAAATAAACGAAACGGCAATTTATATTCTGCCATGATATTTGCTGCTGAAAACGACAATGAAAAATGCAAAGGTTTCCTTAAAACACTTGAAAACTTCAGACTTCTAAGTGTTGCTAATACCTTACCAAACTTAATTTCAATTTTACTTAATGAAACCGATTACCTTAATATTGTTTCGGTTATGACAGACGGTGAAAGACGCAGAAATAATCTTCTTTTACTAATCGAATATGCTCAGAGTTTCTGCGAAAACAATATTGGAAGTATCAGAGGTTTTATTAAGTTTATAGAAAAACAGTCCGAAATAGGACTCAATTCTGCTGCAAGTAAAACAGGTTCGGATTCGGTCAAAATAATGAGTATTCACGGCTCTAAGGGACTTCAGTTCCCAATTTGTATTATAGCTGATGCCTCAGCTGATTTTAACGACAATGAATCCCGTTCAAGTACTTTATATTCAACCGATTTTGGCATTGGATTCAAGTATTTTGATGAAGAAGAAAAGTCGCCATTCACCACAGTTTCAAGAGAGGTTATTCTTGATAAAATCAGAGCTGAAAGACTTGAAGAGGAATTAAGGCTTCTCTATGTTGCTATGACCAGAACTCAAGACAGGCTACTTATAACTGCAACAGTTTCTGATATTGAGAAGAAGGCTAATGAGATTAAGTCAATGCTAATCGCATCTGATTGCAAGATTGATTATAACTTCTTCTCAAGAACAAAAAGCTATAACGACTGGTTGTTAGCCTCTTTAATTCTGCATCCAAAAGGAAAAGAACTGAGAGGTAGTGGTAACAGTATTATGGTTAAGGAAACCATTTCCGATATCTCTGTTTCTTTAATCGATGAAGAGTCAATTCCTGATAATTCAAAATTTGCCACTATCGAAACCATAAATGATGTCGATTCAGAAATAGTTAAAGCACTTAAAGAAAACTTCAACTTTAAATATCCGTTTGAAGAACTCTTGAATATTGAGTCTAAAGCATCTGTTTCAAAGCTTGCAAACAGTGCAGAAAGTGCTAAGTTTGCTTTTTCTGGCAAACCGTCATTTATGAGTAAAACAGGACTTACTGCTGCAGAAAAGGGAACAGCAATGCATAAGGTAATGCAGTTCTTTGATTTTAGCAAGGCGAATGATATCGAAGCTGAACTTTCAAGGCTTTATGAGTGGCAGTTTATAACCGAAAATGAGTTTGAGGCTATTGACAGAGCAAAACTTAAGGCATTTTTCGAAGGTAACCTCTTCAAGAGAATACAAAATTCAAATAATGTTCAAAGAGAAATGCGGTTTTTAACCGAGGTTGAAGCTAAAAAAATTGCTCCTCATTTAGATGAAGAGCAAGGAAATGAAAAAATTATAATTCAGGGTGCTGTTGATATCTGTTTTGAAGAAGAGGACGGTATTGTTATCCTTGATTTCAAAACAGATATGGTAACAAATCTTGAAACTTTAGCAGAAACCTACGGTGAACAGCTAAATATCTATGGCTATGCCTGTGAAAAAATATTTGAGAAAGAGGTAAAGGAAAAGGTCATATATTCCTTTAATCTCTCAGATGAAATTAAGGTAAAATAAAAGACGGGTTAACCCCGTCTTTTATAATTTATCTGAAAGTTTTGCTAATTGTTCTAAGGTTAAAGCTTCGCCTCTGATTGTATCGCTCAACTCAAGTTCTGTTAAAGCGTTTCTAAGTGTTTCTTTATCTATGCCTAAAGTGTTTGAAACGGTGTTAACAAGTGTTTTTCTTCTTTGGGCAAAACAGGCTTTAACTAATGAAAAGAATTTCTTTTCATCTTTAACCCTTATTGGCGGAGAGGGAAGAATATTAAGCTTTATAACTGCAGAATCAACATTCGGAGAGGGCATAAAGCTTTTTCTTGAAACATCGAAAAGAATTTCCTTTTTGGCATAATAGCTAACTGCTGCTGTTACTGCACCTGCTTCCCGTGAGCCAACCTCAGCACAAAGTCTAACGGCTGCTTCCTTCTGAACCATAACAGTTATGCTTTCAATCGGTAATTTTTTCTCAAGCAGCATCATAATTATTGGTGAAGTGATATAGTAGGGGAGATTGGCGCAAACAACAACTCGTTCGCAGTCAGAAAAATGCTCCTTAATGATTTTTTCAAGGTCTAATTTCATAGCATCCCCAAATATTACCTCAACGTTTTTACAGTCCGCAAGAGTTATCGGTAAAATTTTCTTAAGACGCTCATCAAGCTCAATAGTTACAACCTTTTTAGCAACCTTTGAAAGCTCTGCGGTTAAAACACCAAAGCCCGGACCTATTTCTAAAACACCCGTATTTTCATCACAAGAGGCCTCTGCCATTCTTGGACATACCGAGCTATCTATTAAGAAATTCTGTCCTAAGCTCTTTTTGAAGGAAAATCCTGCCTTTTTAAGCAGATTTTCAACAGTTTTTATATCAGATAAGTTCATATTTTGCTCCAAAACTTAATTTTTTATAATTATACATTAAAATTTACACTCTTGCAATAAATTTTAGATGACAAATAGAAAAATATATGTTAAAATATAGAAAACAAATAATTGGATGTGAATTTAATTGGATAACAGATATTTAAATGAGGTTATTAAAGAAATAGAGCCCATTCTTTTAGAAAAAGGCTTTAAAGCAGGGGAGAATGGTGAATTTTCTAACGATACTAAAAAGTTTTTGGTTAATTTTGATGATGAAAAGCAGATGTATCGTTTGTCAGTTGCCGATATAGATGAAGAAACTTTCGGTGAATTTAAAGAAATCAATGCCTGGCTTTTTGATGATAGTCAGACCGCTAAGGATGCCGAGAGTGTTGGTATTGATTTTGCCGCATCTATTCGAAAAGAATTAGGAGTAACCGTTAAAAGAAGTGCAAATACTAATGGTATAGAGCTGCCAACAGCCTCTAAATCGGGTAATATGACCGTTACAGGCTTTGCCAAGAAAATGCTTGATGTTTATCCTTCTATGAAAGAGGAATATAAGTCTCATATTGCTCATTACGGCAACTTCCTTTATATCAATTTCTTTGGTGAATCTTTAATTCCAAATCTTAAAAACACCTTTGAAAACGGCACCAAAAAGCAGATAAAAAAGCTTTATGATGTTTTTGAGGATGCTTATCTCAAAGGGGATAGGGATACGGTTAATATCCTTGTTGCAGTTCTTTGTGCTGCTGCATATAAAAATGATAACATTACTGCCGCTATCAGAGAAATGCTCGATGTTGATAAGCATTTTTTAGCTTCATTTGATAATTTTTTACCAGTTTTTAGTAAAAATAAAAAACTCTTTAATTCACTTATAAAATAGGAGGTAATTTTATGTGGATTCCAATTATTCTAGTCTTACTCTTTGTTATTATTATTCCTAATGTTCGTATTGTTCCTCAGGCAACTCAATATGTTATTGAGTTTCTCGGAAAATACAAAACCACCTGGGATGCAGGTCTTCATGTTAAAATTCCGGTTATCGAAAAAATTTCTAAGAAAATCACTTTAAAAGAACAGGTCCTTGATTCTCCGCCTCAGCCGGTTATAACCAAGGATAATGTTACGATGCGTATTGATACGGTTGTTTATTTTCATATTTATGACGCTAAGCTTTATACCTATGGTGTTGTAAATCCAATAAATGCTCTTGAAAATTTAACTGCAACAACACTTCGTAACCTTGTTGGTGAGTTAGAGCTTGATGGCACCTTAACTTCAAGGGATACTATTAATGGTAAAATGACCGCTATTCTCGATGAAGCCACTGATAAATGGGGAATAAAGGTTAACCGAGTTGAGCTTAAAAATATTATTCCGCCTGAAGAAATTCAGAATGCAATGGAAAAACAGATGAAGGCTGAAAGAGACCGCCGAGAAACTCTTTTGCAAGCCGAAGGTCATAAAGCTGCTGCTATTACTAGAGCTGAGGGAGATAAACAAGCAATGATACTTGCCGCAGAAGGTGAGAGGGATGCCCGTATTGCCAGAGCAGAAGGTGAAGCTAAAGCAATTTATCTCTCAAAGAAAGCTGAAGCGGACGGTCTTAAAGCTTTGAAGGAAGCCGGAGTTGATTCTGCAGTTTTGGAATTAAAGAAATATGAAGCTCTTGTTAATATGTCTAACGGAACTGCAGCTAAACTTATAATTCCAACAGATGCAGTAAATGCAGTTACAAACAATGCAATATTTTCCGAAACAACAGGTCTTGGCGATACAACGAAATCAGCACCAAAGCCTGCAAAACCTAAAAAGATAGACGAGTGCTGCGACTAATATAAAAACAAATACCGCATTTATCAATAAAAATGATATTTGCGGTATTTTTATAGTTATTTAACAGGGAATATATTTCAATAACGACCTTTTAAATTTAACTTCGAATTATACTAAATGAATATTTCGTACAATTCAGGGAAGTGGAATAAGTGTGAATATGCCTGATTCTACCGAAATAGCTACTTTCTCCATAAAATAC